>NZ_CP035501.1:4821250-5121666 GCF_004135585.1 Sphingosinicella sp. BN140058 | reverse complement strand
TGGTGGTGGCAGTGATCGACAGCGGCATCGCGCGCACGCCCGAACTCGCCCACGTCGTCACGGCCGAATATGACATGGCCTCGGACGACACCCGGGAGCCGTTCAAGCCGCGCTACGATCACGGCACTCTGGTCGCGACCATCCTGCTTCGCGAGTCCCGGCAGGCGCTGAACATCGTCTCCTTCCGGATCGACGACCCGGCCGGTTGTCCAAAGGGGCTGGTGCCGCCCTGCCAACCGTCGGCCAAGCCGCTGGTCAAGGCGATCCGCAAGGCCGCGAGCCTCGGCGTGGACGCCATCAACATCTCGCTCGCCCTTCGCGACGACAAGGCCATTACGGCCGCAGTCCGCGAAGCGACGGAACAGGGCATTCTGGTCGTGCTCGCCGCCGGCAACGACGGGCGCGAGCGCCCGGGCAATCTCGACATGGCGACCGCCGGTTTCCCCAATGCCGTGCTGGTGGGTGCGCTGGACGATGCCGGCCTGCCCTGGAGCGGAACCAACAAGCCGGGCACCGGCTCCAGCGCCTACAATTACGCGTGGCAGCGCGGGGTCGCCGTGCCTTCGGTCACCGCCGCGGGTGCCGTGACCCGAGTCACCGGCACCTCGTTTGCGACTCCGGCCGAGACGGCGCGGCTGCTGCAGTGCCGCAGCAAGCATGCCATGCAGGGCGCGACCACCGGCTGCGAAATGTCCGTCGCCGTGATCGATCCGAATGCGAGCATCACCCTCGCGGCGGCCGCCACGTCCGCCGATCAGGTCACCAAGCCCAGCCGCTCGCGTCGAATCCATCGGGTCACCATCAGCAGCGCGACCGAAGCCAGACCCGTGGCGAGGCCGGTCCAGATGCCGATCCCGCCCCAGCCGAGACCGAAGGCGAGACCGACCGCGACAGCAAGACCGATCACCCAATAGCCGAACGCCGCATAGGCCATCGGGACCTTGGTGTCGTGGAGGCCGCGCAGCATGCCTGCCGCAACGACCTGGGCGCCGTCCACCACCTGAAAGATAGCCGCAACGAACAGGAAGGAGACGGCGAGCGGGATGACCCGTACACTCGCTGGATCGGACGCGTTCAGGAACAAGGCAACGAGTTGGCCGGGGATGGCGAGCATGGCAAGCGCGGTCAGGCTCATGAAACCGACCCCAAGTGCAAACGCTGTCCAGCCGGCCACGGTCACCCCGTCCCGATCGCTCCGGCCGTAGGCCAATCCGACGCGTACTGTCACGGCCTGCGCGAGGCCCATCGGGACCATGAAGGTCAGCGACGCGATCTGGATGGCGATGGCGTGCGCAGCGATCGAGTCCGCCCCGATCAGGCCCATCAGGAACACGGCGGCGTTGAAGATCGTGATCTCGAGCCCCAGCGTGACGGCGATCGGCAGACCCAGCCGCCAGATCTCGCGGAACCGTTCCCAGTCCGACCGCCAGAAGCGACCGAACAACCGGTAACGGCGGAAGCGCGGATGAAGAAGGATCACCGCCGCAAGGCCGGCGAACATCAACGTGTTGGCACAGGCGCTGCCGATGCCGGCCCCTTGCAGGCCGAGCTTCGGCAAACCGAAATGGCCGAAGATCAGTCCGTAATTCGCGACCGCGTTGAACGCCACTGCGGCCAGCCCGACGACGAAAGACCAGATGGGCCGCTCCAGCGCGGCAATGAAGGATCTTAGCACCAGAAAGAACAGATAGGGCAGCAGGCCCCACTGCATCGCCCTGACGAAACTCTGCGCACCTGCGGCGAGCGCCGGCTCCTGTCCGATCGCGACCAGGATCGCGCCGCTGTTCCAGAGAATGACCCAGACCGGGATTGCAATCGCAAAGGCCGCCCACATCGCCTGTCGCACCGTCCGGCGCACGTCGCGGACGCTGTGGCGCCGTCTGCCGAGTTCCCGCGCCAGCATCGGCGAGGCCGCCGTCATCAACCCCATGCCGAAGATCAGGAAGGCGTTGTAGACATTCACGCCCAGCGTTCCGGCCGCGAGCGTACGCGATCCGGCCCAGCCGAGCAGGATCACGTCGGTCGCATGGATCAGCGCCTGGGCGACGTTAGTGAGGATCAGCGGCCAGGCGAGCGCCAGCGTGGCGCGCACTTCGGCGCGCCACGGGGCGCGTTTCGAGGACCGATCCTGCAGCATGCGCATCCCGTAGGCAGCGCAAAGCTCGGGAGCAAGCATCATCCCGGCACCGTGGCGCGGGGTTGCGAGCGCCGGTGCGCCCTCCCATCTCCTTGCGATGACCCCCCTCTCCATTCTCGATCTCGCGCCGATCGCCGAAGGCGCCGATGCCGGACAGGCGCTGCGCAACGCACTCGAACTCGCCCAAACGGGCGAGCGGCTCGGCTTCCGCCGCTTTTGGATGGCGGAGCACCATTCGATGCCGGGCATTGCCAGTGCGGCGACGTCGGTCGCGCTTGCCTTCGTCGGCGCCGGCACCAGCTCGATCCGGCTCGGCGCCGGCGGCGTGATGCTCCCCAACCATGCGCCGCTGGTGATCGCCGAACAGTTCGGCACGCTCGAGGCGCTCTATCCGGGGCGGATCGATCTCGGCCTTGGCCGCGCTCCGGGAACGGACCGGGCCGCCGCCATGGCGATGCGGCGCAATCTCGCCTCCGACGAGAACCAGTTCCCGCGCGATGTCGTCGAGCTGATGGACTATTTCGTTGCCGATCCGCAGCGCAAGGTCCGCGCGATCCCCGGCGAAGGTCTTGCCATACCGGTCTGGATCCTTGGGTCGAGCCTGTTCGGCGCCCAGCTCGCGGCGATGCTCGGCCTGCCTTATGCCTTTGCCTCGCACTTCGCGCCGGCCGCGATGATGGAGGCGATCCGTGTCTATCGCGAGCGCTTCCAGCCCTCCGCGCAGCTTGACCGGCCTTATGTGATGCTCGGCTTCAATGCGTTCGCCGCCGACACCGACGAGGAAGCGGAACTGCTCGCCACCTCGGTCATGCAGGCATTCGTCAACCTGCGGTCCGGTCGGCCGACCAAATTGCCGCCGCCGCTGCCCAGCTATGGCGAGACGCTGCCGCCAGCGGCAAGAGCGATGCTGGGCGACGTGCTGTCCTGCTCGGCGATCGGAGGGCGTGCGACGGTCAAGCAGGCGATAGAGCAGTTCATCGCCCGTACCGGCGCCGACGAATTGATGATCACGTCCCAGATTTGGGATCACCGCGCGCGGATACGATCCTACGAGATCGTGGCAGACGCCATGATGCCGGGTGGGCTTGCCCGCGCCGCTTAGGAGGTACGGGCGTCCAGCTCCCTGACAAGCCGTTTCGGCGCCTGAGCACGATAGCTTTCGTCGATCCAGTCCTTGAGCTGGTCCAGGCTGGGCATCTCCTCATCGCCCGGCGTCATGGTCACCCATCCGCTCTTGCCGAGGCCGTAGCCGGTCGGCTTTGCAAAGCGCAGATCGAGCGCGACCGAGTGGGTGTAGGGCAGTTTGACAGAAAGGCTGAACGGTTCCCCGTCCGCGGCCAGATAGGCGAAGGTCTTGTCGTTGACGGCGAGATCGTCATGGCCCGGCCAAGGAGATTTGGAATGGGCGCCGGGGAAGCCGAGACCCCATGCGCGCAGTGCCTTCAACACGTCTTCGCCCGTCATCACGCGCCTCCTTTCGGAACATCGACGGTTCTCGCTCTTTCCTATTAGCACCAATGGAGGAGCGGATCATGAGCGACGACAGAGCCAAGATCACCAACGGTCCGAACGAGCGGTCGGTGAACGAGAATATTGCCGGTACCGCGGGAGGCATTCCCGACGATGCTCTGGCGCCGGGCCAGGACCTTCCGGATCCGCCGAGCGACGAGGAGGTCGCACGAATCGCGAAGAAGCTCGGGGCTCCGATTGGCGAGGGATGATGAAGCTCCAGGCGGCCGCTATCAGATCAGCAGCCGCTCGACGTCCGGCACCGTAACCCCCGCAAGACGTACGATCTTGAGCCGTGCCTTGTCGCCGGTCGCAATCGTCACAGCGGATTTCGGCAGACCGAGTGCCGACGCAAGAAACGCGATCAACGCCTGATTGGCCGCGCCGTCGACCGGCGGCGCGGTCAGCCGGATCGCCAGGGCTGCGCGTCCGGCCCCTGCGTCGATGATGCCGGCCAAAGCGTCCTTGCGCGCCCGCGGGGTAAAGCGGACCGCCAGGCGGATCGCGTCACGCTCCACCGTATAGGGTTTCATCGTCGAGAAGGCGTGGTGGGCGCGGTAGGGATTGAACCTACGACCCCACCCGTGTGAAGGGTGTGCTCTACCACTGAGCTACGCGCCCACGCCGGCATCCGCGTGCAACCGGGTCGCGGCGCGGAAGGAAGAACGGCCCGGATCGGGTCGTTGCGGGGTCTCTAATGCGCTGCTTTCCTGCTGTCCAGCGGGGAAAATACGCGGTTCGGCAAGGCGGCGAGACCATGCGGAGCGACGGCTGGCGCGCCCCCGCGCCCGCCCATCGTAAAGCTCAGCGGCTGACCGAATCCTTGAGGCCCTTGCCGGCCTTGAACTTGGGTTGGGTCGACTCGGCAATCTGCATCGGTTCTCCGGTACGGGGATTGCGCCCCGTAGACGCCTTGCGCGTCGAACAGGAAAAGGTGCCAAATCCAACCAGCCGGACTTCGTCGCCGCGCTTCAGCGCATTGGTGATCGCGTCGAACACACCTTCGACGGCCCTGCTCGCATCGCCCCGGCTAAGCCCGGTGGTGTCGGCCACCTGACCGATCAACTCCTGCTTGTTCATCCCTTTGGAACCCCTGCTTATGGAATCGCGGCTGCACGCCTTCGTCCATCTAAAGTCAGGTGCGCCGTGCGAGTCAAAAGGAAAGCGCGGATTTTCCGGAGAAAACCGCGCCTTCCCGGGACAGATTCGTTGCAGGGCAGGAATGATCCATTCATCCTGCGCACCTCATGATGCCCCCTCAACCTGGTGAAGGGTCAGAGGCAAAGGCGCGCCGAACGTCGCCCCGTCAATGCCGGATCGACACGGCCGGTCCATCTTCCTTGCCGAGCTCGGTCGCCGGAACCGTCGCCAGCTCGTCTGCCTCGGTCCACTCGATCGGCACCACCGGCGTTGCAAGCGCCTGTGCGAGAACCTCGTCGACATGGCTGACCGGAAGGATTTCGAGGCCCGCCTTGATCGCATCGGGGATCTCGGCAAGATCCTTCTCATTCTCGGCCGGAATCAGAACCTTCTTGATGCCGCCGCGCAGCGCCGCGAGCAGCTTCTCCTTGAGGCCGCCAATCGGCAACACCCGTCCGCGCAGAGTGACTTCACCGGTCATCGCGACATCGCGGCGCACCGGGATGCCGGTCAGGGTCGAGATGATCGCCGTGACCATGCCGATGCCCGCCGACGGCCCGTCCTTCGGCACCGCCCCTTCAGGCAAGTGGACGTGGATGTCCTTGCGGCCGAACACGCTGGGCTTGACCCCGTAGCTCGGACTACGCGCCTTGACGAACGAGAAGGCGGCCTGGATCGACTCCTGCATGACGTCGCCCAACTTGCCGGTGGTGCGAATCGCGCCCTTGCCGGGCACGGTCACCGCCTCGATGCTCAGCAACTCGCCGCCGACTTCGGTCCAGGCCAGGCCGGTCACCGCACCGATCTGATCCTCTTCCTCGCCGACACCGTGGCGGAAGCGCTGGACGCCGGCGAACTCGCCGACATTGTCGGGCGTGATCTCGACCTTCTCGGTCTTGCCTTCCAGGATCCGGCGCAACGCCTTGCGCGCGACCTTTGCGATCTCGCGCTCGAGCGTCCGCACGCCCGCCTCCCGGGTGTAATGACGGATCAGGGTGCGCAGCCCCTGCTCGGTGAAGGTGAGCTCACCCTCCTTCAATCCGTGCGCCTCGATCTGCTTCTCGATCAGGTGGCGGCGGGCAATCTCGACCTTCTCGTCCTCGGTATAGCCTTCGAGCCGGATGATCTCCATACGGTCGAGCAGAGGCTGAGGCATGTCCATCGTGTTCGCCGTGGTGACGAACATGATGTCGCTCAGGTCGTAATCGAGCTCCAGATAATGGTCCTGGAACTTCGAATTCTGCTCCGGATCGAGCACCTCGAGCAAGGCCGATGCCGGGTCGCCACGGAAATCCTGGCCGAGCTTGTCGATCTCGTCGAGCAGGAACAGCGGGTTCGAGGTGCCGGCCTTCCTGAGGTTCGAGACGATCTTGCCCGGAAGCGAGCCGATATAAGTGCGGCGATGGCCGCGGATCTCGGCCTCATCGCGCACGCCGCCCAGAGACTGACGAACGAATTCGCGTCCGGTCGCCTTCGCGATCGAGCGGCCGAGCGAGGTCTTGCCCACGCCCGGCGGACCGACGAGGCACAGAATCGGCCCCTTCAGCTTGTTGGTCCGGGCCTGCACGGCGAGATATTCGACGATTCGGTCCTTGACCTTCTCAAGGCCATAATGGTCCTCGTCGAGGATCGCCTGCGCCTCGGCGATGTCCTTCTTGACCTTGGACTTCTTGCCCCAGGGCAGGCCGAGCAGGACGTCGAGATAGTTGCGCGAGACGGTCGCTTCGGCCGACATCGGCGCCATCGCCTTCAGCTTCTTGAGCTCGGACGTCGCCTTGGCCTTGGCTTCCTTGGACAGCTTGGTGCGCTCGATCTTGCGGCCGAGCTCGGCCAACTCGTCGCCGTCACCATCCTCACCCTCATTGCCGAGCTCACGCTGGATCGCCTTGAGCTGCTCGTTGAGATAATATTCGCGCTGGGTCTTCTCCATCTGCCGCTTGACGCGGCTGCGGATCTTCTTCTCGACCTGGAGCACGCCCAATTCGCCTTCCATGAAGGCGAAGGTCATCTCGAGCCGGCGCACCGGGTTCAGTTCCGCAAGCAGGGTCTGCTTGTCGGAAACCTTGATGTTGATGTTCGCAGCCACCGCATCGGCAAGACGCGAAGCTTCCTCGATCTGGCCGAGCTGAACGGCAGTCTCGGCCGGAAGCTTCTTGTTGAGCTTGGAATAATTCTCGAACTGCTCGACCACCGAGCGCATCAGCGCCGACACTTCGGCCCCGGCCGGCTCCTCCGTCTCGATTGCGTCGACATCGGCGACGAGGTGGGTCCCCTGCATCGCGATCGCGCTGAGCGACGCGCGCTGCTGGCCCTCGACCAGCACGCGCACGGTGCCGTCCGGCAGCTTCAGCAGCTGCAGAATGGTGGCGATCACGCCGAGATCGTAGAGCGCGTCGCGATCGGGATCGTCCTCGGCCGGATCGAGCTGCGAGACGAGGAAGATCTGCTTGTCCGCCGCCATCGCGCTTTCGAGCGCCGCCACCGATTTGTCGCGCCCGACGAACAGGGGCACGATCATCTGCGGGAACACGACGATGTCGCGCAGGGGCAGGACTGGGAAACTCTGGGTCATTGGAACTCCGCTGAGGCCGGACGGCCATCCTTACCATCATATATGGGGAACGGGCATGCGGCATCAATGGAGCCGTATGTCGCCCTGCCGGCATTCGGAAACCAGGAAGGCGGAAAACAGGAAGGGCGCCCCCGACGCTGCGGGGACGCCCTCCTGAACGCACGAGCGCTGCCGCTTAGTAGCGGTAATGCTCCGGCTTGAACGGCCCTTCGACCGGCACGCCGATATAGGCGGCCTGCTTGTCGGTGAGCTTGCTGAGCTTGACGCCCAGCTTCTCCAGGTGAAGCGCCGCGACCTTCTCGTCGAGGTGCTTGGGCAGGACGTAGACGTCGTTCTGATAGGTCTCGCTCTTGGTCCAGAGCTCGATCTGGGCAAGCACCTGGTTGGTGAAGGAGGACGACATCACGAAGCTCGGGTGGCCGGTGGCGCAGCCGAGATTGACGAGACGGCCCTTCGCGAGAACGATGATCTTCTTGCCGTCGGAGAATTCGACCTCGTCGACCTGCGGCTTGATCTCGGTCCACTTGTAGTTGCCGAGCGCAGCGATCTGGATCTCGCTGTCGAAGTGGCCGATGTTGCAGACGATCGCCATGTTCTTCATCGCACGCATGTGATCGACGGTGATCACGTCGGCATTGCCGGTCGCGGTGACGAAGATGTCGGCGCGGGTGGCCGCCTCTTCCATGGTGACGACTTCATAGCCTTCCATCGCCGCCTGCAGGGCGCAGATCGGATCGACTTCGGTCACGATCACGCGAGCGCCGCCGTTGCGCAGCGAGGCGGCCGAGCCCTTGCCGACGTCACCGAAGCCGGCGACGCAGGCGACCTTGCCGGCAAGCATCACGTCGGTGGCGCGGCGGATCGCGTCGACCAGCGATTCCTTGCAGCCGTAGAGGTTGTCGAACTTCGACTTGGTCACCGAGTCGTTGACGTTGATCGCCGGGAACGGAAGCTTGCCCTTCTTGGCGAGCTCATAGAGGCGGTGAACGCCGGTGGTGGTCTCTTCGGACACGCCCTTGATCGCCGCGACCGTCTTGGTCAGGTAGCCCGGACGCTCGGCGAGGAAACGCTTCAGGGTCGCGACGAAGATTTCCTCTTCCTCGTTGGTCGGCGTGAACAGCTCCTCACCGGCCTCCGCGCGTGCCCCCCAGAGCGCAAACATGGTCGCGTCGCCGCCATCGTCGAGGATCATGTTGCAGGTCTGGTCCTGCCCCCAGTCGAAGATGCGGACGACGTAGTCCCAATATTCCTCCAGCGTCTCGCCCTTGACGGCGAACACCGGCACGCCCGACGCTGCGATCGCGGCGGCCGCATGGTCCTGAGTGGAGAAGATGTTGCACGACGCCCAGCGGACATCGGCACCGAGTGCAGTGAGCGTCTCGATCAGCACCGCGGTCTGGATGGTCATGTGGAGCGAACCGGTGATGCGGGCGCCCTTGAGCGGCTGCGCGGCACCATATTCCGAACGCAGCGCCATCAGGCCCGGCATTTCGGTCTCGGCGATCTCGATCTCCTTGCGGCCGAAATCGGCCAGCGCGATGTCACGGATCACATAATCGTCAAAGCTGGTCTGGGGCTGAGTCGCCACGGACGGTCTCCTGAAAAGAAAAGGCCGCCGGAAGCGGGGCGGCGAACGGCCCGCGCTCTACCCGGAAGCGGGTGAAGATGCAAATATAAAGATATCTTTATATGTGAGTTCCCGCGATCCGGACAAGGCACGAGAGGCGGGCAGCCAAGATCGCCTCGCCGATCCGCAGCAGGGCCGTTATAGGTCCGTCATGACCGAAGCGACATCCGACATACTCATCATCGGCGCGGGCCATAACGGCCTCGCCTGCGCTTACTACCTCGCCGCAGCCGGCATGAAGGTCACCATGCTGGAGCGACGTTCCGTCGTCGGCGGCGCCGCGGTAACCGAGGAGTTCGTACCGGGCTTCCGCAACTCGACGGCGAGCTACACCGTCAGCCTGCTCAACCCCAAGATCATCGACGATATGGGCCTGTACCGGCACGGCCTCCGCGTGGTGCTGCGCAAGATCGACAATTTCCTGCCGACGCTCGGCTCGGATCACCTGCTTTCGGGCCGCAACGGCCTCACCCGCGCCGAGATCGCGCGGCATTCGCCCGCCGATGCGGAAGGCTATGACGCCTATGTCGCGGCGCTGGACTCGGTCGTCGCCTTGCTTCGCGCCTGGCTGCTCCGGGCGCCGCCCAACGCCGGCGGCGGCCTTGCCGACATCCTCTCGCTGCTCAAGCTCGGCAATGGCGTCCGGCACATGGATCTGGAGGGGCAGCGCGTGCTGCTCGATTTCTTTACCAAGTCCGCCGCCGAGATCCTCGAACGCTATTTCCGCACCGACATCGTCAAGGCGCTGTTCGGCTTCGACGCCGTCGTCGGAAACTATGCGAGCCCCCACGCGCCGGGCTCGGCCTACGTCCTGCTCCACCACCTGTTCGGGGAAGCGGCGGGAGTCGCAGGCGCCTGGGGCCATGCCATCGGCGGGATGGGCGCGATCACCCAGGCGATGGCCAAGGCCTGTCGGGAGAAAGGCGTCGAAATCCTCCTCGACACGCCGGTTGAGGAGATCATCGTCGAGCGCGGACGCGCCACGGGCGTGGTCGCCGGCGGCAAGGCCTTCCGGGCCCGCGCAGTCGCCGCGAACGTCAATCCCAAATTCCTGTTCGGCAGCCTGCTGCCCGACGGTGCGGTCGCGCCGGAAATCAGCCGCCGCATGGCCGGATGGGGCGCCGAATCGGCGACCTTCCGGATGAACGTCGCGCTGTCCGAACTGCCGCGCTTCACCAGCCGTCCGAAGCCCGGCGATCATCTCACCGCCGGAATCATCATCGCACCATCGCTCGGCTATATGGATCGCGCCTACACCAGCGCCCGGAGCGAGGGATGGGCGCGCGAACCGATCGTCGAAATGTTGATCCCTTCTACCCTGGACGACAGCCTGGCGCCACCGGGAGGCCATGTCGCGAGCCTGTTCTGCCAGCATTTCCCTTACAATGTCGAAGGCGGCTGGCCGGCGCGGGTCGACGAGGCCGCCGATCACATCATCGACCATGTCGACGCCTATGCGCCGGGCTTCAAAGCCTCCGTGATCGGGCGCCTGGCGCTTTCACCGTGGCATCTCGAACAGCGCTTCAATCTCGTCGGCGGCGATATCTTTCACGGCAAAATGGGCCTCGATCAGCTCTTCTCCGCGCGGCCGATGCTTGGCCATGCCGATTACCGCATGCCGCTCGCCGGCCTCTATCTGTGCGGCGCGGGCGCCCATCCGGGCGGCGGTGTCACCGGCGCGCCCGGCCACAATGCGGCGCACGCGATCCTTGCCGATCGGCGCAAGCTGAAGCGGGTGGCATGACCGCAAATGCCTGATCCAGGTTGCGAACGCGATGTTAACGACGTTCGTGGCAGGAACGTCGCGAACGTTCGCCAAGGATCCCGCTCGTGTCTTTTCCGTCCCCCTGTGCCGGCTGCCGCGACGGCGCCGCGCTCGATTTCGATTTCTCGATGGCACTGCAACCGATCGTGGACGTCGAGACCGGTCTACCCTTCGCCTATGAAGCGCTGGTTCGCGGACTTGGCGGCGAGTCCGCAGGCGAGATCCTGCAGCGGGTGACCTCGGAGAATCGCTACGCCTTCGATCAATCCTGCCGAGTGAAGGCCATCGAAGTCGCTGCCCGTGCGGGCATCCTGAACACCGGCGCGCGTCTTTCGATCAACTTCCTACCGAACGCGGTCTACTCGCCCAAGGCCTGCATCCAGCTCACCCTCAGGACAGCGGCTTCGAACGACTTCCCGACCGACCGACTCATCTTCGAATTCACCGAAAACGAGGAGATGTCCGATCCGAACCACGTTGCGAACATCGTCCAGACTTATCAGGCCATGGGCTTCGGAACCGCGCTCGACGATTTCGGTGCCGGCCACGCCGGCCTGAGCCTGCTCGCTCGGTTCCAGCCGAACATCATCAAGCTCGACATGGAACTGGTCCGCGGCATCGAGACCAGCCTGCCGCGAC
This sequence comes from Sphingosinicella sp. BN140058, assembly GCF_004135585.1. Lineage (NCBI taxonomy): Bacteria > Pseudomonadati > Pseudomonadota > Alphaproteobacteria > Sphingomonadales > Sphingosinicellaceae > Sphingosinicella > Sphingosinicella sp. BN140058. The sequence continues at coordinate 5,110,277 of NZ_CP035501.1, read as the reverse complement.
GGGTCATCGTCGACGGCCTCGCGCGCATGTGCCGGCAGCTCGGCATAACTCTGGTCGCGGAAGGGATCGAGACCGAAGCCGAGCTCGACGCGCTCCGGGCGATCGGCATTCGCTACATCCAGGGGTATCTGATCGCCCGGCCTGCGTTCGAGACGATGCCCGCCTTCACGATCCCGGCTCTCAGCAGCATCCGCCGGGTCGACCGCGGGGCCATGTGACGCGCCGGCTTGAGCATCTCGCCGGGCCAGCGTAGCACGCCGACATGGCTCCCGCCGCTCTACCGGATCCGCTGATCGTTGCGTGCCCCGTCTGCGCCGCGTCCAACCGGCTGCCGAAAGCCCGCCTCGGCGAGGGCACATGCGGCAAGTGCAAGTCCGCCTTGTTCCAGGCCAAACCGATCACCCTCACCGCCGCCAATTTCGATCGGCACGCCGGCACCAGCGATCTGCCGTTGCTCGTTGATTTCAGGGCGTCGTGGTGCGGCCCCTGCCGGCAATTCGCCCCGATCTTCAGGCGGCGGCCGGCGAGTTCGAACCGCAGCTGCGCCTCGGCAAGGTCGACACCGAAGCGGAGCCCGGCCTCTCCGCCCGTTTCGCGGTGCGTTCGATCCCGAGCCTCATCCTGTTCAGCAAGGGCCGGGAGGTCGCCCGCACCGCCGGCGCGATGCCGCTTCAGCAGCTCGCCGCCTGGGTGCGAGGCGTCCTTTAGGTCGGATCAGAACGCCTCGACCGGCAATTCCATCAAGGTGTCGGCGCCGGCTTCGAGCTTCCGGCGCAGCGCGCCGGTTTCCGGCAGGATGCGCTCGGCGAAGAAACGGGCGGTGATCAGCTTGGCGCGGTGGAAATCGCCATCTTCCGACCCGGCCGCGATCGCCGCGGCGCTGGCACGCACCATCCGCAGCCACATTAGTCCCAGACAGACGTGGCCGATCAGGATCATGTACGGATAGGCTGCGGCGCCGGCATGGAGCGGATTGGTGATGCCGTTCTGCATCAGCCACATCGTGGCTGATTGAAGGTCGCCTGTCGCCTTCTCCAGCGCGGACGCGAGGGTTGCGGCCTCGCCCTTCTCGCTCTTCGCGGCGGCGATATCCTCGGCGAGCATCTTCAGGAACGCCTGAATCGCTCGGCCGCCATTGGCGCCGAGCTTGCGGCCGACGAGATCGAGCGCCTGGATGCCGTTGGTGCCCTCGTAGATCTGGGCGATGCGCGCATCCCGGACGAACTGCTCCATGCCCCATTCGCGGATGTAGCCGTGACCGCCGAAGATCTGCTGCGCATTGACCGCCGTCTCGAAACCCTTGTCGGTAAGGTAGCCCTTGATCACCGGGGTCAGCAGGCCGAGCAGGTCGGAGGCTGCTTCCCGCTCCTCCTCCGTCTGCGCCTTGCGGCTGATGTCGACCTGCAGCGCGCCCCACAGAACCAGCGCGCGCCCGGCCTCGTTGTAAGCCTTGGCCTCCATCAGCATCCGGCGCACATCGGGGTGGACGATGATCGGATCCGCCTTGGCGCTGGGATCGCGCAGATCGGGCACCAGCGCCCGCCCCTGCCGGCGGTCCTTCGCATAAGCGACGGCATTCTGGTAGGCGACCTCGCCCTGTGCCAGGCCCTGAATCCCGACCCCAAGCCGTGCCGCGTTCATCATGATGAACATCGCGGCAAGGCCCTTCTCCGGCTCGCCGACCAGATAGCCGGTCGCCTCGTCATAGTTCATGACGCAGGTCGTATTGCCGTGAATGCCCATCTTCTCCTCGATGGATCCGCAAACGACGCCGTTGCGTGCGCCAAGCGAGCCGTCGTCGTTGACCAGGAACTTCGGCACGATGAACAGCGAGATGCCCTTCACGTTGTCGGGCGCGCCGGCGATCTTGGCCAGGACGAGGTGGATGATGTTGTCGGCAAGATCGTGCTCGCCCGACGAAATGAAGATCTTGGTGCCGCTGATCTTGTAGCTGCCGTCCGCCTGCGGCTCGGCCTTGGTGCGGAGCAGGCCAAGATCGGTGCCGCAATGCGGCTCGGTCAGGTTCATCGTGCCGGTCCAGCGTCCCGCGACCATGTTGGGCAGATAGGTTGCCTTCTGTTCCTCGGAGCCCTTCACCAGGATCGAGGCGATCGCCCCCTGGGTCAGGCCATGGTACATCTCGAACGCCTGATTGGCCGACAGCAGATATTCGCTGATCGCCGTGGCAAGGACCTGCGGCAGCCCCTGCCCGCCGAATTCCTCCGGCGCGGACAAGGTCGTCCAGCCGCCTTCGACGAACTGATCATAGGCCTGCTTGAAGCCCTTGGGCGTGCTCACCGATCCATCTTCATGGCGGGTGCAGCCTTCCTCGTCGCCGCTGCGGTTGAGCGGGGCGAGCACCTCGGCGGCGAAGCGCCCGCCTTCGCTCAGGATCGCCTCGACCATATCCGGCGTCGCATTCTCGAAGCTCGGCAGGTTCGAGTAGCGATCGAGCCCGAGCACGTGATCGAAGATGTACCGGGTCTCGCGAACGGGGGCGGTGTAGCTGGGCATTGCATCCTCTCCGGGAAAACGTCTGGTATGGGGCGCCGCCGGCCCGACCGGCAGGCGCTCAGGGGTTCGGGCCGTCGGCGGCCTCGACCATGTCGATGAACCGTTCGAGCTCGGCGATCGTCGAGTCGATGTCGAGCCGCTGCTTCCTCAGCGCGTCGACGCGGCCGCGGCATTTCTCGAGCGTAACCCGGCGCTGCGAGGCGCGGCCGTCGCCGAGATCATAAAGATCGATCATCTCGCGGATCTCGGCGAGACTGAAGCCGACCCTTTTTCCGCGCAGGATCCAGGCGAGCCGCGCGCGATCGCGCCAGCCGTAGATGCGCGAAAGCCCATGCCGGCGCGGCGCGATCAGCCCCTCGTCTTCGTAGAAACGCAGCGCCCGCGGCGTGACGTCGAATTCCTCGCACAGATCGGTGATCGTGTAGGTCTTCTCGCTCGGAGCCTCGAAATCGGAATGAAGCGCGGTGTCGGGCATGGGCAAAGGGGTAGTTTACGGTTACGTCAACGTCAAGCCGCCGGCTCGGCCGACACTGTGGCCGAGGGGCTCAGCAGAGCGGATCTCCGGCAAGATCCTTTGCCCTTGAGGCGTCCGCAGCGCTGGTGCCGGTCCGCGTGAAGCTGATCCCGGTCATGCTGGCACGGGCGCCGCAATAATAAGCGCAACCCTGCGGCAGGCTGGCGGGCAGCGTGATCCTGCCGCCCTCCATCGTCGCCGCGATCGTGCAGCTTGAATCGCCGGTCATGGTCAAACTGAGCTGGTCGCCCTTGCGCACGGCGGTGCCCGCGCCGGCACAGCTGTGCATGTCCGATCCCCAGACGATAAGGCCGAACTGGGTGCTGCTGCCCTTCTCGACCATGCAGAGCTGGTTCTTCTGATCGCCCGTGTTGCTTTCGAACAGACCGGTCAGCGCCGTCGATCCAGCCTCGGCTGCGCCCGCTGCTGCACTCTCGGTCTGCGGCGCGGAGGCGTTTGCCGCGGCCTGGGTGTTGCCGTCCTGGTCGGCACCGCCGCAGCCGGCGACCAGAGCGAGCAACAGGAGCGACTTCTTCATGCTGTTCTCCGGACCTCGTCGATTCGCAGGCGTGATGAAAGGCACGAACCCCGATCATTGTTCCTGCCAGCCACCTGAGGTTCAGGCAACAGCGCGCAAGAGGCGAGCCGTTCCATAATCCACATCGAAATCAAGCGGCCAGGGGCGACAAACCGCCCTGCCCACCCTATATGGCGCGCATCGGTACTACCGAGCGTACCTGTTGGGGGCGGGTCCGGCACGGCAACAGGCATTGCGGGGCGAGATGAACATGCTGACGACCAATCCGTTCGACGATGACAAGCTTCGCGAGGAATGCGGCGTATTCGGCGTCTGGGGCGCCGACAGCGCGTCGGCGCTCGTCGCGCTCGGCCTCCACGCTTTGCAGCATCGCGGCCAGGAAGCGGCCGGGATCACCACCTATGACGGGCACCAGTTCCACTCGCATCGCGCAATGGGCCATGTCGCCGGAAACTTTGATCGCGACGACATCATCCGCAAGCTCGCCGGTCGCGCCGGTATTGGCCACGTCCGGTATTCGACGACGGGCGAGACCGCCATCCGCAACGTGCAGCCCCTGTTCGCTGAATTGTCGTCGGGCGGCTTCGCCGTCGCGCATAACGGCAACCTCTCCAATGCCACCAAGCTCCGCCGCGAACTCAATCGCCGCGGCTCGATCTTCCAGTCGACCTCGGACACCGAGACGATCATCCACCTGGTTGCGACATCGAGCTACCGGACCCTGCTCGATCGCTTCATCGACGCGCTGAAGCAGGTCGAGGGCGCTTACTCGCTGATCTGTCTCACCAGCGAGGGCATGCTCGCCTGCCGCGATCCGCTGGGCATCCGGCCGCTGGTCATGGGCCGCCTCGGCGACGCCTACATCTTCGCCTCCGAGACGGTCGCGCTCGACGTCGTCGGCGCCACCTACATCCGCTCGGTTGAGCCGGGCGAGCTGATCATCGTCTCCGATCGCGGCCTGCGCTCGCACCGGCCCTTCGCGCCGGTCCGCCCGCGTCCGTGCATCTTCGAACACGTCTATTTCTCGCGTCCCGACAGCATCGTCGACGGCTCATCGGTCTATTCGGTGCGCAAGCAGATCGGCGCCGAGCTGGCGGTCGAGAATCCGGTGGATGCCGATTTCGTCGTGCCGGTGCCGGATTCCGGCGTGCCTGCGGCGATCGGCTATGCGCAGCAGAGCGGCATTCCGTTCGAGCTTGGAATCATCCGCTCGCATTATGTCGGCCGCACCTTCATCCAGCCGAGCGATCAGGTCCGTCACCTGGGCGTCAAGCTCAAGCACAATGCGAACAGTGCCCTCATCCAGGGCAAGAAGCTGGTCCTGATCGACGATTCGATCGTCCGCGGCACCACCTCGCTCAAGATCGTCCAGATGCTGCGCGAAGCCGGCGCCCGCGAAGTCCACATGCGGATCGCGTCGCCGCCGACGCGGCACAGCTGCTTCTACGGGGTCGACACGCCCGAGCGTGCGAAGCTGCTTGCCGCACAGATGAACGTCGCGCAGATGAACGACTACATCAAGGCGGACAGCCTTGCCTTCATCTCGATCGAGGGCCTCTATCGCGCCGTCGGCGAGGAGACGCGCGACGACGCGCAGCCGCAATATTGCGATGCCTGCTTCACCGGCGCCTATCCGACCCGCCTCACCGATTTCGAGGAATCGGAGCCCGCAGACCAGCTTGCCCTGCTGGCCGAGCGTTACGCCTGACCAACGCGAAACCTATCCGGGCCTACCTTCCCCGTCGTCATCCCAGCGGAAGCTGGGATCTCGTCGGGTGCCGACGCCGGTGTCTGTAGCGGCCTGAGATCCCAGCTTTCGCTGGGATGACGAGAATGAGGCAACCAGCCGCCTGGTCTGCCCCGCCTCTGGCCAAGCCGCACCTCAGTCCGTAGGGCTCCGGCACATTCAATCACGGAGTTCACCAGTGTCTGACAGGTTCCTCGACGGCCGCCTTGCCCTCGTCACCGGTGCCAGCCGGGGGGTCGGTGCGGCGACCGCCGAAGCGCTGGGCGCGGCCGGTGCGCATGTCGTCCTGACCGCCCGCACCGCCGAGGGTCTCGAACAGGTCGAGGAGCGCATCCACGCCTTGGGCGGAAGCGCGACGATCGCGCCGCTCGATCTGATCGAGAGCGACAGCATCGCCCGTTTGGCGACGGCGATCGCCGGCCGCTGGCAGGCGCTGGACCTGCTCGTGCTGAACGCCGCGACGCTAGGCTCGCTGACGCCGGTGGCGCAGATCGACGGTGCCGAGTTCAACCGGGTGCTGACCTTGAACGTGCTCGCCAACCAGGCACTGATCGCCGGCTTCGACCCGCTGCTGCGCAAAAGCGCCGCCGGTCGCCTGCTCGCCGTGACGTCCAGCGTCGGCCGATCGCCGCGCGCCTATTGGGGTGCCTACGGCGCCTCGAAGGCCGCGCTCGAGACGCTGGTGCAAAGCTATGGTGAGGAGGTCCGCAACGTCGCACCGGTCAAGGTCGCGATCATCGATCCCGGCGCCACCGCGACGACGATGCGTGCCCGTGCCTTTCCGGGCGAAGATCCGGCGACGCTGAAGGGTCCCGCAGCCGTGGCCGCCGCAATGGTGGGGCTGCTCGCGAGCGACTTCGAGACCGGTCACCGCCTCGAAGTCCGCTAAACCGATACCCTCCCCGAGCGCCGCTCGGGGAGATCGTCAGATGACGTGCGGCTCCTTGGTCACTTCCCAGCTCTGCCCCTTGGATACCAGGGCCTGGAGGTCGGGGGTCTTGCCCGCAGCGGCCTGCGCATTCTGCTCGACCACCGCGCTTTCGAAGGTCGGTGCCGGATCCTCGTAGAGGACGCCGAGGGCCGTCGGAAATGCGCCGAACGGCATTTCGACCAGCATGTGCGCGACCGAGCGATTGCGGGGATCGTGGACGAGCACGCCGGCGGACTGCCAGTCGCCGCCTTCGACCTCGACCACCTTCAGCGCCAGCGCCTCGCGATCGAGCGCGATGCCCTTCGTGCCCGCCGCGAAGAGCATCGGCTCGCCGGCCTTCAGCCACAATTGATTGCCGCTATTCTCCTTGGCCGTGAACGGCGCGAACACGTCGTCATTATAGACGATGCAATTTTGGTAGATCTCGACGAACGCCGCGCCCTTGTGGGCATGCGCGGCCTTCAGCACCTCGGGCAGATTCTTGTGGACGTCGATCCCGCGGGCGATGAACCGCGCGCCCGATCCGAGCGCGAAGGCGCAGGGGCTGGCGGGGCGGTCGACCGAGCCGAACGGAGTCGACGGAGAGCGGGTGCCGACCCGGCTGGTCGGCGAATATTGGCCCTTGGTCAGACCGTAAATCTCGTTGTTGAACAGCAGGATCTGGCAATCGAGATTGCGGCGCAGCACATGCATCGTGTGGTTGCCGCCGATCGACAGCGCATCGCCGTCGCCGGTGATGATCCACACCGACAGATCGGGGTTGGCGAGCTTGATCCCGGTCGCGAAGGTTGGCGCCCGGCCGTGGATGGTGTGGAAGCCGTAGGTCTCCATATAATAAGGGAAGCGGCTCGAGCAGCCGATACCGGAGACGAAGACGGTGTTTTCCGGACGCACGCCGATTTCCGGCAGGGTGCGCTGCACCGCCTTCAGCACGGCGTAATCGCCGCAGCCGGGGCACCAGCGCACTTCCTGGTCGGTGGCGAAATCCTTCGCGGTGAGCTTGGTCATCTCGTTCATTGCAGCGCTTCCTGAATGGCCGCCTCGATCTCCGCGATCTTGAAGGGCTGGCCCGAAACCTTGTTCACCGGCCGCGCGTCGACCAGATACTGGTCGCGCAGCACGGTCTTCAACTGGCCCGTATTCATCTCCGGCACGATCACCTTGTCGAAGCTCTTGAGCAGATCGCCCAGATTCTTCGGCAGCGGCCAGATGTGCCGAATGTGGATATGGCTGACGTCGAGCCCCTTGGCGCGGGCGCGGCGGACCGCCTGGTGAATGGGGCCGAAGGTCGAGCCCCAGCCGACCACCGCGAGCTTGCCGCTCGCGCCCCCGAGACACACGTCCTGCTCCGGGATCGAGTCGGCGACGCCGAGCACCTTTTTCTCGCGAATGTCGGTCATCGCCTGGTGGTTGGCCGGCGCATATTCGATGTGGCCGGTATTGGCGTTCTTTTCGATGCCGCCGATCCGATGGGTGAGGCCATAGGTGCCAGGACGGATCCACGGCCGCTTCAGCTTCTCGTCGCGCGCATAAGGGTTGAACCCCGCGCCCTCGGCAGGCACCTCTTCATAGAACTCGACCTTGAACGGCCGATAGCCGGACATGTCTGGTACCTTCCACGGCTCCGCCGCATTGGCGATATAGCCGTCCGTCAGCAGCATCACCGGGGTCATATACTCGACCGCGATCCGGCATGCCTCGATCGCGCAGTCGAATGCGTCGGCGGGCGAGCGGGCGGCGATCACCGGCATCGGCGCGTCGCCGTTGCGGCCGTAGACCGCCTGATAGAGATCCGATTGCTCGGTCTTGGTCGGCAGGCCGGTCGATGGACCGCCACGCTGCGAATTGATGATGACCAGCGGCAGCTCGGTCATGATCGCAAGTCCCATCGCCTCCGCCTTGAGCGCGATGCCCGGTCCGGACGAGGAGGTGACGCCGAGGCTTCCGGCATAGCTGGCGCCGATCGCCGAGCCGATCGCCGCGATCTCATCCTCCGCCTGGAATGTGGTGACTCCGAATTCCTTGAGCCGCGAGAGATGATGGAGGATCGCCGAGGCCGGGGTGATCGGATAGCCGCCGAAGAACATCTTGAGGCCGGCGAGCTGCGCGCCGGCGACCAGCCCCATCGAGATCGCCTCGGCGCCGTTGACGGTGCGATAGAGGCCGGGCTCGGCCGGCGCGGGCTCGATATGATGCTGCGGGATCTGGCCACCGATTTCGGCGGTCTCGCCATAAGCATGGCCTGCGTTGAGCGCCGCGATGTTCGCCTCGGCGAGCTCCGGTGCCTTCGCGAATTTGGTCCGCAGCCATTGCTCGATCGGCGCGCGATCGCGGTCGAACATCCAGAGCGCGAGGCCCAGCGTCCACATGTTCTTACAGCGCAGCGCTTCCTTGTTGCCGAGGCCGAACGGCTTCACGGCATCGAGGGTGAGCTGCGAGATGTTGAACTTGATCAATTGCCACTTGGCGAGGGAGCCGTCCTCGAGCGGATTGCCCTCATAGCCGGCCTTGGCGAGGTTGCGCACGCCGAACTCGCCTTCGTCGGCGATGATCAGGCCGCCGGCCTTGAGGTCGCTGACGTTCACCTTGAGTGCGGCCGGGTTCATCGCCACCAGCACGTCGGGCGCATCGCCGGCGGTCTCGATCGCGGTCGAACCGAAATTGATCTGGAAGGCCGAGACTCCGAAGGTGGTGCCCTGCGGCGCGCGGATCTCGGCCGGGAAATCCGGGAAGGTGGCGAGATCGTTGCCGGCGAGCGCCGTCGAGAGCGTGAACTGGCCGCCGGTCAGCTGCATGCCGTCGCCGCTGTCTCCGGCGAAGCGGACGACGACCGCCTCCGGCGCCGGATGCGCACTGGCTTCTTCGGGAGTGAGGAGATGCGTGGCCGTCGCCATCGGGCAGGGTTCCTGAACTGTCTGTTGCGGCCTCTTCTATCGCCTGAGGCGGCTTCGCCCAAGGTAGATAGTGAAGGCCCGTTTCTCAACGCGCGCCGGGATGAAAAGCACGGCAAACGAGAGGCTTGAAGCGCACGCCGATGACGCGCGCCGGGTATGTCGGGCTCCATAGCGGGATCGACCGGCTTTGACGAGGGGCGGTGCGCCGGAGCGCAGGCGGGCGGGGCGGCGCTCTACCGAGCGCTGGCGCCCGTATTTGCCTCGGCGATCGGGGCGGAGCCGTTGCTCGTCTCGCCTGCCGCCGCGTTGCCGCCGAACACGTCCGTGTCGGCCGCCTCGTCCGCTGCGGCATCGTTGGCGAGTTCCTCGTCCTGGGCAAGAACGGCGGCATTTGCCTCCGCGGCCTCCAGCAGCTCGTTCTGATCGGCAGCGGGAGAGGCTTCGTTGGCGGTGCCCGGCGCGTCGGCGCGGTCGCAGCCGCCGGTCGCGATCACCAACGGAAGCACCCCCGCAAACCGCAGCGCCTTCAGGGCGCGATGCCGAAAACTGCCCGTCATGGTCTTTCTCCCCCGCGCACCGCCGAGCCGGCCGAATCTCGTTGCCGAGAGTACAGCGAGATACAGATCCTGTGAACAGCCGCGGCACCTGCCCAGCGCAGCGGCAGAGCCTTGAACTCCGCGGCTCGGTTCAGACCAGACGGCTCTGCTTGACCGCCGCCTCGATAAAGCTCGCGAACAGGGGATGCGGGTCGAACGGCTTCGACTTCAGCTCGGGGTGGAACTGCACGCCGACGAACCAGGGATGGTCCGGGCGCTCGACGATCTCGGGCAGAGTGCCGTCGGGGCTCATGCCGCTGAAGATCAGGCCGCCGCTCTCGAGCGCGCTCTTGTAATGCGCGTTGACCTCATAGCGGTGGCGGTGGCGCTCGCTGATCGAGGTGCCGCCATAGATCGCCGCGACGTGGCTGTTGCCGTCCAGGGTCGCATCATAGGCGCCGAGGCGCATGGTGCCGCCGAGATCGCCGTTGGCGGCTCTTTTCTCGAGGCCTTCCTTGCCCATCCACTCGGTAATGAGGCCGACCACCGGCTCCTCGGTGTCGCCGAACTCGGTGGTGCTGGCGCCGGCGAGACCGGCGGTGTTCCGCGCGCCCTCGATACAGGCCATCTGCATGCCGAGGCAGATGCCGAAGAACGGGACCTTGCGTTCGCGGGCGAATTGGACGCTGGCGATCTTGCCCTCGGAGCCGCGCTCGCCGAAGCCGCCGGGGACGAGGATGCCGTGCATCGGCTCGAGGTGGGACGGCACGTCCGCTTCCTCGAACAATTCGGCATCGAGCCACTTGATGTTGACCTTCACCCGGTTGGCGAGGCCGCCATGGACGAGCGCTTCGGTCAGCGACTTGTAGGCGTCGGGAAGGCCGACATATTTGCCGACGACCCCGATCGTGACTTCGCCCTGGGGGTTGAACAGGCGATCGAGAATGTCGTCCCAGCGGGCGAGATCGGGCTCGGGCGCGTCCTCGATGCCGAACGCGCGCAGCACTTCGGCGTCCAGCCCTTCGCGGTGATATTGGAGCGGCACCGAATAGATGCTCTTGGCGTCGAGCGCCGGAATCACCGCTTCCTTCCGCACGTTGCAGAATTGCGCGATCTTGGCACGATCGCTGTCCGGCAGCGGCCGATCAACGCGGCAGAGCAGGAGATCGGGCTGGATGCCGAGCGAGGTCAGATCGCGCACCGAATGCTGGGTCGGCTTGGTCTTCAGTTCGCCCGCCGCGGCGATGTAGGGGATCAGGGTGGTGTGGATCGACACCGTCTGGGTGCGGCCGAGATCGTTGCGAAGCTGTCGGATCGCCTCGATGAACGGCAGCGACTCGATGTCGCCGACGGTGCCGCCGATCTCGCAGATCAGGAAATCGAGATCGTCGACCTCGGCGCGGGCGAACGCCTTAATCTCGTTGGTGACGTGCGGGATCACCTGGACGGTTGCGCCGAGATAATCGCCGCGCCGCTCCTTGGTGATGATGTCGCGGTAGATCCGCCCCGTCGTGATGTTGTCCGACTGGCGCGCGGCGACGCCGGTGAAGCGCTCGTAATGGCCAAGATCGAGATCGGTCTCCGCGCCGTCGTCGGTCACATAGACTTCGCCATGCTGATAGGGCGACATCGTCCCGGGATCGACGTTCAGATAAGGATCGAACTTGCGAATGCGGACCTTGTAGCCACGCGCCTGCAGGAGGGCGGCAAGCGATGCCGCCATGAGACCTTTGCCGAGGCTGGAGACCACGCCGCCGGTGATGAAAATGAACCGCGCCATGGGAGTTACCGGATAGTGGGGCGGACCGCGCAAGGGCAAGGCCGCGAATCACGAAGTGGGCGGAATATTTTCACGCCCAGCGACGATCCGGAGGCGTCGCCCCCGGATCCTGCGAGAAGTGACGACGCGCTTATTGCGCGATCGGCACGGCGCCGTTCGACGGGGCGGGTGCCGACGCCGCGCCCGGGGCCGGAGCGCGCTGGGCAGCGCCGGTCAGCGGATCGGTGGCGGGTGCGGCGGGGGTGCCGACGGGTGCCGGCGACACCGGAGTCGGGCTCGGCGCCACCGCTGCGGGATCGATCCGCATCGGCGCACGCTCGATCGCGGCGAGGCCGGCAAGAACGATCGACAGGATCACGAACAGACCGCCCAGGATCGACGTCGCCCTGGTCAGGAAATCCGCAGCGCCACGCGCTGACATCAGGCCCGAGGGGCTGCCGCCCATGCCGAGGCCACCGCCTTCCGAGCGCTGCATCAGGATCACCGCTACGAGTGCGGCGGCGACGAGGGTCTGAACGATCAGGAAGAAGGTGAACATCGAACGTCTTTCAAACGGGTTCGCCGCGACCATGCCGCTGCGCACCGGAGATGTGGGATTTCAGTCGCGCGATCTAGTCGATCGCGGCGCAAGGTTCAACCGCGCGAGTCCCGCGCCGGAACGGCGTTCCGCACGTTCAGCCGGGGAAGCCGCTGCCCGGCTCAGCTGTGCGCCGCCGCCTCGATGATCGGCACGAATTGTTCGGCGGTGAGGCTCGCGCCGCCGACCAGCGCCCCGTCGACATTGTCGACCGCAAACAGCTCGGCGGCATTGTCGCCTCGCACCGAGCCGCCGTAGAGAATACGAATCCGTCCGCCGGCGTCGCCGAAGCGATCGACGAGTGCCCCGCGGATGGCCGCGTGGATTTCACGAACGTCGTCGCAGGTCGCGGTGCGGCCGGTGCCGATCGCCCAGACCGGCTCGTAGGCGACGACCAGTTCGGCGTCGCCGGAAAGTTCGGGGATGGAGCCGGCAAGCTGGGCCGCGCAGCGGTCCACGGCCTGCCCCGCCTCGCGCTCCGCCTCGCTCTCGCCTATGCAGACAATGGTCTGCAGGCCCGCAGCGAGCGCCGCTTCCGCTTTCGCGAGAACCTGTGCGTCGCTTTCCTGCTGCTCGGCGCGCCGTTCGCTGTGGCCGACGATGACCAGCCTCGCCCCGGATTCCTTGAGCATCGCTGCCGAGACGTTGCCGGTGAAAGCTCCACTCGGCTGATGGTGGCAATCCTGGCCGCCGATCGGAATGCCCCCGCCCCGCGCAACCGCCGAGGCGATCAATGTGAAAGGCGGGCAGATCGCAACGTCGACGCCGGGCGCACCGCGGGCGGCGGCGGCGATGGCGCTCAACTCGGCAAGCTGGTGGAGGCTTCCATTCATCTTCCAATTGCCGGCAACCAGCTTGCGACGGACGTGCATCGCGCTCCCCTTTTCTTTCTTCGATCGTGATCTCCGGCCTACCAACCGGCAACGGCCCTGCCAAGCTTGCCCGCTGCCACCGGCCCTTCTATGACCTGCCGCAAAACCAGCTTCCAAGGTACCAAGATGCTCTCCTTCTTTCGCCGCGGCCCAGTGGCCAAGCTCATGCTTCTCGTCCTCGGCATCGGCATCTTCGCGATCGTGATCACCGGCTTCGGCACCGGCGGCAGCGGTCTCGGCGGCCTCGACACCGGCGGTACAGGCGGCGCGATCGCCTCGGTCGACGGGGAGAAGATCACCGCCCAGGAGGTCACCCAGGTCACCCAACAGGAACTGGCCCGCTTCCGTCAGCAGCAGCCGGATCTCGATCTCACCGCATTCCTGCGCCAGGGATCGCTGGAGATCATCGTCGACCAGATGATCGACATGGCAGCAGTCACCGCTTTCGGCACCGACATGGGCCTGGTTGCGACGCGAGAGATGGTCGAGCGCGAGATCCAGCGCGATCCGCGCTTCCGCAACCTCGCCGGCCAGTTCGATCCGGCGACGTTCCAGCGCTTCCTGCAGTCCGAAAAGGTGACCGAGGCGAAATTCCGCGAGGACGTCTCCAACCGCCTGATCCAGCGCCAGCTGGTCGCGCCGGCGGCGGGTTCGGTGTTCGTCCCGCAGGGCTTTGCCGCCCAATATGCATCGTTGCTGCTGGAAAAGCGCTCCGGCCTCGTCGGCGTCGTTCCGGCGGAAGCGATGGGTCCGGGCCGCGAGCCGAGCGACGCGGAGATCGCGACTTTCTATCAGCAGAATATCGGTCGCTACACGATCCCCGAGCGCCGCACGATCCGCTACGCGGTGTTCGGCAAGGACACGGTGGCGGCAGCCACCCAGCCGACCGACGCCGAGATCCAGGCCGCCTTCCAGCGCGATCAGGCGACCTATGGCGCCAGGGAGACTCGGTCGCTGTCGCAAGTCGTCCTCCCCGACGAAGCCGCTGCGCGCAGCTTCGCCCAGAAGGTGACGGGCGGTACCGCTTTCGACGCCGCTGCGCTCCAGGCCGGCTTCGGCGCCGCCGACATTGCGGTCGGCGAGCAGAGCAAGGAGGCGTTCGCGCGCCTCAGCGCGCCGGCAGTCGCCAATGCCGTGTTCGGCGCCGCCAAGGGCGCAACCGTCGGACCGGTGCGTTCGCCGCTCGGCTGGCACGTCGTCCGCGTCGACGACGTCAAGACCGTCGCCGCCCGCCCCTTCGCCGCGGTGCGTGCGGAGATCGCAGCCAAGCTCCAGCAAGCGAAGGCCACTGCCGCGCTCGGAGATCTCTCCGGCCGGATCGAGAATGCGATCGCCGACGGCGCAAATTTCCAGGAGATCGCGCAGCGCGAGAAGCTGGCCGTCCAGGAAACGCCGCCGGTCACCGGATCGGGCGCAGCGCCGGGCAACCCGCAATGGCAGCCGACGCCCGAGCTTCAGCCGCTGCTTCGCACCGCGTTCGAGATCGAGGCCAATGCCGAGCCGGTGGTGGAGGCGATCACGCCCAACGAGCGCTATGCGATGATGATCGTCAGCAACGTCGTCCCTGCCACGGCGCCGCCGGTCGCCCAGATCCGCGATCGTGTGAAGGCGGATCTGATCGCCCGCCGCGCCAACGATCGCGCCAAGGCGATCGCGACCGCGCTGGTGTCGAAGATCAACGCCGGTACCGCACCTGCTCAGGCGTTCGCCGAAGCGCAGGTTAAGCTGCCGGGCGTGCAGCCGGTCACCGCCGCCCGGATCGACATCGCCCGCCAGGGGCAGCGGGTACCGCCGCCGCTGGCCATGCTGTTCAGCCTGCCGCGCGGCAAGGCCAAGCTCATACCGGCCCCCAACGGCGCGGGCTGGTTCGTCGTCTATCTCGACAAGGTCGTGCCCGGCGATGCGAGCAAGGAAGCGGCACTAATCTCCAGCGTGAAGAACCAGTTCAGCGAAGTGATCGGCAACGAATATGTCGACCAGCTCAGCGCCGCCGTGCGTGCCCGCACCAAGGTCAAGCGCAACGAGGAAGCGATCCAGGCGCTCAGGAAGCAGCTGACCGGCGGCGGCCAATGATTGCGGGCTCTCCCGCGTGGGCCCGGCCCACGCGGCGGAGCCGGCCGTTCCTGAAGCGCCCGCAGCGGCGCCAATATGCGGCCCGGATCCTCGTCGTCGACAATTACGACAGCTTCACCTGGAACATCGTCCATTATCTGCGCGCGCTCGGCGCCCAGGTAAGGATCGAGCGCACCGACGACATCAGCGTCGCCGATGCCTTCGCCTACGGCGCCGACGGCATCCTCGTCTCGCCCGGTCCGGGACGGCCGGAGGAGGCCGGCATCTCGATGGCGCTCGTCGCCGCCTGCGCCGAGACCGCCAAGCCGCTGCTCGGAATCTGCCTCGGCCACCAGGCGATCGCCGCCACCTTCGGCGGCAAGGTCGTTCGCGCGCCCAAGCCGATGCACGGCAAGACCTGTCCGGTCCGCCACGACGGAGACTTTCTGTTCGAAGGCCTCCCCTCGCCCTTCACCGCCGCACGCTACCATTCTCTGGTCGCAGAGCCGGCAAGCGTCCCCGACTGCCTGATCGTAAACGCGACGGCGGACGATGCCACCGTGCAGGGGCTTCGCCATCGCACGTTGCCCATCCATGGCGTCCAGTTCCACCCGGAAAGCGTCGCCAGCGAGGGCGGCTACCGGATGCTCCAGAACTTCATCGCCCTGAGCCGCGGCGCCTGAACGTGCACCGATAGCGCTCGCAATTCGAGCCGTGCGTGAAACGAGTTGACAGGCCTGCACCTGTTTCCTACACGTTCCGCATTCGTTCCTTGAGGGCCAGACGATGCTGACGCGCAAGCAACATGAGCTTCTGACCTATATTCACGACAAGCTCGCCGAAACGGGCGTGTCGCCGTCCTTCGAAGAAATGAAGGATGCGCTCGACCTCAAGTCGAAATCGGGCGTGCACCGCCTGATCTCGGCGCTTGAAGAGCGCGGCTTCCTTCGTCGCCTGCCGAACCGGGCGCGTGCGCTGGAGGTGATGCGCATGCCCGACGTCAAGGCCGGCATTGCCAGCCAGCCCAAGGCGCCGGTCAGCACGCCGCAGGCGGCCAACGATGTCATCGAGCTTCCGCTGCACGGCCGTATCGCCGCAGGCATGCCGATCGAGGCGCTGGAGGGGCAGAGCACCCTGCCGGTTCCGGCAGCCCTGCTAGGGCCCGGCGAACATTATGCGCTCGAGGTTGCGGGCGATTCGATGGTCGAGGAAGGCATCCTCGATGGCGACTACGCTCTGGTCCGCAAGACCGACAATGCGCGTGATGGCGAGATCGTGGTGGCGCTGATCAATGAGGAAGAAGCGACATTGAAGACCTTCCGCCGCGAAGGCTCGATGATCCGCCTTGACCCTGCGAACCGCAATTACGATCCCCAGCGCTACCGCCCCGACCAGGTCCGCATTCAAGGGAAACTCGCGGGCTTGCTCCGACGCTATTGAGACGAATTCGATGCGGAAGCCTCGGTCCGGAATAAGCCCGACACAGGCCTGAAGCCCTCCCCTGGGTTGAGAGGGTGGATGGACGCGGCGGAGGCACCACATCGGCCGTCGACCCTCCGCCGGATCCATCTCGCTTCGGCCATCGCGCCTCGAGCCATGACATGATCGGCAAGGGCGTCGTCGTCGCACGCGCGATCGCCGGCGGCCTGTCTCGGTCCACCCCACGCTGCTTCCCACCAGGAGGGAGCGGCAAGATAGGAACAGTGCCATGTCCCGCCTCAATTATGTCGAACTTCCCGTCCGCGACGTCGCTGCTGCCAAGGCCTTTTACGAAAGCGCGTTCGGCTGGAGCTTGACCGAATTCGGCCCGACATATGCGGCGACCCTGACCGGCGATACCGACATCGGTCTGCAGGGCGACGCCGCCGAAGCGACCAAGGCGCCGCTGCCGGTGATCGAGGTCGATGATCTCGACGCGGCGCTTGCCGCGGTTCAGCAGGCAGGCGGGACGCTTACCCGCCCGATCTTCGCTTTCCCTGGCGGACGGCGGTTCCAGTTTCTCGATCCCAGCGGCAACGAAATCGCTGCCGTGAAGTCCGATCCACACCCGGCGGACTGAAGCGGGGCCCGAGGCGCGCTGAAGCCGGCCGGTCTGCCCCACAAGAAACAAAGGCTTGTGGCCCGGGATGCTCCATCGCGACCGAGACCAAGATCGTTTCGGGTTGGATCAGGCTGAGACGTGCATCCTTGTCTCAACCATGTGATCGAGCACGGTCCCCGCCGTCGGCGGAAGCGAAGCGCTTGTGCATCAGTCGATCATGCTCTGGCTGCGCTTGAGGCGCACCGTTGCATCCAGCTCGCCGCGACCGAGTCAATCCGGCGCACGGTTCGACCGGCGCGCCTCCAAACCGCGCCTTCCATACGCGGGATCGTTGGGTCGGCTGAGGCTCGATCCGTGTCAGTGGCGGATCTTGTGGACGATCCAGGCGATGATGCCGCCGAGCACAAGGCCGAACAAGCCGGAGGCCGCGGCGGTGACAAGCCAGGCGACGATCCCACCAACGCCGCCGGCGGCATGGTGCACGGCCTCCGCAACATGATGGATGGCCTCTGCAGGTGCGTGCAGGCCGAGCACTTCGAGGCCGTGGATCAGGATCCCACCGCCCACCCAGATCATCGCCGCGGTGCCGATGATCGACAAGGCGCGCATCAGCACCGGCATGCCTTTCACCAGGCCGCGGCCGATCGTCCGCACCGGCGCCGAACCGCGCTTCGCAAGGTGCAGGCCGATATCGTCCATCTTCACGATAAGGCCGACAACCCCGTAGACGCCGATCGTGATCGCAATCCCGACGATGGCGAGCACGAGCGCCTGGTTGAGGATCGGCGAATTGGCGACGTCCGCCAGCGCGATGGCCATGATCTCGGCCGAAAGGATGAGATCGGTCCGGATCGCGCCGCCGACCTTCTCCTTCTCGAGTGCGGCCGCATCGGTGGTGGCAACCTCCTCCTCGGCATGTCCAGGGCCGCCGAGCGCCTCGATCACCTTCTCCGCACCCTCGAAGCAAAGATAGGCGCCACCCAGCATCAGCAAGGGCGTGATTGCCCAGGGCGCGAAGGCGCTGAGCAGCAAGGCGGCGGGCAGCAGGATCAGCAATTTGTTGCGCAGCGAACCGAGAGCGATCTTGCCGATGATCGGCAATTCGCGCTCCGGCGACAGGCCGACCACATAGCGGGGCGTCACCGCTGTATCGTCGACGACCACGCCGACCGCCTTGGATCCGGCCTTGCCCGCGGCAGCACCGACATCGTCCAGCGATGCGGCGGCAAGCTTGGTGATGCCCGCAATATCGTCGAGCAACGCAACCAGACCGGAGGGCATGTACGAAATTCCCCGCTTGAACGGCCACTTCGGCCGATTCGTCGGAGGCTATTCCCCCGAACATGGCGGCGAGAGCAAGGGGGTTCGGCTCGGGGTGATGCTTTGCCGTCGAAGGCTCGAGCATCACGACCGGAGCGGCTGACCCAACTGCTAGCGGTGAAATCGGATTACGTTCGCAGGGATGGTGTCGACGCCCGGGCGCGGTGCAATCGCGACGACTGCGAAGGCGGTGCGGTCGGATCGAAAGGCGAAGGCTCTCTCCCCGGGCGAAACGCCGGCGCCGATGTCGGGAAGCGGTCGCCAGCCTGCTGCCTTGGCTCCGTTCGCGTAATAGGCTTCGACCCGCGCCAGATCGACCGTGGCCGCTAGGACGTAACGCGCCACTTCCGGGCGACCGAAACGAGGCCCAAGCACGTCGACGACGTGCGCGACAGCAGCAGTGTCGGCGGCTGCGATCGTGTCACCGAACGCATATTCCTCCTGCTGCCGGAAAGCCGATGGCGGGCTCGGCACCTCCGGCTCCATCGGCGCCGCCCGGCAATCACCAAGCAGCAGCGGCAACAGCAAAGCGGCGGCGCGTCGCCCGAGCGCCACGCGCCGCCCTGGCCTCAAGGCTGGGCGGTCCGCTGCACGATGCTGAGGCTAGTGTTGAACGCGTTGCGGATGTCGTCGCCGACGCCGAGCTCGTTGGTGGCGGGATCGACCGGCAAGGCGGCGCGCTCCAGCCGTTGCGCCGGCGCAAGGCCGGGATCCTCCAGCGCCCAGCGCACCGCATAATGGGTCCATTCCTTGGCGACGCTGGCGGCGGTTCCCACCGCATCCTTGGCGGGACCGCCGATCTTCGCCTTGTCGATCAGGGTCAGCGTCGAATCCAGGACGGAGGTCATCATCTCCTGCTGCTTCTTGACGTCGGTCGACCAGGACTGGGCTCCGGCATATGTCGCGCCGACGAAATAGCCGAGGGCGCCGGCATTTTCCCGCCGCTCCTGCGCCGCGCCGCCGGCGACCTTGACCTGTGATGTCGCATCGAGCCGGGCTGCGGGATTTTGATCGAGGCCGTTGCCGAGCTGAAGCTTGGCCATGATCTCGCCAAGCTTCTTCTCCTGCCCCCCTTCCATCAACGCCCGCGAATAGGTGGCGAGATCGGAGCCGTCCATCGTCTCACGATTATAGGCGAGCTCGCGAACCACGCCGGTCGCGTCGCTGTCGATGATCTTGGTGAGGCCGCTCGCAATCGCATTCATGGCATCGTCCTTGCCCCTGATCAGGGGACGTCCGGCGACCCCGTTCGTCTCCCGGACCTGGCGAAGCGTGTCTGCACCGGCATCGAAGATCCGCGCCTTGAGATCTGCGTCGGGTATCGCGGCGGCGGAGTCCATCAGCTTGCCGAAGTCGTCGGTATTCCACGCAACGCTGGGGCTCGCGCCGACCCCGCTGGTCATCGTCTCGTCGACCGAAGCCTTCATCACCGCACGCAATTGATCCGAACTCAGCGCCTTGAACGCGTCATCGGCATAGGTGCTGCCCTTCATGCTCGACAGCACTTGGCCGATGGCGGCCGCCTCGGGATCGCTGCCGTGGCTGGTCACGGTAAGGATGTGGTTCTCGGTCCAGGCCTTGCCGTCCGCCACCTGCCCCTTCAGCGCCTCGACATATTGTACCTTGTGGTGATTGGGCGCGTGCGTAGCGATCGCCGCAGCGAACTCGGTGACGCGCTGATGCCCGTCGGCGCCAGCGTCGGTTTTGGCGAAGGCGTTGCTGACCGCAGCCAGACTTTGCCCGTCGAGCTTTGCCGCAAGATCGTTGAACAGGTCGCGCCGTTCATTGGCGGAATAGCCGCCATTGCCGAACCAGCTGCCATCCGTTGCCTGCCCCGCGAGCTTGTCGAGCTGCCCCTGGCGCTGAAGCTCGTCTACCACCGCGTCCGCGTCGGTCGCGTTGAGGCTCGACAGCTTGCTCTTGACGTCGTTCATCTCGGCATGGGTGACCGTGTTGAACGCGCCATTATCGTCGAGTTTGCTCTTGATGTAGTCGACCGCAGCCTGCTGAACCGGGCTTACCATGGCGCCAATCTCCTCGCGGAAGACGCCGGACTCGGCGTCGACCCATTAGAGCATTGACGAGAGTTCGGCGCGCTCCACGATTCGTTTAGATCGGCAGCGTTCGGCGCACTTTTGGCAGCCTGCAGCCGAAAGGTGTGCCTGGGGAGAAGGCACTCTGAGGGCGTTCGGGCGCGTGTCCATCACCGGATACGAGCGGGATGGTTCACGCAGAACATGCGGTCGACTGCGCGCACGGCGGCGGCGCGAAGTGGCCCTATTCGTCGGGGCGCCGATCCGGTCGGGCGGCAGCAGGCGCTTAGATGCTGGCGCCGTACGCCAGGAAAGTGCCGCTCAGCAGGCTGACTGCGCAGCCCAAGCCCATGATCGCCACGACGGTGAGGCGGAAACGTCCAGTGGGGTCGACAGCCATCTTCTTGCTCCGGTCGCCTCGGCGGGAGCACCAGGGCGGGTGAGCGGAACAATGCGCGGGAGATGGTTACCGCAACATTGCGCCGGCCTGCCGTATGGCTGCGTAAGACTCCTGCAAGCGTCCAAGCACGTCGTCGCAATCTGATGGAACGAGGGCGGAAATCCGCGGATTCGTTCTCGCGGATTAGCGCCTTTCAGGAGGAAGGGCAGCGAAGCCGAAGCTTCCCTGCCCTCATGTCCTGCAATCCTGTCGACAGCCGAACAATCAGACGTCGTCGTCTTCGCTGGGCCCGACCATCAGGGCGTCGGCGACTTCCTCGGTCTTGCCGCGGATCGCCCGCTCCAGGCGCTCGGCCATTTCGGTATTTTCGCGCAGGAAATTCTTGGCGTTCTCACGTCCCTGCCCGATGCGCACCGAATCGTAGCTGAACCACGCACCCGATTTCTCGACGATGCCCGCTTTGACGCCAAGATCGAGGATCTCGCCGATCTTGGAAATGCCTTCGCCGTACATGATGTCGAACTCGACCTGCTTGAACGGCGGCGCGACCTTGTTCTTGACCACCTTCACCCGGGTGGTGTTGCCGACGATATCGTCGCGGTCCTTGATCTGCCCGGTACGGCGGATGTCGAGGCGAACGGAGGCGTAGAATTTGAGCGCGTTGCCGCCCGTCGTCGTCTCCGGATTGCCGTACATGACACCGATCTTCATGCGCAGCTGGTTGATGAAGATCACCAGGCACTTGGATTTGGAGATCGAGCCGGTGAGCTTCCGCAGCGACTGGCTCATCAGTCGGGCCTGAAGGCCGACATGGCTGTCGCCCATCTCACCTTCGATTTCGGCGCGCGGCACGAGCGCTGCGACGGAGTCGACGACCAGCACGTCGATCGCGTTCGAGCGGACCAGGGTGTCGGTGATCTCGAGCGCCTGCTCGCCGGTGTCCGGCTGCGAGACGATCAAATTGTCGACGTCGACGCCGAGCTTCTTCGCATAGACCGGGTCAAGCGCGTGTTCGGCGTCGACGAAGGCGGCGGTGCCGCCATTGCGCTGCGCCTCGGCGATGACGTGGAGGGCGAGCGTCGTCTTGCCCGAGCTTTCCGGCCCATAGACCTCGATCACGCGGCCGCGTGGCAGGCCGCCGATGCCGAGCGCGATGTCCAGCCCGAGCGAGCCGGTCGAAATCGCCTCAATCGCGATCGCTTCGCGCGAGCCGAGCCGCATCGCGCTGCCCTTGCCGAACGCGCGGTCGATCTGCGCCAGGGCGGCATCGAGGGCTTTTTGCTTGTCCATATTGTCAGAAGTTCCAACGACCTTGAGAGATGCCACCATGGCCCGACCACTCCTATGCGAGCCGCGCCGCCCATTCAACGCGTGAGTGCTATGTACTAGACATGTTCCAAAGGAACAAGAGGGGAACGTTAATTAGCGCTTGATCGCCCGCAAAGCGCCATCCATCGCCAGCTGGAATGCCGACCGCTGGTAGATGTCGTTGTGACCGGCGCCGGCGATGGTCCGGTCGAAGACGAGGTTGGGAACCGCCTTTCTGAGAGCGTCGGTACACTCCGGCCGCACCAGAGTATCGCTCCCGCCGGCGAGAATGGCGACCGGCAGGCGCCGCCCTCGCAACCATTCGGCGGATGGCATCGGGTGGCGGAACAGCAGCCGCACCGGCAGCCAGGGATATTGGGTCGCCGCAACGTCCCGGAGCGAATCGAAGGGGGTGACGAGGATCAGACCGGCGAGATTGCGCCGGCTTGCCAGATAGGCGGCGACGCCGGTGCCGACGCTGAAGCCGATCGCAACGATCGGGCGGCCGGGGAAGCGGCGGGCGACCTCATCATGGACGAGCAGCGAATCCGCCGTCAGTGCCGCGGCGCCGGCGCGGCCGGTGCTCGGGGCATAGCCGCGATAGTGGAACACGACGACGTCGTGATCCGGATAGAGGGCGTGGAGATACTCCGCCGCAGCGGCCGCATTCCAGCCATTGCCGCCGAAGCCGAGCAGCAGCGGTGATCCCGCAGCGGCCGGTCCGCCTGCGGCGGGAAGATGAAGCCCGTGCAGCGTCTCGCCGCTGGCCGCCTGCAGCCGCAGGAGCTCCGCACCGGGCGGCATGCGGGCTCCTCCGACCATCGCCGCTGGAAACAGCAGGCGATCCTGGAACAGGAACATCGCCAACACGATGATGAAGTAGAGAAAGACTGGAGCGAGAAGCAGCTTCCAGATCATCGCCGCCCGCCTGCGGCCTCGTCCCCCGCCGCGGCAGGGGCACGCAATGTCACCCGGCGAAAGCCTCGTCGAGGGCCGGTTCGATCGCGTCGATCGTAAACGGCTTTGACAGCACCGGTGCTTCGGCGTGGGCCGGCGGCGGCGGCTCGATATGGCCGCCCGTGGCGAGGATGTAGGGGATGCCCATCTCGCGCAGACGGTCGGCGACCGGCCAGATCCGTTCGCCCTTCAGGTTGACGTCGAGGATAGCGACGTCGAAGCCGCCCTCCCCGACTCGTGCCATCGCTTCAGGCACGCTTTCGCATGTGCCGGCGATACGGTGCCCCATCGAGTCGAGGAAATCCTCGAGCATCATGGCGATAAGCGATTCGTCTTCGACGATGAGTACGGAACGAGCAGTCACGGTGATCGCTTAGTGGCTCCGGAACCGTTGCGAAACAATTATTTCGCGGCGATCGCGTCGCGCGCGGCCTCCGCCAGCTTCTGGACGGAGAATGGCTTGGCTAGAAAGGAGACGCGCTCGAGGTCGATCGACTGGCGAAGCTGCTCCTCGGCATAGCCGGAGATGAACAAGATCGGCAGGTTCGGGTTCATCTCGCGCGCGATCCGCGCCGTCGTCGGTCCGTCCATCGTCGGCATCACCACGTCGGAGATCATCAGGTCGATCTTGGGCTCGCGCTCCAGGATCTCGATCGCCGCCTCGCCATTTTCAGCGAGCAGCACCGAATAACCATGGCGGGTCAGCGCGCGCTCGGCGACGGCACGCACCGTCGCCTCGTCCTCGACGAGCAGGATGGTGCCGCTGCCCCATAGCTCGCCGGCACTCTCCTTGACCTTCCGACTGGTTGCCGGCGTCTCGCTGCGATTGACCGGAAGGTAGATGACGAAGCTGGTCCCCTGACCCGGCTGCGATTCGGCGAAGATGAAGCCGCCGGATTGCTTGACGATGCCGTAGACGGTCGACAGGCCGAGCCCGGTGCCCTTGCCGACCTCCTTGGTCGTGAAAAAGGGTTCGAAGATCTTGGGCAGCACGTTGGCGGGGATGCCGCTGCCGGTGTCCGTGACCCGCAGGGCGGTATATTCCGCGATCGGCAGGATCTCGCTGCCCATCCGCCGAACGTCGTCCGCCGAGACCGAATAGGTCTGGATGGTAAGGGCTCCGCCTTCCGGCATCGCGTCGCGCGCGTTGACGGCAAGGTTGACGATCACCTGCTCCAGCTGCCCGGGATCCGCCCGAACCGACCCGAGCGCTCGGCCATGCTTGACCTGGAGGCTCACCTTCTCGCCGAGCAGTCGCTTCAGCAGGTTCGAGACTTCGGCAATGACATCGGGCAGTTGCAGCACTTGCGGGCGCAACGTCTGCTGACGCGAAAACGCGAGCAACTGGCGGGTCAGTCCGGCGGCCCGGTTCGAATTGGAGCGGATCTGCTGAATATCGTCATAGTCGCTGTCACCGGGCGTGTGGCGCATCAGCATGAGATCGCAATGGCCGATGATCGCGGTCAGGATATTGTTGAAATCGTGGGCGACGCCGCCGGCAAGCTGCCCCACCGCCTGCATCTTGGTGGCCTGCGCCACCTGCCGTTTCAGCCGATCTTCCTCGGTATTGTCCTTGAGCGACAGCAACACGGCGGCATCGCCGAGCCCCCGTGCTCCCGCCACCGTCATCGCCACCGGCTCCTCAGGCTTGGACCGCAGCCGCACCGCGATGTCGCCGGACATCGAGGGACCCCGTGCGAAACGTCGCACCGAATCGGAGACCGCGGCCTTGTCCTCGTCCACGACGAGGTCGCCGGGCCAGGTCGGCTCGGCTTCGCGATCGAGCCCGGCACCACGCCGGAATGCGGAATTGAGATAGATGAAGCGTCCGTCCCGATCCGCAAGCGCGAGCCCGAGAGGCAGAATCTCGAGCAGAGCATTGATGTTGGCGCCGCCCTCCCGACCGAACTCTCCGGCATCCTCGAGCAGCAGGAACAGGCTCGGCCCGGTCTCGGCAGATTCGGTGAGCGGCACCTGGATGATGCGCAGCGGCGTCCCGTTCTTGCCGTCGCGCGCGAACATCAGGGCGCCTTCGGGACTGACGGTGAGCAGATTGGCGAGTGGCGTGCCGAGGCCGGCATGCCCGTCGGTGGCCGCACGCAGCAGGAAGGCACGGCTCGCGGCCAGCAAATTGCCGTCGGGATCTGCTACCAGGCTCATCACGCCGGCGAAGCCGAGCCGGTCGCCGGTTTCGCCGACGACGAGGCGCTCGGCGTCGGCGGCGAGATCGTTGGCAACCGGGCGATCGAGGGTCCAGACGACGTGGCCGTCGTCGAGGCCGGCGATCCGCAGCGAGGCCGACAGGATGATCTCGCCCGCCTGCAGCCCGGTCGCGCCGCCGCGGCCATCCCGGCGGGCGGCAACCAGCAAGGCGTTCATGTCCTCGCCGAGCGGCAGGTCGAGCGGCCCGCGCGCGCCGAACCATTCCTGCCAGACCTCATTCGCAGCGACGAGCCCGCCGTCTCGATCGGTCACTGCAGCGGCAGCCTCTGAACAATCGAGTGCGGCTCGCAGCAGCGACAGATCGGCGAGAGGCCGCGTTTCGGCTGCGGACAATGAACCGCCCGGGCGCCTTCGGCCGAACAGCAGCAGCGGCGCGGCGAGCGCGAGGATTCCGGCGAAAAAGATCGCGGCGAAGGCGGGGTCACCGATCGCCCACAGCAGCAAGCCGGCCGATGCCGCGGCCCCGAGCAGAATCAGCAAAGTCGCGAGAAATGGGCCGGAGCGGGCGGAAGGAACAGAAGCCATGACGTCGGGATAGCAGCGGCGACGCTGCGATCAAATCTCCGGCATGAAGCGGCGGGCACGGCGCCGCCATTTGCGGACCTGCCACCACCGCCAGATGCCGATCGACAGAAAATAGCCGATCACGGCGCAGACCGCTGCGATCACGAACAGCCCGGTGATCAGCGACGGCGCCGCGTCCGAGAGCAGCCAGCGCAGCCATGCCCCGACGCCCGCGTGATGTTCGTACATCGACCAGAAGGTGCCCGTATCGGCACGGAAACCCATCGTGTTGCCGACGAAGATCGCAGCCAGCAGGAAGAAGGGCGTGGTCAGCGGGTTGGACAGGAAGGTCATCAGCGCGGCCAGCGGAATGTTTCCACGAACCGGTACGCACATCAGCGCGGCGCCGACGATCTGCAGCCCCGGTATCATCAGGAAGATCCCGACCAGCAAACCGACCGCGACTCCGCGGGGTACCGAGCGGCGGGTGAAGCGCCAGAATTCGCTGTGGAGAACGCGCTGGCCGAACGGCTTGATCCAGCGGCTCTCGGCGAGATCCTCGCGCCGCGGCATGTTCTCGGAGGCCCAGCGGGCAAGGCGCGACCGCTCAGCCATGCTGGCGCATCAGCCTGCCCTGCTCCCGCTTCCAGTCCTTTTCCTTCTGATATTCGCGCTTGTCGGGCGCCTTGCGACCCTTGGCCAGCGCGAGCTCCACCTTGGCGCGCCCGCGGCTGTTGAAGTAGATCGACAGAGGCACGAGCGTCATGCCCTCGCGCGCCACGGCGCCGTGCAGCTTCGAGATCTCACGCTCGTGCAGCAGCAGTTTGCGGGGCCGCTTCGGCTCATGGTTGAAGCGATTGCCGTGGCTGAATTCAGGCACGTTGGCGTTGACCAGCCAGACCTCGCCATCCTTCACTTCGGCATAACTCTCGGCGATCGAACCCTCGCCGAAGCGCAGGGATTTCACTTCGGTGCCGGTGAGCGCGATGCCGGCTTCGTAGGTGGTGTCGATCGCATAGTCGAAGCGCGCGCGCCGGTTTTCGGCGACGACCTTCTTCTTGTCGAACGTTGCGGGACGGGGACGGGCCATGGCTTACCAGATAGGATCGAAGGACCGCGCACCCAAGCGGCGGATGGCGAAGATCATGCGCGGCGCTCCGAAACGGCGATGCCGGCGTGATCGAGCGCGGCGTCGACGGCACGGCGGCTCGCCTCCGACGGCGGCGTCATCGGCAGCCGCAGATCCATCGGAAAATCCGCGAGGATGCGCGATAATGCATATTTAGTCGGCCCCGGCGAGGCATCCGAAAACAGGGCGGCATGGAGCGGGTAGAGCCGATCCTGCAGCGCGAGCGCACCAGCCCAGTCGCCGTTGAGACAGGCTTCGTGGAAGTCGGCGCAGAGCCTCGGCGCGACATTGGCGGTGACCGAGATCGATCCGACACCCCCCATCGCCATGAAGCCGAGGGTCATGTCGTCGTTGCCGGAAAGCTGGACGAAGTCGGCGCCGCAAGCGAGACGTTGTGCGGAGACACGGGCGAGCTGGCCGGAAGCATCCTTGATCGCGACGACGCTCGGCAGCTTCGAGATCCGTGCCAGCGTCTCGACATTGATATCGGTGACGGTGCGGCCTGGAACGTTGTAGACGACAATCGGAAGATCACACGCTTCGACCAGCATCTCGAAGTGACGGACCAGCCCGTCCTGGTTCGGCCGGTTGTAATAAGGCAGCACGATCAGGGCGGCATCGGCGCCGCAATCCTGCGCCGCCTTCATGTTCTGGATCGCGCTCTGCGTACTGTTCGACCCGCACCCGGCAATCACCGGAACTCGGCCTTTTCCCTGGTCGACGCAGGTGGCGACGACGCGATAATGATCTTCGGCAACCAGGGTCGCCGATTCGCCGGTCGTTCCAACGGGGGCAAGCCCATGACTCCCTTCGGCAATTTGCCACTCGACGAACTCGCGATAGCAGCCTTCGTCGAACGCTTCGTCGCGGAAAGGCGTCACCAGAGCCGGGATCGACCCGCGAAACATCATTGGTCTCCTTCATTGAGACGGCATTGCGTATAGGGTCATATAGCGGGTGGCCGTTCAGGGCCTGATAAGGAGCGGGGTGGCATTCTGTCCAGCATGCAGAAAAAGTTGGCGTTGAGCGGTCTTCTTGGGGTTTCCGCAGCCTCGCTCGCAGCGGTCGCAACCGGCGTCCCGCAGATGAATCCCGCTCGCGTGCTTCCGGCCGCCGTACAGACCGCGGCCGCTCCGGCAGTGGTGCGGCCGGCCTTGCCGCCGGCGCCGCCGCCCCGTGCCTATGTGCCGGCGGCAATCGACAGCGCCCTGTCCCGCTGGAACGCGCTGCGCCAGAGCGACAATCTTCCCTTCTCCTCCTACGCCTCCTTCCTCGCTTCCTATCGCGGCTGGCCGGGAGAGACGGCGATGCGTCGGTCGGCCGAAAAGGCGATCAACGATGCGACGCCCGCGAGCGAAGTGCTCAATTATTTCCGCCTGCTGCCGCCGGTCAGCAATACCGGCCAGGCCAAGCTCGCCTTCGGCCTGCTCAATTCCGGTCAGCCCGACGCCGCACGGGCGGCGGCAAGAACAGCCTGGATCGGCGGCACCCTTTCCGATGCCGACGAATTTCGGATTTTGAGCCTGTTCGGAGCGTCGCTGACACCGCAGGATCATGACGCCCGGGTCGATCGGCTGCTCGCCGATGGCGCGCTGGCGGGCGCGCGCCGTTCGCTCGGTTACGCGTCGGCGGCGCAGCGGCCGATGTTCGAGGCGCGGCTCGCGCTTCAGTCGCGCGCACCCGACGCGGCCACCCGCGTATCGATGCTGAGCGGCTATGAGGGGCATGCCGGCCTCATTCAGGATCGCGCCAATTACCTGCGCAGCAGCGGCCAGAGCATCGCCGCGCGCCAGCTGCTCGCCACCGCGCGGATCACCACTCGTCCAGCCAATCCGGAGACCTGGCTGGAGACCTTGCTGACCAATGCCCGCGCTGCGGCCAATGACGGTCAGTGGTCGACCGCCTACGACATCGCCGCGCGTGCCGACGATTCCTATCCGGCTGGCACCGACGTCAGCGCCCGCCCCTATGGCGAGCGCGACGCCTATACCAGCCTGGTCTGGCTGGGCGGCAATGCCGCCTTGAACAAGCTTGCCAGGCACGCCGACGCGGCTCGGATGTTCGATCGCTACGCCCGCGCCGCCAAGTCTCCCCAGACACGCTCGAAGGGCTTCTATTGGGGCGCGCGCGCCGCCTACGGGGCGGGCCAGCAAGCCCTGTCCGATTCGCTGCTCCAGCAAGCTGCGGCCAGTCCGGACCAATATTATGGTCAGCTCGCGCTGGAACGGCTCGGCCGACGCGTGACTCCGCCCGCCCAGCCGGCCTTCCTTCCGACGGCGGCGGATCGCGCGACCTTCGCCAACCGGCCGCTGGTCCAGGCGACCAAGGCGCTCGGAGATCTTGGCCGGTGGAGCGATCAGTCGCTGTTCGTCCGTGCTTTGGCCGACGAGCTCGACTCCGATCAGGAGCGTATCCTTGCAGGCGAGTTCGGGCGCAGCATCGGCCGCCTCGATCTCGGCGTGTGGGTCGCGCGTCAGGCGCGAAACAGCGGCGCCAATTTCTACGCGCCGTCCGCATTCCCGGAAGTCACCCTGCCCGCCTCTTATTCGCACCAGTGGAGCCTCGCCCACGGCATCACGCGGCAGGAAAGCTCGTTCGATCGCGCGGCGGTCAGCCACGCCGATGCGCGCGGGATGATGCAGCTGATGCCGGGCACCGCTCGCGAGCAGGCCAGGAAGGTGGGCCTTCCGTACGATCTCGGCCGCCTGACCAGCGATCCGAGCTACAACGTCATGCTTGGCACCAGCTACTTCCAGCGGCTGCTCGATCAATGGGGCGGCAACGTGCCGATGGCGGTGGCGAGCTACAATGCCGGTGCCGGCAACGTCGCCAAGTGGGTGCGCCAGAACGGCGATCCGCGTGCCGGCGCCGATATCGTCCGCTGGATCGAGGACATTCCTTATTCGGAAACCCGCAATTACGTGCAGCGCGTTCTCGAAAATGCGGTCGTCTACGATGCCATTCGCGCCCAGCGCTCCGGCGGCAGCGGCAATCGGCTCTCCTTCTACCTCGGCAAGGCCGGGGCCGGCTGAGCCGCCCGTCGGGTCACCGGGCCTGCTCAGTCCGCCCACTCGCTACGCGCATAGCCCTGCGCGTAGAGGAGGACGGTAAGGTCGCCGTGCGCGATCCGGGCGTCGGCGGCGGCCGCCGCCGCAGGCTTGGCGTGGAAGGCGACGCCGAGGCCGGCTGCCTCGATCATCGGAATGTCGTTGGCACCGTCGCCGACCGCAAGCGCCTCGGCAGCATCGAGACTGCGCTCGGCGAGCGCATGGAGCAAGGTCGCGCGTTTGGTGTCGGCACCGACGATCGGCTCGCCGACCGTGCCGTCGAGACGCCCATCGGCACCGAGCAGACGGTTGGCGAGCACACGCTCGAATCCGATCTCCGCGCCGACCGGCTCGGCAAAGGCGGTGAAGCCGCCGGAGACGAGGATGGTCAGCGCACCGTCGCGGCGCATCGTCCGAACCAGCGCGCGGGCGCCGGGCGTCAGGCGCACCCGCTCGTTTCGGCAACGATCGATCATTGCCTCGTCCAGATCCTTGAGGAGCGCAACGCGGGCGCGCAGCGCCTGCTCGAACTGGAGCTCGCCCCGCATTGCCCGTTCGGTGATCTCGGCCACTTCCGCCTTCAGGCCGGCATAATCGGCGAGTTCGTCGATGCACTCGACGGTGATCATCGTCGAATCCATGTCGGCGACGAGCAGCGTCTTGCGGCGCGATGCCTCCCCCTGAACGATGACATCGACTCCGGCGAAGCGCCCCTCGAGCGCGCTGCGGATGGGCGCCGGGTCGGCGGAAAAGAGCAGATCGCACGCCTTGTCGCGTTCGATCCAGCTGCGGCCCATCGGCTCGACGCCGCGATCCCGCAGCAGGTCCTCGGCGGTGGAAATATCCCCGCCCGAAAGCTGGTCTGCTGCTATCAGCGTCGCGATGAACATCTCGTCTCCCTCATCTCCCGAGGTCGCGCTTATTGCGGGACCGACCGCCAGCGGCAAGTCGGCATTGGCGCTGAGCCATGCACGGCAGGTCGGCGGGATCGTCGTCAATGCCGACAGCGCCCAGGTCTATCGCGATCTCCGCCTGGTCAGCGCTCGCCCGGCGCCCGAAGATGAAGCCCAGGCGCCCCACGCCCTCTATGGCTATCGCGACGGCGCGGCGCCCTGCTCGGCGGCCGACTGGGCGGATGATGCCCGCCGCGCGATCGCGGCCGCGCTTGGCGAAGGCCGCCAGCCTGTGGTGGTTGGCGGGACCGGCCTCTACATCCGCACCCTTCTGGACGGCATCGCCCCCATTCCCGCCATCGACCCCGCCATTCGCGAGCATGTGCGTGGACTGGATGTCGCCGCCGCGCATGCCGCCCTGAGCGCCGAGGATCCCGATGCCGCCGCCCGCCTCCGCCCCAGCGACACGACCCGCGTCGCCCGCGCGCTCGAGGTGGTGCGCTCCACCGGCAAACCGCTCTCGGCCTGGCAGCAGGACCGTGTCGGCGGGATTGGCAAGCACATCTCCCTCAAGCCTTTGATCCTGCTGCCGCCGCGTGATTGGCTCTACGAGCGTTGCGATCGCCGGTTCGAACATATGATGTCCGATCAAGGACTTGCCGAAGTCTCCTCGCTTGTCGCACGCGGTCTCGACCCGATGCTTCCGGTGATGCGGGCGATCGGCGTCCGGGAGATTGCGGCGTTCCTGCGCGGCGAAACAAGCCGCGAACAGGCGCTGGAGGCCGGGCGGCGGGCGACCCGCCAATATGCCAAGCGCCAATATACCTGGTTCGCGCATCAGAGCCCGGCGGAATGGCCGCGCTTCACCGTGCCCCTCACCGAAGCAACGCACATACAGGCGCTGGCGCTGCTTGCCGGCTGAGGTGCAGCGGCATTGCGACGCCGGTCGGTAAGGCCTAGCGCCGGTGCATGAACGTCTTCTTCGACAAGGATGCCGATCTGGCGCTGGTGCGTTCGCGGCGCGTGGCGGTGATCGGCTACGGCAATCAGGGTCGGGCCCAGGCGCTCAACCTTCGCGACAGCGGCGTCGATGTCACCATCGCCTTGCCGGAGCAATCGCGGCGGCGCGACCAAGCGCGGGAAGACGGGTTTGCCGTCTTCACCACTGCCGAAGCGGCGGGACGCGCCGACCTCCTCGTGCTGCTCGCCGCCGACGAGGATCATGCGCGCATCTATTCCGAGGAGATCGAACCAAATGTCCGCGACGGCGCGGCCATCCTGTTCGCGCACGGCCTTTCCATTCGCTTCGGATTGATCGTGCCCCGCGCCGATCTGGACGTCCTTCTGGTCGCACCCAAGGGCCCGGGGACGGCGCTTCGTTCCGAATATCAGGCCGGGGCCGGTCTCATCGCCCTCTACGCCGTCGGCCAGGATGCGACAGGAACGGCAAGCGGCCTCGCTTTGTCCTACGCGGCCGCGCTCGGAAGCGGCCGTGCCGGCATCCTGCCGACCAC
The DNA here is from genome assembly GCF_004135585.1 of Sphingosinicella sp. BN140058. Taxonomy (NCBI): domain Bacteria; kingdom Pseudomonadati; phylum Pseudomonadota; class Alphaproteobacteria; order Sphingomonadales; family Sphingosinicellaceae; genus Sphingosinicella; species Sphingosinicella sp. BN140058. The sequence continues at coordinate 5,077,953 of NZ_CP035501.1, read as the reverse complement.
CTTTGCCGAGGAGAGCGAGGCGGACCTGTTCAACGAGCAGGCGGTGTTGTGGGGCGCGATTCCGGAGCTGATCCATGCCGGCTTCGAAACTTTGGTGGAAGCCGGCTTCTCCCCGGAAGTCGCCTATTTCGAATGCCTTACCGAGGTAAAGCTGCTTGCGGATCTGATCTACGCCCGGGGCATCGCGGGGATGCGCGAGGCGATCTCGAACACCGCCGAGTTCGGCGCGCTCGAAGGCGGCACGCGGATCGTCACCCCGGAGACGCGCGCCGAGATGCGCCGCATCCTCGCCGAGGTGCGCAGCGGCCGCTTCGTCGACGGCCTCATGGCGGACGCGAGTGCCGGTTACCCCCGCCTTCGGGCCAGCCGCGCCGATGCCGCCGCGCACCCGATCGAACAGGTGGGACAGCGGCTGCGCGGCTTGACCGGCAAGGCCTGAGGCTCAGCTCGCCGCTGGCGGAATGTTGTCGATGAACAGATCGAGCTGCGACTGACAGCCCTTGTCGATCAACACCTTGGCGAGCCCATCGGGATCGTTCGGAACCGAGGCGAGCTTGACGAGCTTGAGCCGGGTCGGGTCGTCATTGCCGGTCCAGGTCAGCCGATATTCGCCGCCGTCCTGAAGCGGCAGCGCTCGCGGCCAGGCCAGTTCATCCTTGCCGCCCGCCCAGTCGACCGACTGCGCCGCGCCGCCAGGGCCGGAGATCGCAAGCTTCACTGCCGCATCCTTCTCCGGCCGCCACAATTTGACGCCCACGTCCGGGCTGACGCACACGGTGCCGCTCTGCGAGACGTCGACGTGCCACAAGCTCGGGCTCGACGGAATGTCGCCGGAACGCATGGCTCCGAAGCGTCCGCGCGCGTTGAACGCGGCCGCGGCGACACGGGTCGCGCCGAGGGTGAAGGTACCGGGGCCGCGCAGCACGCGGGTCGCGTTCGAAACCAGCACGGTGACGATGTCGCCGGGCTTGAGCGCGATCGGCGCCGCGTCGGCAACAGACCGTCCCGGCGGGTAGGCCGACGAGGACGGCCCGGCCGAGCGGACGACAAGGCCGGCCTGGGCGAGGCCGGGAAGTGCCAGGCTGGTCACAAAGGCCAGGGAAAGAAGTGTTTTCGGAGTTCTCATGACAACGTCACTCCTCTAGATATCTATTTGATTACAGGGACGTCAGCGCATGTTCGCGACGTTGTAGCGGAAGGTCTCGTCAGCGGTGAGGCACCGGCGGGTCGACTTGTCCTCGCCATGTTCGGCGACCGCCTTCTGGCGGTACATGACGTCCGTGAGCAGCTTTCGGGACACGCCCATCTTGATCAGGAAGTCGTTGTCCTCGCTGGCGAGCAGCGCTGAATCCTGTTCCACCGTGGCGATCAGTCCGATCGCCTTGTCGCCGCCGCCCGAGAGCTCGCTCTTGATCGAGTCCCGATCGGACGTGTGGGTGAACATGTGGACGATGAATTGGCCGCCGGGCTCCACGAAGCGGACGGCGCCGCCCATGAACATGAAGTTGCAGGCGGAAAAGCACGCCCATCCCTTGGGGATCCGGGTCGGGATGCCGGATTCGCGAATGATCCGCCCGGCAGCATTGCCGACCCGGGCATTGCCGCCGGGCGAGCGGATCCAGATCTCGTCGATCACGCCGCTCTCCGCGGCAAGCGCCGCCTTGAGCCGCTCCGCGGCGCCTTCGTCGATCGCGCCTTCCGCCCGGAGCACCTTGCGGCCTCCGCTTTCCTCGGCGGTGAAGCGCATCTGGCGGTAGGTCGACCAGTTGAGGCTCTTCGGACAGGTCGGATTGAGCGGGTCGACCGCGTCCTGCGCGATCGCGCCTTGCGCGGACAGGAGGGCGAGCAAGGCGCCGAGCAGTGGCAAAGGGCGCACCGTCAGACCCGCACGTACTTGCTCTCGCCGGGCTTGCGGCACATCGTCTTGGGAGCGGTCGTCTCCTCCCCGTCGACGATGACCACGTCGCTCACCGTCAGGCATTGGCGGCCATCGGCCAGCGTCTCCTGGCCGGTGACGCTCGACGAGCCCGAAACATTGGGCCGCGATTCCGACGTCCAGTTCGAAGTCGTCCCGACGCCGCCGCGGACGGCTTCGTTGGTCGCCTGGGCGGCCTGCTGTTGCTCCTTGCAGTCGAGGATGGCGATCAATGCTTCGGAGAGAAGCTCACCGGTCGGAAGGAAGCTGCCGACACTCCCCATGCTGCCGCCGAGCATGTTGCCGGCGACGCTGCCGAACAGGCCGCCAAGAGCCTTGCGTTTCTTCTTGGTGCCTTCGTCGCATTTCTGCTTGGCAGGCGTTTCGGACCCGGTGGCCAAGGCCATTGGGGCCAGCCCCGGCACGGGCACGAGCAACAACGACGCCACAGTGAGTGCGCGTAACATTCAGAGTTCCCCCATGAACCCTCTCGCCGGCGACCCTACGCCGCCGTGCCGGTCCGGTCAATCCGAAGCCGCTCGCGCAGACCGTCGATCTGGCGTTGGAGGCCGTGCAGCGTCGCGGTGACGCTGCGCTCCCGCTCCTCGCGCTTCATCACCATGCGGACGGCGCGCGCGACCGGATCCATGATCTCGATCAGCGCATCCCGCTCGGCACTGCTGAGGCAGGACCGATCGGGACGCGCGCCGACCAGGATCCAGCCGAGCAGCGGCCCCTCCTCCGCCCGCAACGGAATCCGGATCGAGAAGAGCTTGTCGACGGCGTCGAATTGCAGGCTGAAGTCGCCCGGAGACGGCTCGGCTGCGAGCCACGACGCGACCTCCTCGTCGCTCACGCCCCGTGCCACGACCAACTTGCCGTCGACCACCGCCGCCAGCCGGCGCGGGCGGACACCACTCTCGATGCGCTTCAGCACCTCCGACGTGACCTCGCGAAGCGGCGCGAAGTGGCGGATGTCGCGCAGGCATTCGGGCAGGCCCTGACGAAGATCAACGAGCTTGCGGTGGAATCGCCGCTCCGTCCAGGCCTGCACTCGTTCGTAGACCGGAACCACCAGGATCGTGGAAACGGCGGTGCCGACAATCGGGGCGATCGAGCCGGCATTCTGGCCGAAGCCGCGGAGAATGATTTCCTTCACCCCTTCCATCACTCCGGCGAAGGCGGCGCCGAGTATGAGGGTGATCAGCGCCACCGAGATCGACCGGCTGATCACCGCCTCGGCATCGTAGAGGCGGTATTTCATCAGCGCGATCAGCAGGCCCGATTGCAGGATCAGGAATGCCAAAGCGAAGGTGAAACCGGCCGTCATCTCCAGCGCCAATTGCTGGCCGAGGCCGTTGGCGTCGTTTTTCAGCATGTCGATGGTCAGCGACACGCCGAGCATCACCGCATAACCGGCGAAGCCGAACAAGGCCCATTTGAGCTGCTGGCGTTCGTCGCTCTGCGGCGTTTGACGAAGCCTTCGGAACAGGGTGTCGACGGCGATCGCCATGAAGGCGATGAACAGCATTCGGTAAATGTTCCCCCCGACGAAAAGCAGGATCGGAAGCGCTGCGATCACCGCCAGCACCCAGCGCGGCCGCAGACGTCCGAACGGGAACAACAAGACCCCGGTCAGCAGAAGAATATTGGCGAGATCGTAGAGCAGGCGCGGCACCGCTTCCGCACCGAGCCCCTGCAGTGCGGGCTGCGCGAGCATCGTCGCCAGGAAATTGTAGGACGGCTGCTCGCCGGCCATGGTCAGCAGGATGGCGAGGCTGACGATCGAGCTCTCGACGTCGGCTTCGCGGCGCCGGCAGAGGAACCAGGCACAGGCGAGCAGGAACGGATAGACCGGCAGGTGGGCGAGATCGGTAAAGTCGAGCAGCCGGCCCGGCACGCCGCTCGCCGCGGCCGCCTGCTCGATATGGTTCTCGCCGGTCAGGATCTCGACGTTCCGCCGAGCGCCGTCGGTGCCGCGCAGGGTGAGCAGCAACGGCCGGTCTTCGCCGGCGCAGAGCAGAGGTGCGAGCAGCCCGTAATCGAGCGCGGTCGTGCCAGGCGGCACCGCGGCTTCCTCGTTGCCGGACAGACAGCGCAGGCGGTCGCCGGGACGCTCGGGAACGACGGCGGAGATCGGAATGGTGTCGATCGCGACGATGTCGTCGCCGGCCCGAACGCCCGCCGACGCGGCAGCGCTGCCGACGGTGAAGCGGACCCGTGTCAGATCCTCGGCGTCGAGCGCAAGGCCGGCGCGGCTGCCGGGGATCAGGCTGCTGTTCGGCGACGGCGCCGTCAGGCGTAGCCAGACACCGCCGATCGGCCCCACGATGGCCAGCAACAAGGCCGCGAACCAGATCGGCCGAAACAGCCACAAGGCCCGGCGACTGAAATCCGGTATTCGTTCAGGCAGTCTCGGCCGAAAGCGCGTCACCATCCCCCCGATGCCCCACACATCCACCCCGGCTGGATAGCATGTCGGCGCCGGGGAAGAAGCCCTTTGCGATCGGCGGCCTAATTCTGGATCAGGCGGAGGAGCGAGCCGTCGAGATCGATCACCGCGCCGACCAGACCGCCCCAGGATTCGCGCCGAGGCGGGTGAAAACGCGGGAAGCCGGTGCGTGCTTCCGGGATGTCGGCCGCGCGGACCGCCGAGACCAGAGCATCGAGATCGTCGACACGCAGGCACGATCCGAACGAACTCGTCGCCGGATCGAGATCGGGATAGGGGAAGAATTCAAGCCGGAGATCGCCGCGCACCAGGATCATCCAGGCGGGATCGCGCCAGCTGCGGGTGAAGCCGAGCTTCCCGTAGAAGGCTTCGGTCGCATCGAAATCGCGGGCCGGCAGATTGGGCGTGGCAAGATCAACCATCGTCTCAGCTCCCAGGATCGGCGGCTACTTGCGGCCGAACAATTTCTCGATGTCGCCATGGGCGAGCTTCACCCAGGTCGGCCGGCCATGGTTGCACTGCCCGGAATGGGGAGTCACCTCCATCTCGCGCAGCAGCGCGTTCATTTCGGCGACGGACAGAATACGGCCGGCGCGGACCGACCCGTGACACGCCATCGTCGCGGCGACATGGTCGAGCCGCTCCTTGAGCGAGAGCGCCTCGTCGAAGGCGGCGAGTTCGTCGGCGAGATCGGTGACGAGGCCGATGACGTTGCCGTTGCCGAGCAGCGCCGGCGTTGCCCTGACCAGCATCGCCCGCGGACCGAACCGCTCGAGCTCCAGCCCCATCTCGGCAAGCTCGCCGATCCGTGCTTCGAGCCGGTCGCACGCGACTTCGTCGAGTTCGACCACTTCCGGCAGCAGCAGCGCCTGCCGGGCGACGCCGCCGTCGGCCATCGCCCGCCGCATCCGCTCCAGCACCAGCCGCTCATGGGCCGCATGCTGGTCGACGAGGACGAGGCCGTCCTCGGCCTCGGCGACGATATAGGTCGCGGCGACCTGGCCGCGGGCGACGCCGAGCGGGAAGCGCCGCGCTTCCGGGGGCGCGGCCGTCGCCGCCTCGGCCCGCGCCATCGGCGCCGGCGTATAATCCTGCCGCGCTTCCCAGACGCCGCTTGCCTGCGACGGGAAAGCGGGCCTTGCGAGCGTCGCCTGGCCGCCGTTCCAGCTGCCGGCGCCGGACGGCATCGAATGCATCTGCTCCCACAGCGGCATCGCCGCGGGCGGCGGGGCGATCGGTTCCTGCTGCCAGGCGACCTCCTGCGGGCGCTGGACGCTGCGGTGCCCGGCCGCGTCCAGCGCGTGGCGGAGGCCGCCGATGATCAGGCCGCGGATCAGCGCCGGATCGCGGAACCGCACCTCCGTCTTGGCCGGGTGGACGTTGACGTCCACCTCCTCGCCGGGAAGATCGACGAACAGAGCAACGACCGGGTGGCGATCGCGGGCGAGCATCTCCTGGTAGGCGCCGCGCAGCGCACCGATCAGCAGCCGGTCCTTCACCGGGCGGCCGTTGACGAACAGATATTGATGGTCGGCGATGCCGCGGTTGAACGTCGGCAGCCCCGCAACCCCCCCGAGCCGGGCGCGGCCGCGCTCGTAATCGATGCCGACGCTGTTCTCGGCGAGCCCGCGATCGGTCAGCGCGGCGACCCGCGCCGGCCGATCCTCGCCAGGCGGAACGGAGAAATTGCGGCGGCCGTCATGTTCCAGGGTGAAGCCGACGTCGGGCCGCGCCATGGCGAGCCGCTTCACGACATCGACGCAGGCTGCATATTCCGAGCGCTCGGAGCGCATGAACTTGCGCCGGGCCGGCACGTTGGCGAACAGATCCTCGACCAGAATGCGAGTGCCCGGCGGCAGCGCCGCCGGCCCTTCCCCCGCCAGCCGGCCATTGTCGACGATGCGCGACCAGCCGTCGGCGCCGCGAACACGGCTTTCGATCGCAAGCCGGGCGACGCTGGCGATCGACGGCAGCGCCTCGCCGCGAAAGCCGAGGGTGGTCACCGCATCGATCTCGTCGTCAGGCAGTTTCGAGGTGGCGTGGCGCTCCAATGCAAGCGCCATCTCGTCCCGGTCCATGCCGCAGCCGTCGTCGATCACCTCGATCCGGCCGAGCCCGCCCTGGCCGAGCGAAACCCCGATCCGGGTGGCCCCTGCATCAATGGCATTCTCGACCAGTTCCTTCAGCGCACTGGCCGGCCTTTCCACCACTTCACCGGCGGCGATGCGATTGACCAAATGCTCAGGAAGTCTGCGTATTGACATGGTTTCTACTCTAGCCCAAGCGGCGGCTTCCCGCGAGCGTTAACGATCCTGTGGCGCGCGCGGCGGGCGCACCCTATAGAGGCAATATTCGCGCGGGACCGCTGTTATTCCGGTTCCGTGGACGTCAGGAAGCGAGACCAGTCATTATGCCTTTCCCGCGGTTTTCGAAGCTGTTCAAAATTCCGTCGCATGACATGGCGATCGATCTCGGGACCGCCAATACGGTCGTCTACGTCCGCGGCCGCGGCGTCGTCTTGAACGAGCCGTCGGTGGTCGCGATCGAGACGCTGAACGGCGTCAAGCGGGTCAAGGCGGTCGGCGACGACGCCAAGATGATGATGGGCAAGACTCCGGACCAGATCGAGGCGATCCGTCCGCTGCGTGACGGCGTCATCGCGGACATCGATGTTGCCGAGCAGATGATCAAGCATTTCATCCAGAAGGTGCATGGCCGCCGCCGCTTCCCGCGCTGGCCGGAAATCGTCATCTGCGTGCCCTCGGGATCCACCTCCGTCGAGCGCCGCGCGATCCGCGACGCCGCGTCGAATGCCGGCGCAAGCCAGGTGTGGCTGATCGAGGAGCCGATGGCGGCCGCGATCGGCGCCGACATGCCGGTTACCGAGCCGATCGGATCGATGGTCGTCGACATCGGCGGCGGCACCACCGAAGTCGCCGTGCTGTCGCTGCGCGGCCTCGCGTACACCACCTCCGTCCGGGTCGGCGGCGACAAGATGGACGAGGCGATTTCCTCCTATGTCCGCCGCAACCACAATCTGCTGATCGGCGAAGCCACCGCCGAACGGATCAAGAAGCAGGTCGGCATCGCCAAGCCGCCGGTCGACGGCGACGGTCTCACCGTCCACATCAAGGGCCGCGATCTCGTCAACGGCGTGCCCAAGGAGATCACGATCAACCAGCGCCAGATCGCGGAAGCACTGTCGGAGCCTGTCGGCACGATCGTCGAGGGCGTCCGCATCGCGCTCGAGAATACGGCGCCGGAGCTTGCCGCCGACATCGTCGACCAAGGCATCGTGCTCACCGGCGGCGGCGCTTTGCTGCAGGGGCTCGACGAAGTGCTGCGCGACGAGACCGGCCTGCCCGTCACCGTTGCCGAGGATCCGCTGACCTGTGTCGCGATCGGCACCGGACGCGCGCTCGAGGAAGAGATCTTCCGCGGCGTCCTCCAGACCGCCTGATCGGAAGCAGCATGGCGCCGCCGTCGACACGGCGCCCCGGATTTTCCCGCAGGGCGCAATACGGTCTCTTTCTCGGCTACGTCGTGGCGGTGGCGGGCGTCCTGTTCGCGCTGATGCTGCTGACCGTGTCGGTGATCGATCCGCGCGGGTTCGGTGCCTTGAAGGGCGCCGCGCTCGACGCCACCAGCCCGGTGACGTCGGCGGGCCGCGGCGTGGTCAACTTCTTCGGCGGCATCGGCAGCACCATCGGCAATTACTTCAACGCCGGTGCGCAGAATGACGATCTCAAGCGCCAGCTCGCCTCGGCGCGGCGCAAGATCATCGACGCCCGCGCGACCGAGCTCGAGAACCAGCGGCTGAAGGCGATGTTGAAGCTCAGCCAGAGTGTCGGCGAACAGGTCGCCGTCACCCGGGTGGTCGGTTCCTCGTTCGATTCCAGCCGGCGGCTGGCGACCCTTTCGGCCGGTTCCGGATCCGGTATCGCACCGGGGCAGCCGGTGCGCGCGCCCGAGGGCCTGATCGGCCGGGTGATCGAGACGGGGCGCTGGGCATCGCGCGTGCTGCTGGTCAGCGACGGCGCGAGCAGCATTCCGGTGCGGCTGGTGCGCGACGGCACGCCGGCGATCGCGCAGGGCCGCGGCGACGGCAGCATCGATCTCAAGACGCTGGAGGTCGGCACAAATCCGTTCCGCCGCGGCGACATCCTGGTCACGTCCGGCGTCGGCGGGGTCTATCCCCCCAACGTCCCGGTCGCGGTGGTCGTCCGGGTGGAGCGCGAGCGGACCATCGCCCGCCCCCTCGCCGATCCGTCCACGGTCGATTTCGCGATGGTGCTGCGGCCGTTCCAGCCTGCCGCGGACCAGCCCTTGTCGAACGCGACGACAACGGCGCTGCAGGGCGCGGCGCAGTGAGCCGGATCGCCGGGTCCGAACGCGACGTCGCCTGGTGGAGCGTGCGGCGCCAGCTGGTGCCGGTGCTGAGCACGCTGGTCGCAATCCTGCTCGATGCCCTGCCGATCGTCAGCCAGACCCCGCTCGTCCCCGATTTCGCCTTTCTGGTGCTGATCGCCTGGCGGCTGCTGCGTCCCGAGCTCTGGCAGGCCTATGTCGCCTTGCCGCTCGGCTTCTTCAACGATCTCATCGCCGGCCATCCGCTCGGCCAATCGATGGCGATCTGGACGGTGACCTTCCTCGCGTTCGACCTCATCGATCTGCGGGTCGGCTGGCGCGATTATTGGACAGACTGGCTGTTCGCCTCCCTCGCCATTGCCTTTCACAGCGCCGCCGGCTGGTACGTCGCCTGGGTTGCCGGTAGCCGAACCGACTTCCTGATCCTGGCGCCGCAGCTCGTGCTGTCGCTCTTCTTCTATCCGCTGGCCGCGCGCATCGTGCTCGGCCTCGATCGCTGGCGACTGGTGCGATGAGGCGGCGCAACGCCCCGATCATCACCGAGAATAGCCAGGTCTATACTTTCACGCGGCGGGCGATGGTCCTTGGCGCGGGTCAGGGCCTGCTCGCTGCCGCCCTCGCCGGCCGGATGGCCTATATCGCGATCGCCGAGAACGAGCGCTACAATCTGCTTTCGGACGAGAACCGGATCCAGATGCGGCTGATGCCGCCGCGGCGCGGCTGGATCGTCGATCGGCATGGCCAGCCGATCGCGATCAACCGATCCGATTTCCGCGTCGACCTTATCCCCGACCGGCTTCACGATCCCGACAAGATCCTCGGCGAACTCGCCCGCTTGCTCGAGCTCTCGCCGGACGAGCTCGATCGCATTCGCGCCGAACTCAAGCATGCGGCGGGCTATCAGCCGGTGCCCGTCGCGGAGAATGTGCCGTTCGAGAAATATGCCGCGGTGACCGTGCGCCTGCCCGAGCTGCCCGGCGTCGCGCCTCTGCGCTCCTTTTCGCGCTTCTACCCCGATGGCGCCGCAGTCGCGCATCTCGTCGGCTATGTCGGCACGCCCAACCGCAAGGAATATGAAGCCGAGAACAAGAGCCCGCTGCTGATCGCCCCCGGCTTCAAGATCGGCAAGGAAGGGCTCGAGAAGACGATGGAGCAGCGACTGCGCGGCAAGCCCGGCGCGCAGCGGATCGAAGTCACCGCCCGCGGCCAGCTGGTGCGCGAGCTCTCCACCCTCTCCGACGTATCCGGACAGCCTCTGCCGCTGACCATCGACGGCGGCCTGCAAACCTTCGCGGCCCGACGGCTGGGTGAGGAATCGGGCTCGGTGGTGGTGATCGACTGCCTGACGGGTGACATCCTCTGCCTGGCCTCGATGCCGGCCTACGATCCCAATAGCTTCACCGACGGCATCAGCCAGAACGAATGGAAGATGCTCGCCCAGGACGAGCGCCATCCGCTGATCAACAAGGCGCTGAACGGCCTCTATCCGCCGGGATCGACGTTCAAGCCGATGGTCGCGATGGCGCTGCTCCAGGCCGGCATCGATCCGACCGCACGCGTCAACTGCCCGGGCGGCTTCCAGCTCGGCAGCCGCTTCTTCCGCTGCCTCGGCCGGCACGGATCGATGACCATGCACACCGCGCTCGCGAAGAGCTGCAACACCTATTTCTATTCGATGGGCCGGCGCGCCGGGATCGACGTGATCTCGGCGATGGGCCGTCAGCTCGGCTTCGGCCAGAAGTTCGATCTGCCGGTCGTCTCCCAGAATTACGGGACGATGCCGAGCGCCGAATGGAAGCAGCGCAAATATAAGGACGATTGGTCGCAGTCCGACACCCTCAACACGTCGATCGGCCAGGGCTATGTGATCGTCAACCCGCTGCAGCTTGCTGTCATGGTGTCGCGGGTCGCCTCCGGGCTCGATCTGCAGCCGCAGCTGCTCCGCGCCAATCGCCCGCCTCCCAAGCCGCTGCCCTTCGCCAAGGAGCATTTCGAAACGGTGCGCTCGGGCATGTGGGAAGTCGTCAACGGCGCGGGCACCGCCGGCCGCAGCCGGCTCGAACTGCCCGGCGTCGAGATGGGCGGCAAGACCGGTACCGCCCAGGTCCGCCGCATCGTCGGGTCCCAGCGCGGCCAGAGCGGCGAGTGGAAATATCGCGATCACGGCCTGTTCGTCTGCTTCGCACCAACCGCTTCGCCCCGTTATGCGGCATCGGTGGTGATCGAGCACGGCATGGGCGGCGCCCGCGCGGCGGCGCCGGTCGCCAAGGACGTGCTCACCTATCTGTTCGACAAGGAGCGGGCGATGGCCTCGCTGACCAGGTTCGAGGAGCAATGGGGCGGCACCATGGCGCAGCGCATGGAAGCGCGCACCAACCGCTGGCTCGCCGAGAAGGCGGCCGAGAAAGCGGCGCTCGAGGGCGGCACCGGCGGGGGTGCGCGATGAGGGGCGCCTCGTTCGTTCCGGCACCGGTCGCTACCCTGCCCTGGGGCATGCTCTGGATCGTGTTCGCACTCGGCGTTTCGGGCGTGCTCGCGCTCTATTCGGCGGCGGGGGGTTCGTTCACCCCGTGGGCGGCATTCCACGCAGTCCGGTTCACCGCCTTCCTCTGCATGGCGATCGTGATCTCGCGCTTCAAACCCGAAACCTTCCACGATCTCGCCTTCATTGCGTATGCCGGCGGCATCCTGCTGCTGATCCTGACCCTGCTGCTTGGGGCGATCGGCGGCGGTGCGCGGAGCTGGCTCGAGCTCGGCTTCGTCCGCCTCCAGCCCTCCGAGCTGATGAAGCCGATCATCGTGTTCGTCGTCGCCCGTTTCTACGCCCGGGTGCCGCCCCGGGAAATCCGGCGCTGGTCGGCGATCTGGCCCATCGCTGTCTTCCTCGGTCCGCCCTTGCTGCTGATCCTGCTCCAGCCGGATCTCGGCACCGCGATGCTGATCATCCTCAACACGATCGCGCTGATGTTCCTTGCCGGACTGCCGCTGCGGCTGTTCATCGGCGGCGGCCTCGCGGTCGGAGCGGCGCTGCCGATGATCTACAATTTCCTGCTCCTGCCCCACCAGCAGAAGAGGGTGCTGATCTTCCTCAATCCGGAGGCGGATCCGCTCGGCGCCGGCTACCACCTCACCCAGTCCAAGATTGCGATCGGATCGGGCGGCCTGTTCGGAAAGGGCTATCTCAACGGCACCCAGAGCCACCTCGAATATCTTCCCGAGCAGCATACCGATTTCGTCTTCTCGGCAATCGCGGAGGAATGGGGGCTGATCGGCGGCTGCGTGCTGATCGCCCTGTTCTTCCTGCTGGTGCGCTGGGGCATGAACGTCGCCATCGAATCCAAGGGCCGCTTCGAGCGGCTTTCCGCGGCCGGCCTCACCCTTACCATCTTCTTCTATCTCGCGATCAACCTGATGATGGTGATGGGCCTGGCGCCGGTCGTCGGCATCCCCCTCCCCCTCGTCTCCTATGGCGGATCGGCGATGCTGACGGTGATGATCTGCCTCGGCGTGCTGATGGCGATCGACCGCGGCAACAAGCGAGATACGCGTCGCTAACCTCCGCCTCGGCGCTTCCGTCTGCCGCGTTGACAAGGCCGGCGCGTTCGCGTGAATATCCGGCGATGGGGACGGCGGTCTCCCCACGAGGCGACAGCCGAAGACTCGCGTCCTCCCATTGTCGAACAAGGACGCTGCATGCCCGCGTTGAACAGCATCGCTCCCGAAAAGCTCGCCCGCCTGGTCGGCACGCCCGCCGCGCCGGCGATCATCGACGTTCGCCCGGGCGAGAAGACCCATCGCGTCCCGAGCGCGATCCGCTTCTCCGCTGAGGAGGTGGAGCATTGGTCCCCGACGCTCGACGCCACGTCTGCCGTCGTCGTCGACGAAGACGGGCGCACGTCCGCCCACGGCATCGCCGCCTGGCTGCGCTCCGAAGGCATCCCGGCGGAGGCGCTCGACGGCGGTTTCGAGGCGTGGCAGGCAGCTGGGCTGCCGCGGATCGACATCGACAAGCTTCCGGCGAGGGATAGCCAGGGTCGGACCCTGTGGGTCACGCGCGCCCGGCCCAAGGTCGACCGGATCGCCTGCCCGTGGCTGATCCGCCGCTTCGTCGATCCGCGCGCACGCTTTCTGTTCGTGCCTGCCGCCGACGTTCTCGCCGTTGCCCGCGACCGCAATGCGGCGGCGTTCGACGTCGCCCACGAAGACGTCTTCTGGAGCCATCGCGGGGAGCGCTGCACGTTCGACCTTATGATCGAGATGTTCGGGCTTGGCGACTTTGCGGCGATCGACCATCTCGCGGCGATCGTGCGGGGAGCCGATACCGGGCGGCCCGATCTGGTACCGGAGGCGGCCGGCCTGCTCGCGATGTCGCTTGGCCTGTCGCGCATGTATGCGGACGATCTGGAGCAGCTCGACGCCGGCATGCTCCTCTACGACGCGCTCTACCGCTGGTGCCGCGACGCCAGGGGCGAGACCCACGACTGGACCTCGCATGCGCCCCGCGAGGTGCGGGCATGAGCGCCGCCTCGGGCCGCGTTCGGAACGTGCCTGCTGCCAGGCACGGCTGATGCGATAATGGCTGTTCGGGATGGCGCTCGGCGCCATCGCAGGGCCCGTCTGCGCGCAAGCGAGCCACGGATTTCAGCTCTCGGGATCGTCGCGCCTCGGCTACGAGGCGGTCGACGGCCAGGCACGGGCCGGGTTCGATGGGAAGGACGGCCTCATCAACCTGCGCACGCTCGCCCCAGCACTCCGCCTGGAGCTCGATGCGGTTCTGCACGGCAAGGACGCTCCAATCGGACGCTGGACGAAGTACGGTCCTTGAACGCCACCCTTTCATTCCGAGAATGTGGATAAGGGCAAATGCGTGGTTGCAATCGTTCCGGAGCGACCGTAGAGGGCCCTCCAGCCGCAAGGCATTGGACGCATAGCTCAGTTGGTAGAGCAGCTGACTCTTAATCAGCGGGTCCTAGGTTCGAGCCCTAGTGCGTCCACCACCTTCTTCGAAGACCCCAGGCGAAGGCTCCGGCCCGGCCCGAAGGCATCGGACGCATAGCTCAGTTGGTAGAGCAGCTGACTCTTAATCAGCGGGTCCTAGGTTCGAGCCCTAGTGCGTCCACCACCTTCTTCTCACGCCAATCCTCATCAGCATGGCAGCCGCGCGTGTGACGGCGTCAATCCCGCTTTTGCGCGACCGTATTGACCGAAATTACGGTCGTTTTTCACGATTGCCCGTGAAGCGACGCAGTCGCGCCCGCGAAGCACGCTGCCGCACAGCGCGTGCGAGAGACCGGCGTCGCAAGACGGCTCACCGCCGAACAACTGTCTCCACAGCAGGGCCATCCGGGACAGCCGCGCGCACAGCGACTGTCCCGGCTTGGCCGTTCCCGTTTACATTTTCAAAGACGTGCTCAGAACCCGCTAGGCACGGTCTCATCTCCGCCCAGCCCAACGAAGGAACGTAACACGAACATCTGTCTTCCACAAGGGAGGCAGGTGCTTCTCTCCTCGACGCGGTCGCGCCAGCTCGGCATCGTCCACGCAGACGCATTGCGCGTTGACGCCAATCTTGCGAGTTTAACGAGATGGGCAGGCTCTTGATCATAACCGTGGCGCTGGCGAGTCTGTCGGCGGCAGCGACGGCGGCTCCGCCGCCGCCCACCTCGCTCGCGCCCTATGTTCGCGGAGGCGATTTCGAACCCGGCGATTACGGATGGATGCGCGGCCGTTTCGCGGACTCAACGCCCGCCGACAAGGCTGCATGGAGAGAGATCGGAAATTGGCTCACGGCCTGCCACGAACAGGATGAAGCGGATCGGCGCGCGAAGCTCGCCGAACTGAATGTGGCCGGTGCCAGGATCGAGCGGAACGCGATCAGCGATCCGCTTTGCGCGGCCGTCGCCCACCTGCCCCAGCCGCTCGCGGCGAACACGTTCGCCGAATTCCAGCAGGCCCTCGCCGCCGCGAAGCCGGTGGCCGACACGTATCTGATGGCGGTTGCCGAGGCCGAGCGGATCGGGCGGCCACGACGCCCCGATCTCGCCGACGCGCTGCTCGCGCGGCCGCTCGGCGAGCAGATGCTGCGCACGGCGACCGGCTGGGGCGATGGGGTCATGAAGGACGCCCCGGCGTTGACGCCCGATGCTCGGGCCATCGTCGTCGCACGGATCGGGATCGCCTTGAGCAAGCGTGACCACGACAATACGGAGTGGCTGAAAGCCATCGTCTCCGAACAGGGTTGGCCGAGAATTTCCGAAGTGGGCGAGCCTGCTTCGCAACAAGCCTGGCTGCTCGTCCAGCATGCGGATGCCGATCCGGCGTTCCAGCTTCAGGCGCTGCGGCTGATGGAGCCCTTGGTTGCGACCGGCGAGGTCGGCAAGCGCAACTATGCCTACCTCTACGATCGGGTGATGCTCAAGATCACGGGAAAGCAGCGCTTCGCGACGCAGGCCATGTGCCGCGCCGGCAAGCGCTTGCCGCAACCGGTGGAGGACGAAAAAGCGGTCGATCGCTTGCGCGCCGAGTTCGAGCTCGACCCACTACCGTCCTACCTCGCCGGAATGAACAAGACGTTCGGCGAATGCCGCCCGGATCCGCCCGCCATGCCACCAGCCGGCGCTGTGTCCGGCGATGCCAAGGCACCGGACGCGTAGCTCAAGCGTCGCACCTGTGGCTCGACGAGGGCGTCCCGGACGAATAACCGATGCGCCGCTCGAGGTCCTCACCTCGAGGCCAATGTCCGCTGCTATGCGAGAGCAAGTCCACCGGCCAGAGCTCCAGCGGCAAGGACGACCGGTGTCGCCAGCTTGCTCTTCCAGCGATACATCACCGTCAGCGCGACCGCGAAGATCATTGCACTGAGCAACAGATTGGGCGTCCGCACCGCGGTCTTTTGGCCAAGGTCCAGGACGGTGATCGTGATCACGCCTACTACGCCGGCCGCCACGCCTGAAAGGAACAGCTGCAGACGCTTGTGCTCGGCCACCGCCTCGAGATGCTCGTAGAAGACGAGCGAGAAAGCGAATGCCGGCAGGAACATGCCGGCGGTGATCGCCAGCGCCCCCGCAGGGCCGCCGCAGATCCAGCCGACGAAGGTCGAAAAGATGACCAGCGGCGCCGGCAGGACACCGGAGAGTGCGAGCCCGTCCAGGAACTGGGCGTCGGTCATCCAGCCGCGCCCGACGGTGTCGTTGCGGACGAACGGAATCGCGGTATAGGCGCCGCCGAACGTCAGCAGCCCGCCCTTCAGCCCCGCCAGGAACAGAGACATCGTCGTGGGGGCCGCCTCGCGCATCGCCGCTCGCGCCGCCGGGATGGTCTCGTCCGGGAAGATCGTCCATGCGGCCGCGACCGCGCCGACGAGCAGGACGAGTGACGTCAGGGCATAGCGCCCGGTCGATCCAAGGGCATAGGCCGCCCCCGCCGTGGGCAACACGATCCAGAAACTCACACCCAGGAAGGATGCCGCGGCTGCAGCGAGCGCCGCGATCCAGAGCCAGGCGTCGAGGAGAATGTGCTCGCCGATGCGGTGCACGGCGCGCACGATGACGGCCAGCACGGCCGCCTGGACGCCGAGGAAGATCGCGCCGAACAATGTCCCGTTGATCGGAAGGCGCGTGTAGATCCATGCGAGCAGAAGCATCAGCACGAAGCCGGGCAGCATGAAGCCGAGCCCCGCCAGCACCCCTCCGAGACGCCCTTTCGCGCGGATCCCGAGATGGACGCAAAGCTCGTGCGCTTCCGGTCCCGGCAACACCTGCATCACGGCAAGCCGCTTGTTGAAGTTAGCACTGCCGATCCACTTTTCGTCGTCGACGAGCTCGCGCCGGATCATGGCGATCTGTGCGACCGGCCCGCCGAAGGCGAGCATCCCGAAGCGAAGGAAGCGCAGGAACAACGCGGCGTAGCTCAGCTCTGGCGGCCGCGCCTCAGCCGCATCGGCCGGCGCAGACGTGATCACGTCCGGCACCACTGCAGCATCGCTATTGGTTTCATCGATCACGGCCGCGCCCCTTGCGGCGGCTGGGAGACCCAGGTGTCATCGTCCGACCACAGAGCGACGATGCCCCGACATCGGGGGCACCCGGTCACAGGCTCAGGCTCGTTCGGAGGAATGGCATCGATTGCAGGCATGAGGCGTCCTCTTCAAAATCAGGACGCGATGCTTCAGCCTGTCGCCTCATGGGGTGATCGCAGCCCCCATCGCCTCTGTAAACCGGGGTCGGCGGCGTCTGTCAACGGGTGCGATCGCCCGACGCGCGCTTCGTCGCACCGCTACGCTGGGGTGCGGCGGCAAGCCCTCGCATTCCCGCCCGAGGACCCGATTGGCGTGGCGGGGATCAACGCCGGCTCGTTGCCGCGCCGCCGGTCCCGGCCGTCCGCTGGTAGACCCGAACATGGTCGATCTCGAATCGGATCGGAAAGATGCCGTCGTCGACATCGCCGCCCATCTCGCCGCCGATGGCAAGATTGAGCAGGAGATATTGGGGTTTGTCGAACGGCCATTGCGCCGTACCGGTCTTCGCGTTGACGTATCGGTGATAGGTCTTGCCGTCGACGGCGAAGGTGATCGCCTCCGGCGTCCAGTCGATCTGGTAATCGTGGAAGGCGTCGCAAGCGTCGGGTATGCGCATCTGGCCGCTCTTGCCGAAGGTTCCCGCCGTCGACCGATTGTGAATGGTGCCGGAGACTTCACCCGGAGCCTTGCCGACATGCTCCATGATGTCGATCTCGCCCCCGTCCGGCCATCCCGCAGCAGCCCCGAGCATCCAGATGGCCGGCCACGATCCCTTGCCGCAGGGCAATTTGGCGCGGATTTCGAAGACGCCGTAGGTCCACTCGGCCTTGCCCTTGGTGATGAGACGGGCGGAGGTGTAACGCTGGCCGCCTTGGTCCGGGCGATCCGCCAGGCTCTCCTTGCGGGCGGTGATGATCAGCCTGCCGCCTTCGATCCTGGCATTTTCAGGACGGTCCGCCGCATAATATTGCAGTTCGTGATTGTACCAACCCGCCTTGTTGGCGTGTGTATCATAGCTCCATTTGGCCGGATCCGGGACGCCCGCCCCGTCGAACTCGTCGGACCATGCGAGCGTGTAGCCGAGCCGCTCCCGCGCGGAGGAAGGACCGGATGCCAGGGCGATCGCCGCGGCTGCGATGCGGACGAGGGTCCGGGCTGAATTCCTGCAGATCATGTCTCTTCTTAAGAGGGGATTTGAGACCGCACCATAGGCCGCCGCTTTCGGAGCCTTGGCGCCACGATTTGCGCCCGCACGATCGGCGGTATAGCCACGAGATGCGGCGCTGCGCCGCGCTTGAACCGGAGCTGCCGCTGCACAGCTTCACGGGGACGATGCTGCAACGGGACGATGCCATGCGACTGCTCGACCGGCTTCTTCGCTTCGCACCCGCCCTCCCCCACCGGCACCGCCGACGCACCGGAGAGGTGCGTGTGACCGTGATCAGCGATACGCATTGCCTGCACGACGCCTTGCGCCTTCCGGCTGGGGATCTGCTGATCCATTGCGGCGACATGTTCGATCTGTCCCGCCGGGAAGGGGGGGACCTCGCCAGAATGGATGACTGGTTTGGCAAGCAGCCATTCGAGCGGATCCTGTGCACCGGAGGAAATCACGACCAAATTCTCGAGCAGGCGAGAGCCTCGAACCCGCAGCCGTTCCGGAATGCGCACTATCTCGAGGATGAGATGCTCCACTACCGAGGCCTGCGGATCTATGGGGCGCCGTGGGTGCCCGGCCTCCCCACCCACGCCTTTCCGAAGACGCGTTCCGCGCTGGCGGAGGCCTGGGCGCGAATCCCGAACGAAATCGACATTCTGGTGACGCATACGCCGCCCAGAAACGTGCTCGACAGATCGACGCGTGGAACCTCCTTCGGCTGCCCCGAACTCGCTGAGGCGGTCCGCCGAACAGCGCCGCGCATCCACTGTTTCGGCCACGTTCACGCCGGCGCCGGACAGACGGCCCGCGACGGCACCCTGTTCATCAATGCATCATCGGTGCGAAGCGCAGGCGGCGCGCTGCGGGCACCGATCAGCTTCACACTCGTGCCGCGCGCGTGACGGCGCTGCGGGCGGTCATTCGAATCGCACGTTGGCAATGTCGATCCAGACCATCAGCATCTCGCGTACGGGCTGACGGTCCGGACCGCGGACGTAAGCGCGCCGTCGCGTCGGCAGGCGCAGCCCCTCGACGGCGACATAGTCCGAGACCAGCTGCGCCGCCGGGAAGCCGCCGGCGACGTTGACCTGGTAATCATGGCGTCGAAGCATGAGATCAGGACCGAAATAGAAATCCTGGGTCTGGCTGTGGGTTTCGATCGCACCCGGGAATCGGGCTCGCAATACCCGCCAGCTCTCTTCACCTTCCTGCCAAGCGTCCGCCTCCTCGACCGCGACGCCCGGCATGGTCAGCAGGAACGGCGTCGTGAAGTAGGTCCAGAGCGCCTCGCCGTTGAAGTAAGCGCGGTGGAGCGGATCCCACAGCGTCGACATCTGGTGGCCCGCGAACGAGTCGCGCGGTGCAAAGCGCTCGCCAAGCACCCTCCCGTCCAGCGTCTCGACTGCGACCCGATCCGGCGTGAACACGCTCAACTGATCGGGCGCGCCGTACGGATGGAGGCTGGCGCGCTGCTCGTGCAGCGAGATCGAGATCCGTCGCGTGTCGGCATCCTGGTCGATGCCCTTCAACGCGAAGAATCCGCCGCCGCTGACGATGTCGGCGTCGACCGTTCGGACGCGGCGCCACGCCTCCATGCCGCCATGGGCGGCGATCACGTCGTCGAGAAGATCGGTCATAGCGCATGGCTCCGCATCTGGATCGGTGAACAGAGAACCGCATTTCGCCGCGCGCAGCCGCCGGGACCACCAGACCAAGGTATCGCCGACACCAAAAGAGGATGGCGGCCAGTGGGAAAGCGGCCATGGTGGAGCAGACGACAGGGTCAACCAAGGGAAGACCAAATGCTCTTCGCCGCCGAAGCCCTTTTCAAGCCCGGTATCGAGCCGGAGCGAGATCGACTCCACGAGGCGTTCGGCGGCCATCTCGCGCAGCTGGCGCTCGGCGTCCGGCTGGCCGGGGTGCTGCGCGACAAGCATGGCGAACGCCGCGGCGTTCTGCTGCTGGTGGAAGCGCCGGACTGGGCGTCGGCGGAGGCGTTCGTCGCCGCCAGCCCTTATGCCGGCCTGTATGCGCGGGTCGAAATCTCAGAACTGACCATCGAAGCCGGCAGGCTCGTCTAGCGCGTTGCCGCGCTCCGGCAACACCTAGGTGTCGGCGACACCTAGGTTCAATCGCGGGCGAGCCCAGCCGCGCACAGGATCACCGGGCGGGCCGAGCGGTCCGCGTGAGTCAGGCGATCCGCTCTCTCCACTATGTCGGGACGACGCGCGCCATCAGATTGGGAATAGATCATGAACCGACCGAACATCGCCATCATCATGAGCACGACCCGGGCGGCGCGCTTCGCCGACACTGCGGCGGCGTGGCTGTATGCGATCGCCGCCGCGCGGCAAGACATGCATGTCGAGCTGATCGACCTTCGTGAGTTCTCGATGCCGTTCTTCGACGAAGCCGCGTCCAACGCGTGGATACCGTCCGAGAATGCAGAAGCGCGGCGCTGGCAGCAGAAGGTCGCCGCCTTCGACGGCTATGTCTTCGTAACCGCCGAATATAATCGCAGCATCCCGGCCGTGCTCAAGAACGCGCTCGATTATGCCTATCCGGAATGGAACCGGAAGCCGGCCGCCTGCCTGGGCTATGGCAGCGTCGGCGCCGCCCGCGCGATCGAACAGCTGCGGCTGATCTGCATCGAGCTGCAGATGGCGCCGACCAGGACAGGCGTCCACATCCAGGGCGCCGATTTCTTTGCGGCGCTGCAGGACGGCAAGGACCTGAACACGATTCCCTATATCGGACAGAATGCGGAGACGATGCTGGAGGAGCTTCGCTGGTGGGCAAATACGCTTGCCGAAGCGCGAGGGCGGGACGTGTGAATAGATCCCGTCCGGATTTCCTGGGGACGTGACAAAGTCGCGATAAGAAGAAGAAGAAGAAGAGCCACCCCCCTACCCCTCCAGGAAGTCCTGGAGGGGAGGCCCCCAACAATGCTTCGTTGATGCTTGCGGAATCGGGCCCGAGCTTCTCCTTCCCCATAGTCTTCATTCAGGGTGACCGGATAGACAATGACGTTCCGCCGCTGTGTGGAGGCGCGGGGTGGTGACCCGCCCGCGCCTCCTACCGTCTATGCGGACGGCAGCGCCGCCAGAAGTTGTTCGGTGGTCAGGATGGCGTGGGCGAAGGTCGGGCCGTTCAGTTCGTGCGCGGCATGCATCAAGTCCATCGAATAAGCGGCCGTTGCATCGCGGATCAAGGTGACGTGGTAGCCGATCTCCATCGCGTAGCGCGCGGTGGATTCTATGCAGGTGTTGGCGAGCAGACCGACGATGACGACATGGCTGATCCCGCGCTGTTTGAGCTGCTGGTCGAGATCGGTGTTGGCGAAGCCACTCTGGCCCCAATGCTCCTTGGCGACGATGTCGCCGGGTTGCGGCACGAAATCCGGGTGCCAGGCTCCGCCCCATTCGCCGCGGGCGAAGGAGTGGCGGCGCATGATCGCGATCTGCGTCGGATTGGGATGGTGCCAATCCTCATAGTCGCCCGGCTCCCAGCGGCGGTGCGGCGCGATCGCGACCTGGATGCCTGCGGAACGAGCCGCGGCCTGGAGCGCCTTGAGATTGGCGAGCAGCCCGACCGCCTCGGCGACCTCCTGGACCCGCGGCCAGACCTTGCCGCCTTCGGAAAGAAAGTCGTTGTAGGGATCGACGAGCAGCAGCGCGGTCGACGCGGCATCATAATGCGGAGGTTTCATCGCCTGTCTCCCCGGTTCAGCGCAAGGCCGCGCGCGCGATGCTTGCTGCAAAGAGCGGAGTCTCGCCCTGGTTGTGGGCTATCGACATCGGCTGCCGCTGGCTTCGAAACACGTCGAACGGTATGCCCTGGCGATCGAGCAACTCGATCAAGGCGTCGGTCGCGGTCGAGCGGACATGGTTGGTGAATTCGCAGCTTTCCGCGTCGATCTTGCGTACGCGCAATTCCCATAGAACGTTGATCGTCGTGCGGCCCGACGGGGTGAATACGTCCGACACCGATTCAAGGACGAGATGATCCCTCTCCCCGACCTTTTCGACATAATGCTGGACCATCAGGCTACCGCCGATGATCTCCACATTGATCGACATCCGCTTACCGTCGGGCGCCGTGGTGAAGCCCGCCGCGACATGGGCCGGCGAGCATCCCTGATATTCCGCGTCTGGCAGGCCGAACGCCCAGGCTGGAAGATCGACCTTTTCGATCGGCGCGTTGACGATAGCGGTGAAGCTGGAGTCGACGATTTCCGGGTTGCTCATAAGAGGCTCCTTACCTGCCGGGCACAGCAAGAGGCTGGCCCTTGGCGGTGACGTAGGGCGCGCGAATGCCGGCACGAATTGCGCTTTGGTGTGTAGATACCATCGTCTCATTCCGCGGCAGCGCCGGTTCGGCCATTCATCAGAGATGACGAGGCGACACTCCGCCGCCTCCGCCCGAACAGGAGACCGAGCGTGCCGATCGTCACCGTCCAATTGACCCGCGAAGGCACCGAACCCGGGGTCGATCACGTCACCGCCGAGCAAAAGGCCGCCATCTTCCAGGGCATGAGCCAGGTCCTGCTCGACGTGCTCGGGAAGCCGCATGCCTGGACCTGGGTGGTCATCCAGGAGGTCGACGTGCAGGACTGGGGCTGGGGCGGGTTGCCGGTGCTGGAGTATCGCAAGCAGCTCGCCCAGGAGCAGCAATGACGGACCCGATGCCATGAACACGCCTTCGCCCCTGCTGGTGCAGCTCGGCATCCAATTGCCGATCATCCAGGCGCCGATGGCCGGGGTTTCGTCGCCGGCGATGGCGGCGGCGGTCAGCGCGGCCGGCGGGCTCGGTTCGATCGCTGTCGGCGCGGTCGATGCAGCGGCAGCACGATCGATGATCGAGGCCGTCCGCGCGCAGACGTCTGCGTCGTTCAACCTCAACCTGTTCTGCCATGTCCCGGCGCGAACCGACCCCGACAGAGAGGATGCCTGGATCGCGCGGATACGGCCCGAATTTCAGGCGTACGGCGCCGAACCTCCGGCCTCGCTCTCCGAAATCTACCGCAGCTTCGTCGAGGACGATGCGATGCTGCGGATGCTGATCGAGACTCGGCCGGCGGTGGTCAGCTTCCATTTCGGGCTTCCCTCACCTGTGGCGATCGCCGCGTTGCGTGCAGCCGGGATCCGGATGATCGCCACCGCCACAAGCCTCGCGGAAGCGCGCAGCATCGAAGCGGCCGGGCTGGATGCGATCGTCGCGCAGGGCTGGGAGGCCGGCGGCCACCGCGGCTGCTTCGACCCGGATGCGCCGGACGACAAGCTGGGGACAGTGGCGTTGACCCGCCTGCTGGTGCGGGCGAGCACGCTGCCGGTGGTCGCCGCCGGCGGGATCATGGACGGCGCAAGGATTGCAGCGATGCTCGCGATCGGAGCCGCCGCCGCCCAGCTCGGGACGGCGTTCGTCTCCTGCGACGAGAGCCTTGCCGATGCCGGCTATCGCGCCGCGCTCTCCGGCGCGGCGGCGCATCACACGGTGATGACGCGGGTGATCTCCGGACGCCCCGCCCGCTGTCTCGCCAATCGTTTCACCGCCCTCGGCGAGGAGATTCCGAATGCCGCGGTTCCCGCCTACCCGATCGCCTACGACCTCGGCAAAGCGCTTCATGCCGCGGCCAGGAAACGGGGCGAGAGCGGCTATGGGGCACAATGGGCCGGCCAGGGCGCACCGCTGGCGACGCCGATCGACGCTGCGAGCCTGGTCCGCCGGCTGGTCGACGAAATGAAGGCCGCTATCGGATGAGCCGCGACGTGCCGGCGCTTCGTCCGCTGTTCACACTACGCGTGCTGGTCGACGGTCTGCACGCACCGGGCGGCCCGCCAGGCCTGCAGCGCCGGATCGGCACCATCCCAGGCGGTTCGTTCGAGGGGGAGCGCCTGCGCGGCCGGGTCTTGCCGGGCGGATCCGACTGGCAAATCGAGCGGAGGGACGGCGTGATCGCGCTCGACGCCCGCATTCTTCTGCAGACCGACGACGAGGCACTGATTGCGATGACCTATAGCGGCCTCCGCCATGGTCCGGCCGACGTGATGGCGAGGCTCGGCCGCGGCGAGAGCGTCGATCCCGCGGACTATTATTTCAGAATCGTCCCGACTTTCGCCACATCGGCCCCGCATTATCAATGGCTCAACCGCATCGTCGCCGTCGGCACCGGGCGCCGCGATCCCGAAGGACCGCTCTATCAGATTCACGAGATCTGCTGATGGGCAGCCCACCACATCACACCAGCTATCATACGGTACGGGTCGACGAGGTCGACATCTTCTATCGGGAAGCGGGAGAACGTAGCGCGCCGACAATCGTCCTGCTCCACGGCTTCCCGTCTTCGTCGCGCATGTACGCGCCGTTGTTTCCGGCGCTCGCCCAGCGCTATCGTCTGATCGCGCCCGATTATCCCGGCTTCGGCCACAGCGGGGCGCCCGCGCCTTCGGCCTTCACCTATACGTTCGATCACCTTGCGGAGACGATGGAGAGCCTGCTCGAAGCGCTGGGCATCGAACGTTACGTGCTGCTCATGCAGGATTATGGCGGTCCTGTCGGCTTCCGCATCGCCCTGCGCAATTCCGAGAAGGTGGCGGCGATCATCGTCCAGAATGCCAATGCCTACCGAGAGGGACTCGGCGCCAAATGGGCGGGCATCGCCGCTTACTGGGCGGACCCGGCCGGCCATCCGGGGATCGTCGAAACCTTTCTGTCGCTGGACGCGGCGAAGCAGCGCCATATCGGCAACAGCCCCAACCCCGAGCGCTATGATCCCGACAGCTGGACGGACGAACATGCGATGCTGACCCGTGCCGGTGTGCGTGAGATCCAGGCGGCCCTGCTGTACGATTACAGGACCAACGTCGCCGCCTATCCGGCATGGCAGGCCTGGCTGCGCGCCCACCGGCCGCCCACCCTGGTGCTGTGGGGGCGCTACGATCCGTCCTTCATCGTGCCCGGCGCGCTCGCCTACGCGCGCGACGTTCCTGATGCCGAGATCCACCTGCTCGACGCCGGCCATTTCGCCCTCGACGAGCAGGCCGACCAAGTCGCGGCACGCATTCTGGACTTTCTGGACCGTCGGCTGCCGAAGTGACAGGCAATGGGAGAGCGGATCGCGCCGCTCTCCCCGCATCGTCAGCGGAGCGAACGAAAGCTCTCGCGCAAATCCTCGACCAATGCCTGGGGCTGCTCCCACGCCGCGAAATGCCCACCCTTGGCATGACGCCGGTAGAAGAGCAGGTTCGGGAACGCCTTGCGGGTCCAGCTCTCCGGCGCAGTGTAGATTTCGTCGGGAAAGGCGCTGACCGCGACCGGCAGGGTCACGCCCTTGGGCGCGAAGAATGCAAGCTTGCTTTCCCAGAACAGCCGGCCCGACGACAGACCCGTTCCGGTCAGCCAGTAAAGCGTGATGTTGTCGAGGATGTCATCGCGGCTGAGGCCCTCCTTCGCGCCGTCGAACACCCGGTTGATCAGTTTCTGGCTTTGCGGATCATGATCGATCATCCAGGCTGCAAGTGCGATCGGGGAATCGTCGAGGCCGTAGAGCGTCTGTGGCCGCGCCCCCATTTCAAGCGCGTAGCCGACCCGGTTCTTGTAGAAGAAATCGAGCTGGTCCCACGCATATTTCTCGTCACCGGTAAGGCCGATCGGCGCCGGTCCGCCGGAGAGTGCCGCCGAAATCGCATCCGGCAGCGTACCGGGCATGTTGGTATGGATGGCAAGCAGGCCCTGCGGCTTCTGCAGCGCCATCTGCTCGTTGATGGCGTCACCCCAGTCGCCGCCTTGCGCGACGTAACGGGTGTAGCCGAGCCTCTGCATCAGAACCGCCCAGGCCCGTGCGACGCGCTGCGGATCCCAGCCGAGCTCGGTCGGCGCCGCCGAGAAGCCATAGCCGGGGATGGAGGGTATGACGACATCGAACGCATCCGCGGCGCTCCCGCCGAACGCGGTCGGATCGGTCAGCGGCTTGATGATCTTGAGCTGCTCGATGACCGAACCGGGCCAGCCGTGGGTGACGATCACCGGCAGGGCTTTGGCGTGCTTCGACTTGACGTGGATGAAGTGGATGTCGACGCCGTCGATGTTGGTCACGAACTGGGGATATTGGCCGAGATCGGCCTCCGCCCTGCGCCAGTCATAGCCGTTCGCCCAATAGTCGGCGAGCTTCCGCATCGTCTCGAGCCGAACCCCCTGGCTATCATCGGCCACCAGTTCGCGGCTCGGCCAACGGGTTGCCTTGATCCGCCGCTTCAGCTCCCGCAGATCCTCCTCCGACGCCCGATATTTGAACGGCCTGATTGCCGACGTCGCCGCGCTGCCCTGTTCGGCAATATTCGAAGGTGCCGCGGCCAGATCTCCGGACGCCGCCCCATTTGCCGATGCATGCGCAACCGACGGCAGCAAGAGGCCGAAGCTACCGGCAATCGCCGAGCCGACAAAATGACGACGCTGAAACAATGCTAGACTTAGAGACATGATCGTTTCCTCTTCCGGTATTGGTGATAGTGAAGGAAACATCATTCGATTATTGAGGCGCGCGAGCCATTGTACAAAGGTACATATAGACCAAGGTGCCGCCGGATTCACTCAAATTCCCGCCGCGTGGCGGCCGAGATCGAGCTCGACGGCGGACCGCGTCTGCAGGCCTGCATCCAGCAGCCGTGCCAGACTGGCCTTCGCCGCCGGGCGCGCGACCGAACGGAAATAGCACTCGAGCGCCGGTGGGAACACGGCATCCTCCGGCAAGGTGACCTGGTCGACGAAGCGCTTCGCCTCGACCAGTGTCTCCTTGTCGAACCCGGAAAGGCGGCGCGCAAAGCGATCGACGAACGTGTCGAGCTCCGCATCGGGCAGCGCTCGATTGACGTAGCCGTATCGCTCGGCCAGCGCACCGGGGAAATCGTCGGCACCGAGCACGATTTCGATGGCGCGGCCGCGACCGACCAGCGGCCCCAGCCGCGCCATCGGATTGGCCCCGGGGACCGCGCCGACGGCGACTTCGAACTGCCCGAGGATCGCCTTTTCCGCACTGGCAAAGCGGATGTCGCACGCCAAAGCGAATTCGCTGCCGGCACCCCGCGCGCGTCCACGGATCGAAGCGACAGAGACGACCGGCGCGCGCGCGAGGCGGGCGAGCACGTCCAGCCAGGGATGCATCCCGGTCGGCCCCGGCCCCATCGCCGCGGTGCGCGCCCGATCGGTCAGCACATCGTAATGAGCAAGGAAGAAGTCCGGGTCGGCGCTCTCAAAGACGATCACCTTCACATCGCGATCGCTTTCGAGCCGCGAGACCAGATCGGACAGTTCGACGATGGTCGCGAGGTCGATCAGGTTGATCGGCGGGTTGGAGAAGGTCGCCCGCAGATAGCCCGGTGCCGGCGAGGAAATGTCGAGCTGCTTGGCCATGACAGGCTCCTTGCGAAAGATCAGTGGCCGGCGGACTGGCCGCCGTCGACATGGAGGGTCTCGCCGGTGACGAAGCCGGCGCGTTCGAGGTAGAGCACGGCATCGACCACTTCGGAGATCTCGCCCATGCGCCCGACCGGGTGAAGCGAAGCGAGGGTTGCATGGGTTTCCGCCGGGTGCATCGGAGTCTTGATGACGCCGGGGGCGACCGCGTTCACGCGAATGCCGCGGGCGGCATATTCGATCGCGAGGCTGCGCGTCGCCGCGTCGATCCCGCCCTTGGTCAGCGATGCCAGCACCGATGGCACCGCCGAAAGCGGCTGGTCGGTGAGCGCCGTGGTAATGCTGACGACGTGACCGCCCTCACCCTGTTTCTCCATCGCGGCGACCGCAGCCTGCGTGATGAAGAAGAAGCCGGCGAGGTTGGTCGCGACGACCCTGGCATAATCGCCGGCATCGTAGCGGGTGAACGGCTTGGCCACGAAGATGCCGGCATTGTTGACCAGCGTATCGAGCCGGCCGAAATGTTGGAGGGCCCGTTCGACCACGCGTGGGCCCGTATCGGGGTCGCCGATATCCCCTTTCACGGTGAGCAGGCCCGGATCGCTCGAATGGCCAATCGAGCGGGACGTGGCGACGACACGATAGCCGAGCTCGCGATAGCCGCGCACCAGATCCTCGCCGATGCCTTGCGATCCGCCGGTGACGAGGGCGACTTTGTGCTGGGTGGTCATTATATTGCTCCTGAAAATGGGGAAAGGTGCTCAGTCGATGCGCAGGCTCTGTTCCATCGCGTAGCATTGGTCCCAGATGTAGACGTCGAAGCCGGCGAGCCTCGACTGCCACTTGGGCGCCACAGCATTGACGCACTGGATGACCACGCGGTCGATGTAATTGTCGAACACCGCCCACGCGT
Organism: Sphingosinicella sp. BN140058; assembly: GCF_004135585.1. Lineage (NCBI taxonomy): Bacteria > Pseudomonadati > Pseudomonadota > Alphaproteobacteria > Sphingomonadales > Sphingosinicellaceae > Sphingosinicella > Sphingosinicella sp. BN140058. The sequence continues at coordinate 5,049,718 of NZ_CP035501.1, read as the reverse complement.
TGCTCGCGTCTGCAGGGTCGATCTCGCGGCCGGGCTCGGTGCTCTTCAGCGCCGCCGCGGCCGCCGCCTTGACGTCGGCCATGAAGGCGAGCTGCAGCGCGACATCGGCGTGGGTGCCGACCCGGCTGACATGGCCGCCGACGATGGTCTCGAACGGGAGACGGTCGATTTCGGCTACCTGAGCGAAATAGCCCGGTACGTCCTGCGCAAGGGCGAAGCGGCGCCACGGCATCCAGCCCGGAAACACGACGTCCACCACCATGAGCACCTTCTGCTCGGGCGCATAGATGAAGATGTTTCCGGGCTCGTGGGCGATGCCATGGTAGCTGAGTTCGAGACGCTGGCTGCCCACCGTCAGCGTGTAGCGATCCTTGAAGGTGACCGTGGGAACCGGGCGGTTCGGATCCTTCGCGCGAGCCAACAGGCGGGCCGTCTCCTCATGCCCGATCAGCACCGGGTGCCCGCCGAGCGCGGTGACGCCGCCGATGTGATCGATATGAGAATGGCTGTAGACGACGTGCGTGATCGGCAGCGCCGTCACCTCGGCGATCGCGGCCCGAAGATGCTGCGCATAGGTCGGCGGCGCATCGACCACCACCACCCCGGTCTCATAAACCAGGAACATGGACTGGTAGGCATTCTCCGTCACCATGTAGAGGCCGCGGCCCAATGGCTGCAGGCGATAGCCTTTGGCCGGGTCGATCGGGGGCGCGCGATCCTCGGCCGGCACCGGAAGGTAGCGATCCGGGCGAACGCCGATCGGCGCAAGCGCGGGCATGTTCGCATAGGGTGTGCCGGCGGCGCCCGCCGGAGCCTGGGCGGAGGCCTGGGCAGATTCGAACAGAGCGAGTGCCGCGCACGTCGCACCAAGTAGAAGAGACGATAATCGCGCATGCTTCACAGTCATGACCCGTTCCTTAGATCATCCGCACCCGTCGCGGACCACGAAGTACAGTTAAACGACGAAGCAGAATGCGTAATTGAACGAAGGTATCGACGATACGATCGTGTCGGGCGTGGCGCAAAATAGCGAAAATCAGGAACTCTTCAGCGAATTCCGGGTCAGCGTGAGGCAATCGGCGTCCTCCCGCACCGGCAATTGCACACGCGCGATTGCTCCGCCTTCGGTGAAGATCCATTCCACCCCGCCGCCGAGCTCGGCCACGAGTGCCCGGATCAGTCCCTGCCCTCGACCGGGAATAGCCCGCGACGGCGGACGTCCGTTGTCCCGCACCTCGCAGGTCAGCAGGCCCGACTGCTCCGACACCTCGACCGAGATCAGACCGCCGCTGCCCCGCAAGCCGTGCCGCGCGGCATTGCGGATCAGTTCGACGAGCACCAGCCCGATCCGCCAGCAGCGTTCGGCGGCAAGCCTGATCTCGACGGTGCGGACCCCGAGATGCACGTCGCGCTCGGCAAGGGTCGCTCTGGTAAAGGCGTCGCAGATGCGGGCGACATGGTCGCCGAGATCCGCCTCTCCGTCCACCGCGGGAGGCATCAGCGCACGATGGGATTCCGCATGGTCGTGCAGCCGGGCTGCGGCCCTGGCCAGCACCGCCTGGGCGGCCGGATCCTCTACGCGCGACGCCGCCAGCGACAGGGTCGCGATCGCCTCCGCATATTCGTTGACGACCCGATGATTGATTTCCTCGACGAGCTTCAACGAACTCGGCGGCAGCAGCACGTCCGGCGCGGAATCACATCCCAGCATCTCTACCCTCCTCGCGGTCGACCTTCGACCGGTGAGGACGTTGTGCGGGTAATGGGACGGGGGACGCTATCACACCATGGTGTGGCGGAGACCTACGTATCGGTGGCCTCGACGGGACTCCGGACTATTCCTCCAGGCGAAGTTTCGCGCTCATCTTGACGAGATCGGCGAAGGAACCAGCCTTCATCTTCTCCATCACCCGGCCGCGGTGGGCCTTGACGGTGATCTCGCTGATGCCGAGATCGCCGCCGACCTGCTTGTTGAGCCGCCCTGCGACGATCAGCCGCAACACCTCCCGCTCGCGCCGGCTGAGCGAGGCATAGCGCGCCTTGATGGCACGCATGGCTGCCCGCTCTCGAACCGCGATGCGGCTCTGCGCGATGGCCCGCTCGACCGCCGCGAACAGGATTTCTTCGTCGAGGGGCTTGGTCAGGAACTCGGCCGCTCCGGCCTTCATCGCCCGCACTGTCATCGGTACGTCGCCATAGCCCGTCATGAAGATGATCGGCATCTCGGCACGACGATCGGCGATCCGGGCCTGCAGATCGAGCCCGCTGAGGTCTGGCAGGCTGACGTCCAGCAACAGGCAGGAGGGGCCTTCCGGCGCCTCCGATTCGAGGAAGGCCGTCGCCGACTCGAAGCTCTTCACCGTCCAGCCGGCGAGTTCGAGCGCAGGCTGAAGCGATTCCCGGATAGAGACGTCGTCGTCGACGATGATGACCATCGGGTTCGCCTCGGACATGGCCGTCCCTCCAGCCGTCAGGTGACCAGCCCCATTGGACGTGCGATTGCTGTGCGCGGCGAGAGCATACATCGGCAAATCCTCATTCGCGTTCGAGCGCGAGCCTGACCGCATCGAGGATCGCGTCCTCGCTGAACGGCTTGATGAGGCAGGCAACAGCCCCGCTGGCGAGCAAAGCGGACCAGCCTTTCTCATCGGAGTGCGCGGTGATGAATATGATCGGTATCCGGTGGCCGAGGCGGCGGAGCGCCTGCTGAAGCTCGGGACCGCTCATGCCGGGCATCGCCACGTCGAGGATCAGGCAATCGGCGGCACCGCATTCACCGGACGTCAGAAACGCTTCCGCCGACGCAAATGGTCTTGCATCGAAGCCGAAAGATTTCAGCAATTCGGGCAAGGATTCTCGCACGGATTCGTCATCATCCACGACGGCGATCATCTTGCGATCTTCCATGGGGCTTCCCTTGGCTCCCGCCGAACGATCCTGCGCGTGAGATCCTCCTTCTGGTCAGGCCAACGAGCAGATCATGAGCCGCCGGACCAGCGTCGTCCATGCATACTTTGGTGTCGGTGCTCGGAACCCGCGGGCGCTGCGCGGCCGCGACCTAAACCTTTGGACAATGGCAGCGGCTTCGCAACGATGCGATCCGGCATGCCCCGCATGGATCCAAGGACAAAATGCATGCAGATCGATCTGAAACGCCGCGAACTGCTCGGCGCCGCACTCGCCGGAGCAGCGATGACGGACTGGCCGGCGCTGGCGAAGACCCATTCTGCAGGAGCGACCGTGGCTGCGCCGAGACCAAAGCCCCTGCCGCTTCGCTCGATCCGCGCGGGCGAGGTCGAGATCGGCTATGCCGAGCTTGGCGCGGCCGACGGGCCGCCCGTCATCCTGCTGCACGGCTGGCCCTACGACATTCACAGCTTCGTCGAGGTCGCGCCGATGCTGGCGCAGCACGGCTACCGAGTGCTGATCCCCTATCTGCGCGGCTTTGGCACCACCCGCTTCCTTTCGGACGACACCATGCGAAATGGACAGCCGTCCGCGGTTGCAGCGGATACGATCGCGATGATGGACGCGCTGGCAATCCCGAGCGCACTCGTCGCCGGCTTCGACTGGGGCGCCCGCAGCGCCGACATCATCGCCGCTTTATGGCCCGAACGGTGCAAGGGCCTGGTGTCGGTGAGCGGTTATCTAATCGGAAGCCAGGCGGCGGGCAAAAAGCCGCTGCCGCCGGCAGCGGAATTCCAGTGGTGGTATCAATTCTACTTCGCGACGGAGCGGGGCCGCGACGGCTACGCCCAGTATCGCCGCGACTTTGCCAAGCTGATCTGGAAGCTGGCCTCGCCGCAATGGCATTTCGACGACGCGACCTTCGACCGTTCGGCGGCGGCCTTCGACAATCCCGACCATGTCGCCATCGTCATTCACAACTATCGGTGGCGCCAAGGCCTCGCAGACGGCGAGCGGCGCTACGACTCGCTCGAACAGCGGCTTGCCGCCGCGCCGACGATCGCGGTGCCGGCGATTACGATGGAGGGCGATGCCAATGGGGCGCCGCATCCGGATCCAGCGGCTTATGCGACGAAATTCACCGGCCGCTATCAGCACCGCCTGATCCGCGGCGGCATCGGCCATAATCTGCCGCAGGAGGCGCCGCGCCAGTTCGCCGAGGCGATCATCGATCTGGCGAAGCCCGCATAGAGCGATCGAGCGATAAGTCCCCGGCAGCGGGGTCGGAAGCCTGCGCCACCGGCACCGAAAAGGAGAAAGCGGTTCCGGCGCGATCGCTCTCCACCCAGAGCCTGCCGTCATGGTGTTCGAGGATCGATTTGCTGACCGACAGGCCGATTCCCATTCCGCCGGCCTTGGTGGTGTAGAAAGGTTCGAAGACCCGCTTGCTATCCTCGTCGGCGAGTCCCGGCCCGGTATCGCGCACGGTGAGCTCCACATGCACGGGAGAAACCTGCTGCGTCTCGATCACGATCAGACGCTGCCGATCCGTGACCTCGTCCAACGCATCCGCCGCATTCAGCACGAGGTTGAGGATGACCTGCTGGAGCTGGACCCGATCGCCCGCGACGGGAAGCAGGTCGTCGAACTCCGCCGCGATGACGATGCCCCGCCGCTGGAGATCCTGCGACGACAGCGCGACGATCTCCCGCGCGGCATCGTTGAGATCGAGGGGCTCGAACGCTTGCTCCGTTTTCCTGAACAAAGATCGCAGCCGCCTGATCACTTCGGTTGCGCGATTGCCGTCGCGCAGCGTTCGCCGCGCCGTGGCGATCGCTCCATCCACATCCGGCGGATCGGCGGCGAGCATGCGCAGGCACGTGTTCGCATTGGTGATAATTCCGGCAAGGGGCTGACTGACCTCATGGGCGATCGATGCGGTGAGCTGCCCAAGGCTGGTCACGCGCGCGACATGAGCAAGCTCGCCCCGCACTCTCTGGAGCGACTCTTCGGCCTGTCGGCGCCGGGTGACGTCCTGGACGGCACCGACGCATTCGCGGCGGCCATCGGCCTGCTGAATCATCTTCGCGAATGCGTGAACATGCTTGATCCTGCCGTCCGGCATGCGCAGCCGCATTTCGTAATCGATACTGTCCACCCCCTGTGCGAGTGCGCCCACCTGCTTCTCGAAGATCGGCAGGTCATCGGGATGGAAGCGGCTTCGGAAGTCGGCGCCGCGCAACCGGCGCTCGGCCTCGAGCTCGTGGATCTCGCGCAACTGATCGGAATAGGCGATCTCGTCGGTCTCGACATCCCACGCGAAGGATCCCGTCATGCTGACCCGCTCGCCGGCCGAAAGATAATGGGCGCTTCTCCGCAGTTGATCCTCGGCATGCCTGCTTTCGGTCACGTCCTGGATCGAGCCGATGACGATCGGGCGATCCGGACTGTCTTCCTGGAAGTGCGCGACCGCGTGCAGGTATTTCATATTGCCCCTGGGGGTGACGATCCTGAAGCTCTCGTCGAAATCGACGCGGTCGGCCATCGACCGGCGGAAGCCCGCGTCGAAAGCCGGCCGATCCGCGGCATGGATGCGATCACGGAAGGCGGCGAAGGTCGGCGCGTGCTTCCTGTCATATTCGAGGATAGCATAGAGTTCGTCGGACCAGACGTGCGTGTCTGCCTGGACGTCGGTGGTGAAGCTGCCGGTGCGACTGAGGCGCTGCGCCTGGCTGAGATGCTTGTGCGCTTCACGCAGCGTCCGCTCACGGGCGGCAAGCTCGGTCTCGACCCGCTTCCGGTCTTCGATATCCGTGTTGATCCCGTACCATTTGACGACGTTACCGTCGGCGTCGTGCAGCGGACTGGCCTGGAACCGGAACCAGCGATAGCTGCCGTCATGCCGCTGGAGGCGCGCTTCGGCCTCTGCACCCTGCCCGCTGTCGCGGCAGAGCGCCCACACTTCGCCGAGCGCGGCGAGATCGTCGGGATGAACCAGCCCGATCCACTGCCACGCCGCAAGGTTGTCTCGGGTACGGCCGACATAGTCGAGATAATGCTGGTTAAAGAAATCCGCCGTTCCATCGGCCTCGGCGGACCAGACGAGGGCCGGAATCGTATCGATGGTCAGCCGCAGGGTCTGCTCGCTGGCCTTCAACGCATCCTCGGCCACCTTGCGATCGTGAATGTCGTTGACGACTCCGTGCCACGCCAGGATCGCCCCGAACTCGTCGCGTAGCGGCTGCGCCTGGACCTCGCACCAGCGATAGCTCCCGTCCCTGCTGATGAAGCGCACCTCGTGTCGATAGGACGTGCCGGCAGCGACGGTGCTGGTCCAGGCTTCGATGGTCGGTTCGCGGTCCTCCGGATGCACCAGGTGGACCCATTCTTCCGCCATGATCGTATCGTCGCTGCGCCCGAACCAGTGGCGCAATTGCGGATTGAGGTAGTTGACGAGGCCGTCGGCACCGGCGCCGAACAGGTTCTGCGGGATCGTCTCGGTCAGGCGACGCAAGTTCAGTTCGCTCTGGCGGAGGCGTTCTTCCGCTTGCTTCATCTCTTCGATGTCGATGATGACGCCGAACCATTTGACGCTCCCGTCGCCCTCCTCGAGCGCGCTCGCCCGGTTCAGCACCCAGCGATAGCTGCCGTCGGCGCCCCGGATGCGGGTCTGCGCTTCCATGGGGTCGCCCGAGGCGAGCGCTCCCCGCCACTGCGCCATCGCGTGTTCGACGTCCGCCGGATGGGTCACGGAGGCCCAGTCCCAGCTCTGAAGCGCTTCGGTGCGAAGCCCGAAAAATTCGCGATAATGCTTGTTGTGGAAATCGGTCTCGCCGTCGCCGCGCGCCGACCAGACATAAGCCGGGATCGTATCGATGATCTGGGCGAGATGCCGCTCGCTCGCCTTCAGCGCATCCTCGGCGAGCTTGCGATCGTGGATGTCCGCGCACGATCCGTACCATTTGACGATCCTCCCTTCGGCGTCGCGGAGCGGCAACGCCAGGGTCAGGATCCAGCGATGGCTCTGATCGGCGACATGGAAGTGGCGGACTTCGACGGAATAAGGCTCACCGGTCTCGAGGCTCCTTCCCCAGACTTCGGCCGCACGGTCACGGTCGTCAGGATGGAGCAGGTTCACCCATCCTCCGCCGGCGACTTCCTCTGCGGTGAGGCCGCTATATTCGAGCAGCCGTTCGTTGCAGTAGTCGATGTGGCCGTCGGGCGTCGCGCTCCACAGCATTTGCGGGATCGTCTCCGATTGCTCCCGTAGCCGCTGTTCGCTCGCGCGCAGCGAGACTTCGGCGCGCTTGCGATCGTCGACATCCGTCAGCAGCACGTGCCAGGCGACGATCGCACCGCTCGCATCGCGCAGGGGACGGCCCCGATTGTCGAACCAGCGATAGTGCCCGTCGAAGCGGCGGAGTCGCTGCTCGATCTGATAGGGCGTGCCGGCCGCGATCGAACCGCCGAAGATGTCGGCGACGTGCGGCATGTCGTCAGGATGGACGATGCCGTTGGTGCCCCAGCCACGCAATTCCTCGAGGCCGACGCCGCAATACGCCTCGATCTGCCGGTTCACCTGCTCGACGCGACCGTCCGGCCCGAGCACCGCGACGAAACCCGGCAGATTCTCGATCAGGGCGGTCGCATTGAGTTCGCTCGCCCGCAGGGCCTGCTCCGCAAGCCGGCGATCGGCGATTTCCGCCTCGAGCGCCGCATTGGCTTCGGCAAGCTCGCGGGTTCGCTGCGCCACGCGGGCGTCGAGTTCCTCGGTGCGGCGGCGCTGCGCCTGCTGCAGCCGCGCCTCCTGCAGGTTGAGCAACGCCTGGTTGGCCCCGACGTTGAGCAGCAGCCGCTCGCCATGCGTGGGGAAGTCGGCGCGTGTGCTCGCCGCCACCAGCGTGCCGAACCGCCGATCAAGGCCAAGCGGCACGAAGGCAAGCGACACCTCGCCGCCGAGAAGCCGGCTGCGCCTCACCCCCACCGGGGTTCGTGCTTCCTCCTCGATCAGTTGACGAAGTTGCTCCCGGAGAAGGCTGGATCCAGTCGGGTAATTGTCGCCGGCGAGCAGGATCGTCCCGGTGCCTTCGACCTCTTCGACGAGGTCGAGGACGAAAACGTCGAGCATGGACATGCCGAACAATGCTTCGGCGAGCCGGCGAAGCGCCGGGCCCGCTTCGCCGCCGCGCGATGCGGCTCCGACGCCGATCAGGCCGACGAGATCGTTCATCTCGCGCTTCAGCCGCGCAGTCTCGGTCGCGGGGCCCGTTTCCACGTCTCCGTCGGCGCGGATCATCGGCCGGTGCCGGCAATCTCGCCCCTCCGTGCACGCAGGAACGCGCCGGGCTCGATGAAAAACGGATTCTGCTGCACGGCATCGCCGATCAGCACCATCGGATGGGTGCGCAGGATATCGATCAGCATGTCGCCGGAAAGCATCTTCAGATCGTACACGCAGATCACGATGTCACGATGGCGCCGCCAGATCTCGTTCACGCGCGCCTCGAATTCGATCAGTTCTTCGTGGTGCGGCGACTGCCCCGCCCAGTCCATGTTGCAGACGATCCGGCTGATGGGGAAGGTGCCGTCGCCGCCGGCCATGGCTTCGAACGCGGCCACCATCCGGTCCTGGTCGAAGCGTCCGCCGCTCAGATAGACGTCATCATTGCGACGAACATCGAGCTGCCCGCGCTCACGGGCGGCTGGCAGGTCGATGCCCGCCTCCGCCAAACGCGCAAGGTGGCGCGATTCCTGATCGGGTGTGATGATGTGGACCGCCTTTTCGCCGCGCGTGAAGCCCTCGGCTATGAACGGCAGCAAGGTGCGATAGGCCTCGTCCTCCCCATTGAAGAAGGCGCAGGCATGCCTGACGTCTTCCGATGCCGTACAATCCAGATGCATCCCGGTCGCCTGATTCATGCGACATCCCCCGCAGGCTGAAGATCGCGCTCGAAGCGCCCGGACGTCGCACCCGTTCAGGCTCGTCAGGGCGAGCAATCCTATGACATGGACGTGTTCCGCGAAGCAAGCATCGGCGATCCCGCCCCTGCGGAGATGCGCTGGCATGGCATGACAGCTCAAATATCATCGACAGGTGGAGCAGTCGGGCCTGCCGATAACACTGCAACAATCGCAACTTGGCGGACGCCATGTGCTTGGCACGGCGTATTTCCTTGGTTCACAGCGGCGCTGATGACTTCAAGTGTTTCGCCGGCGTACCGCGCTTGTCCGGGAAGTTTGACCGTCTTCGCAATCAGGCCCGGCAGGATGTCGCAGGGAGCGGCGCCTGCCGGTTTCCGCCCTCTGCCGCGACAGGGCACGATCGGCTTTCCTCCGCTGCCCCCTGCCCTTCGCCGCGCCTCCTTGCGCAGAAATCGATCAGTTCCTCGATTTCCAGTGCCGGCGCGACGAGGAAGCCCTGGATGCGGTCGCAGCCCATCACCCGCAACATGTCCCTCGCCGCCTCCGTCTCGACGCCCTCGGCGGTGACGTCCATGCCGAGTCCGTGGGCAAGGTCGATGGTGGAGCGAACGATCAACGGATCGCGGCGGCTCTCGACGAGCTCGGTGATGAACTGCCGATCGATCTTGAGCTCCTGCACGGGCAATTGCTTGAGATAGGCGAGCGACGACGTGCCGGCGCCATAATCATCGATCGACAGGCGGATGCCGGCGTCGGCGAGCAGGTGCAGATTGGCCAGTGCGTTCGCCGGATCGTCGATCACCGCGATCTCGGTGACCTCGAGCCCGATCTCTCCCTCTGCAGTGCCGATCAGCGCAAGCATCCGCCTGGTGAACGCCTCGTCTCCGACGAGGCGGGCGGGCATGTTGACGTGAACGGGAAGGCGGATCCCCGACTGACGCAGAAAGGCCTGGTCGGCGATCACGCGATGCAGCACCCATTCGGTCATGTCGCGAATGTCGCCGGTTTCCTCGGCGATCCGGACGAACTCTTCGGGTCCGATGCTGCCGCGCACCGGATGCCGCCAGCGGATCAGGGCCTCGACCCCGTCGATGGCATCGTCGCGGATCCGGATCTTGGGCTGGTAGCGCAAGGTGATCTCGCCGTTGGCCAAACCTGCGCGCATGTCTCGCATCAGCGCCAGCCGGTCCGAGGGATCGCCGTAATCAGCCTTGCTGAACAAGGCGCGCCGGTGCCGCGCATTCCGGGCCTGATCGAGCGCGATCTGCGCCTGTTCGCCGAGCACCCGCAGCTCGTCCGCCGATCCCGGCCCCGCATAGCCGATCGTGACGGAGAGATCGACGACATGGTCGCCGACCGCGATCGCCCCTTCCGCGGCAATTTGGAGCCGTTCGATCACGTCTGCGGCGTCGGCGGCATTGGCGCCGTCGAACGCAATTGCGACGGTATCGGGGGCGATCCGCTCGATCGCCAGCTCGCCGATCGAAGCGCCCAGCCGCTCGACCAGTTCCCGCACCAACTGCGCCCCCATGGCATGACCGATCGTCGCCCGCATCGCCGCAAAGCGATCGATACTGAGCGCGGCGGCGAACACGGTGCGGCCCCTGCCATCCAATGGTCCGGGCCGCTCGAGCAGCCGGCGCCGCCAGGTGCCGTGGGCCGTATCGGCCGCCGCGGGCGCATGCGTCGCCCGGATCGAGGCAGCGCGCCGCTTGGCCGCGTACATGGCGGCGTCGGCGGCGCTCAGGGTCTCATCGATCGCGGTACCTGCAACGACCCCGGCCATGCCCACGGAGGCGCTCAGAGTGACGGTGAGATCCTCGGCGATTGCGATCGGCCTACGCGCCGCCTGCGCGATCCGCCGCGAAATCCGCTCCGGAAGATCGCTCTCCGGATCATGGTGCACCACGGCGGCGAATTCGTCGCCGCCCAAGCGCACGATCAGCACCCCGTCATGGTCGGTCTGAACCGCGCGCAAGCGGGCACCGATTTCGCGCAGGACGATATCGCCGGCGCGGTGGCCGTGGGTGTCGTTGACCGCCTTGAAGTGATTGAGATCGCTGATCAGGACCGTGAGTGCGCTGCCGCCTTCCCCGGCATTGCGATGATCGGCCACGAATTCGGCGAGCGCGCGGCGATTGGGCAGGCCGGTCAACGGATCGAGGCGGGCGGCTGCGATCGCCTGCGCCTGAAGCGACTGGACCTCGGCCATGGCAACCGAAAGCCGGCGGCTGGTGCGCCACGCGAGCCAGGCACCGGCGAGCGCGAACCCGAGCAGCGCGGTCAGCACCTCGTCCACTTCGAAATGCTCGTATCGTGCCGAGAATGCGCGGAACCGCTCGAAGAAGTCCAGCGATGCGGCGATGGAGGCAAGCGTGCCGGCAATCGCGAAAACCAGAATCCGCTCGGCGCGAATCGATAGTGCGTCCGAGGATTGGCTCCGAAAGGTCACGCTCACTCCTGTGCATCCTCGTCGCCGAGGCGCGCCGAACACCCATTCGCCTGGAATTCGGTGCTGACCGAGAGACTTAGGCTGCCGTCGTTAACAGGTGGTTGATGAAGCGGGCTCAGCGCTGCAGCTTGGTCGCCAGGATCACCGAAGAGGTCGTCCGCTCGACCCCCTCGATCGCGCCGATGGCGTCGAGCAGGTCGTTCAGGCGGGTGAGATCCGGGGCTTCGACGATCGCGATCAGATCATATTCCCCGGCGATCGCGTAAAGCCCGGCAAGTTCCGACATCGTCGCCAGCGCATCCTGGGTCACGCCGATAGCCTTGGGCAAGACCTTGATCATGACATGGGCGCGGATCAGCCGCCGGTCATAGGCATCGCCGAGACGCACGGTGTAGCCGAGGATGGTCCCTGCCCGCTCCAGCCGCTCGATGCTGCTGTAGATGGTGGAGCGGGACACTCCGAGCGCCAGCGCGAGCTCCGAGACGTTCCTGCGCGCATCCTCGCGAAGCAGCGCCAGAAGTTGCCGATCGACATCTTCCGGCGCCCGGGCCGTCATCAGCGCGCCGCCGGCCCCGGCCCGGGTGCGCCGACAAGCACGCCTTGCCGGACTTCGGCCTCTCCGGAGAAAGCGGGATTGGTGACGCGCATGGTGCCGAGGTCCAGGATGCTGTCCGCCCCGACACCCGTAATCCGGATCCGCCGCCAGTCCAAGGGCATCCCAGGCGCAAGAGCCGGCCGTCCCTGCGGTTCGACCAGCCACGCAAAGCCGCCATCGGGCGTGTGCAGGCGCGCAGTCCCATCGGCTTCGACGCACAGGGCGCTGCCCTCGTCGACGCCGAGTCCGATCGCCTCGGGATCGACCTGCCGCGCCTTGGCGAGAAACGCGATCAGCCGGCCGAGCCGGTCGCGCGCGCTGAAATGGGTGTCGGTGACGACATGGGCGAGCCGCGGCATGTGCAGGAAATCGCCGACCAGCGTGACTGCCGCACCACCCGGATCGGCCAGCGCGGCCGGGCTGTCGATGCTGCCGCCGTCGAGCGCTCCGTAGCCGATGCCGCCGAGAATCGCGAGACCGGCGCTGGTGCCGCCGATCGGCTTGCCCTTGCGGACATGGTCATCGAGCAGCCGAGCGACCGCCGTACCCTTCCAGAAATTGACGTAATTGGCCTGATCGCCGCCGGCGAGGAAGATGCCGTCCGCCTTGGCTAGGATGGCGAGCACCGCCGGATCGGAAGCGGCGCTGCGGTGGTGGAACACCAGGGTCTCGACCGAGGCGACGCCGCCCACCTGATTGTAGAATTCCTCGCCCGCCTCGCCCGCGCCGGAGGCGCGCAGGACGACGATGTGACCATGCCCCGCCTGCGCCGCGAACCAGCGGAAGGCGCCGTAATCCCAGTCGCCGCCGCCGACGAGAAGCAGGCCGGGGGCGGTGGCGGAAGGGCGCGCGGCCTTCGCAGCGCCGATTTGATAATGTTCGTAGGCGGGCTTGGCCGGACGTGACGCGGCGGGCGTCCAGGCAAGCGCCGCGATCATGGCGGCGAGAAGCCCGAACAGTGTCCTCCTGGCGACAGGTTCAATCATTTCGTTCGACGCACCCGACACTATGAATATTTGTCATTCCAATCTGATGGACCCCGGTGTCAATATGTCTCGTCAAATCACGAGGGGGAAGTGTTCGTGCGTCATCGGAAGATCATCGGCCTCGCCATGGCCGGCTGCAGCCTGGTCGTGCTCGCCGGAGCCGCGGCTGCCCAGACCGGCGAGGCCGTGGATGTGGGCGCAGCGGCCGTGGGCGAGGAGACGGCCGGCGGCGAGATCGTCGTGCTCGGCTCGCGCATTCCGCGGGTGCAGGCCGAAGGGCCGGCGCCGGTGACGACGATCACCTCCGAGGACATCCTCCGCAACGGCTATCAGAGCGTGCCCGACGTGCTGCGGGCGATCACCCAGAATGGCGGCGAGACGCAGAGCCAGCAGAGCTTCTCCGGCGCCGATTTCACGCCCGGTGCGCAGCAGGTCGATCTGCGCGGGCTCGGCCCCAACCACACTCTGGTGCTGGTCAACGGCCGCCGGATCGCCGACTTCCCGCTGCCGTTCAACGGCAACAGCAATTTCACCGACATTTCCAACATCCCGATCGGCCTCATCGAGCGCGTGGAGATCCTGAGCGGGAGCGCGTCGGCGATCTACGGCTCGGACGCGATTTCGGGCGTGGTCAATTTCCAGCTCAAGTCCAGGCCGGACGGCACCCGGATCGACCTTCGCTACGGCGACACCGAAGACGGCGGCGGCGCATCCTATCGGATCACCGCGTCCACCGGTTGGCAGAGCGGGGCCTTCACGGGCCTGCTCGGAGTCGAGTTCCTCGATCAACGGCCGCTCTGGCAATATCAACGCAAGCGCCAGGATTCGACGGCCGACAATCCGACCACCGAAGCGCCGCTGGCCCGCCGCACCTTTCTCCGCACCGACGAGGATAGCGGCTATATCGATCCCGGAGCGGCGACCTGCGCCGGCCTCGCCGACCTCAACTTCGGCACGACCTATTATGCCAGCCGTCCGCGCTACGACACGATATCGGGGCCGGGCCGGTTCTGCGGTAGCAACGAATCGGTTGCGTTCGGAACGATGATTTCGAAGCGCAGGTCGGTGTCCGCCTACAGCGCGCTCAGCTACAAGCTCGGCGATCGTACCGAACTCTTCGCCGATCTCCAGTTCAGCTATTCGCGGCTGAAGCTGTTCCGAGACGTTCTCGACTGGTTCTACGTCTCGCCCGACGGCAATGAGGAAGGGACCTTCTTCAATCCCAATCTGTCGCCCGACGACACCTATAGCGGCGCCCAGCTCGACAATTGGAGCCGCCAGTTCACGCCGGAGGAGATGGGCGGCCTCAAGGCCGGACTGACCCGCAACAATGCCCTGAGCTACACCATCACGCCGGGTATCAAGGGCAGCTTCGGCACCGATGACCGCTGGTCCTACGAGGTCGCCCTCAACCATGCCGAATACCGCTCGACCGTCCACTTTCCGCAGGTGGTGATCGACAAGGCCAACGCCTTCTTCCTCGGCAGCCAGCAGGGCGTCGATCCGGACAGCGGCTATGCGATCTTCGATGCCGATCCGACCCGGCTCTACACGCCGCTCACCCCGGACGAGTATCGCTCGATCACCGCCGATTCGGTCTACCGGCCGAAGTCGTGGGTGAACAATGCGTCCGCCACGATCAACACCACCCATCTGTTCGCGCTTCCGGCTGGGCCGGTCGGCTTCGCCGCGGTGATCGAGGCTGGCAACCAGGGCTACGACCTCAGGCCCGATCCGCTCGCGCTCACCCAATATTATGTTGGGCTGATCGATTCGGACGGCAGCGGCAAGCGCCGTCATTGGGGCGCGGGCGGCGAACTTCGTGTGCCCGTCTTCTCGTTCCTCGAGCTGAACGGTGCCGCGCGCTACGATCATTATGCCTTTGCCGGCAACGGCTTCGGCAAGGTGACGTGGAACCTCGGCGCACAATTGCGGCCGACCCGTGCCCTGCTGCTCCGCGGCGCCTACGGCACCGGCTTCCGGGCTCCGGACCTGAACTACGTGTTCCGAGGCCCCGGCAACACCCACCCCTCCGCGACCGATTATTATCTCTGCCGAACCGAAGAGAGCGACGTCGACATCGGCGATTGCGGACGCGCCGACGAAGGCATCGTCTCCCGCCGCAACGGCAATCGCGATCTCCGGCCGGAAACGTCGAAATCGCTCAACGCCGGCATCGTCTGGCAGCCGCGCCGCTGGTTCGACGTCTCGGCCGACTATTTCCGGGTGGAGATGAAGAACCAGGTGCTCGACATGAACATCGATAGCCTGCTGCGCGACGAGGCGGACTGCCGGATCGGTACGACGTCGTCGGGCGCGGCCGTCGACACCGGCTCGCCGACCTGCCTCGACGCGCTTGCCCGGGTGCAGCGTTATGCCGGCGGCGCCCTCGACGGAGAATTGCAGGGCGTGTCGATCGCGCCGATCAATATCGCGCAGGAGAGCACCGACGGCATCGACGTTGCCGCCCACCTGCGTTCGCCGCAGACCGGCATCGGCAGCTTCGCGCTGAGCGCCGCCTACACCTACGTCTTCAGCCACAAGATCCGGCAATATCCGGGCGATCCGGTGATCAACAAGCTCGCTTATGAAAGCGGCTATTACATCCCCCGCGACAAGGGGACGGCGAGCCTGACCTGGAACGTCGGCAAGGTCTCGACCACGCTCACCGGCATGCGCCTCGGCAAGCTGCCCAATTATGACGAGGATGCCTACATAAAGGCGAGCTATCTGTTCAATCTGTCGGCCCAGTACAGCTTCACGGACCGGATCCGGCTGTCGGGCACCGTTAACAATCTGTTCGACAAGGCACCGGTCAAGGACCCGACCTATGCGAGCTATCCTTATTACGACATTTCGTGGTTCGACGGGGTCGGCCGCAGCTTCTATCTGCAGCTGACCTACAAAATGGGCGGGAAGAAATTGTGATCGGAAGAACGGTTCTGGGCCGCGCGGCCGCTGCGGCAGCGGCCGGCGCCCTGCTGATCGCCGCAGCGCCGGCGGCGGCGCGCCTCTCCGCCGCGGAAAAGACGATCGGGCGGACGGTCGACGGCGAGTTCGAGCGCTCCGTCGGTCTCCTGCAGCGGCTGGTCGACCAGAATAGCGGCACCCTGAACCTCGAAGGGGTCACCGCCGTCGGCGCTATGATGCGGGCGGAGCTGGAGCCACTGGGCTTCACCGTCACCTGGAAACCGATGGCGCAGGTGCAGCGCGCCGGCCATCTGATCGCGACCCATGCCGGCAAAGCAGGTGCGAAGAAGCTTTTGCTGATCGGCCATCTCGATACGGTGTTCGAACGCGATTCCCCGTTCCAGACGTTCGTTCGCAAAGGCGATCTTGCCGAAGGGCCCGGCGCCGGCGACGACAAAGGCGGCCTGGTGGTGATCGTGGCGGCGTTGCGCGCGATGCAGGCCGCCGGCACGCTCGCCGGGGCCGACATCGAGATCGTGCTGACCGGCGACGAGGAAGATGCGGGCAGCCCGCACAGCCTCTCCCGCGCCGATCTGGTCGCGGCCGGCAAGCGCGCCGACATCGCGCTCGATTTCGAAGGGCTGGTCACACAGGACGGCAAGGACATGGGCTCGATCGCGCGCCGGTCCGTCACCGATTGGACGCTGACGGCCAGCGGCCGGACCGGCCATTCCTCCCTCATCTTCACGCCCGAACAGGGCGATGGCGCCGTCAACGAACTGGTGCGGATCCTCGCCGCCTTTCGCAAGGAACTGCCCGAGCCCAACCTCACCTTCAATGCCGGGGTGATCGCCGGCGGAGCGCGCGCCGCGATCGACGAGAGCGGCACCGGCAGCGTTGCGGGCAAGTCCAACATTATCCCGGCAACCGCGATCGCGCTCGGTGATTTTCGTACCTTGAGCAACGCGCAGACGGAGCGCGTCCGCGCCAAGATGATGGCGATCGTCGCGGCTCATGCGCCCGGTACGGACGCGAAGATCGAATTCGGCGAAGGCTATCCGGCGATGGCGCCGACCGAAGGCAACAAGGCCCTTCTGGCTGCTCTCAATGCGGTCAATCGCGATCTCGGCCTCGAGACCATGGCGCCGCTCGATCCGCTGAAGCGCGGCGCGGGCGACATCTCCTTCGTTGCCGGCGATGTCGACGGCCTCGTCGGCCTCGGCACCTTCAGCACCGGCGATCACGCTCCGGGCGAGACGGTCGATCTCGCCAGCATTCGCCGCCAGGCCAAGCGCGCGGCGATCCTGATGTCGCGGCTTAGCGCCCCACGCTGAGCGTCGGCCGCGCCCGTTCGAGCGTGGCGGCCTGCCGAGCTAATTCTTCGACGAGCGCCCGCGCGTGCGCACTGAGATCGTCGAACCGGCGGGCACAAAGGGCCAAACGTCGATCCGCCCAGGGATCGGCGAGCGGGACGATGACGAGCGTCGACGACTGCGCCGGCAGAGCGGCTGACAAGGGCATGATGCCGAGACCAATTCCGGCTTCGACCAGACCTGCCATGGTTTCGAAGCTGCGCAGCCGCACGCGGTAGCCGATGCGGCGGCCGAGACGAGCCGCCTGATCGGCGAGACTCGCGTGCAAGGCACCGGCGCTGAGGCCGACGAAAGGCTGATCGAGAAGTTCGGCGAAGCGGATCGTCTCGCGACCGGCGAGCGGGTGATCCGCCGCCGCCACCAGCACCAGCCGATCGGTAAGGATCGGACGGGTTTCGAGGATCCCCGCATCGACCGAATGGCTGGCCAGGCCGAACTCGGCGCGGCCCTCCCCCACTGCGGCGATGACGTCGACGCTGGTCCGTTCCTCGATCTCTATGTCGACCTGCCTGTGTGCGGCGAGTAAGGCGCGGACCGACCGGGGGACGAGCTCGACCAAGGCGGCGCTGTTCGAGACCATCCGGATTTCGCCCTTCATTCCGCCTGCGAAGGTGGCAAGTTCGCCACGCATGCGCTCGGTCTGCGCGAGGATGGCGCGGGCATGATGGAGAAGCGTGCGTCCGGCCGGCGTGGGCACGACTCCGCGCCGGCCGCGCTCCAGCAAGGCGGTGCCCAGCAGCGCCTCCATGCCGCTGATCCGGGCGCTTGCCGAGGCCAGCGCGAGATTGGCGGCGGCGGCCCCGCGGGAAATGCTGCCGGCGTCGACGACCGACGCGAAGAGACGAAGATCAACCAGATCGAACCGCATGATAGCCTTCGGCCAGGACGAAACCTGTCCTCGGATATCCCGCATTGTGCCGTGCATCCGCAAGAGAGAAGGTGCGGATACCCCTCGGATCTACCTAAGTCTCACATTGAAAGGAGAGAGATGTGACACGCAGCCACGACGTCCTCGTCGAGCAGCAATTCGGGCCTCAGGCCCAGGCCTATGTTGCGAGCGCGGTGCATGCGAGCGGCCCGGATCTCGATCGTCTCGAAACCATCGCGCGCGACCGGTCGCCGGCACGTGCGCTCGACCTCGGGTGCGGCGGCGGCCACGCCGCATACCGGATTGCGCCGCACGGGGCGGAGGTAGTCGCCTGCGATCTCTCCATCGACATGCTCGAAGCCGTCGCCGCGGAAGCGGCGCGGCGCGGTCTCGCCAATGTCCTGACCTGTCAGGCCGCCGCGGAACGGCTTCCGTTCGAGAGTGCAGCGTTCGACCTGCTGGTTTGCAGGATGAGCGCGCACCATTGGCATGATCTCGATGCAGGGTTGCGCGAGGCTCGTCGCGTCCTCGCACCGCAGGGCGCGGCGATCTTCATCGACGTGGTCTCGCCGCCCCATCCGGCACTCGACACCCACTTGCAGACGATGGAATTGCTGCGCGACCCAAGCCACGTCCGCAACTACCGGATGGACGAATGGTCGGCCGCGCTCGGCCGTGCCGGCTTTGCGGTGCAGCGCGTCGCCAGCCATAAACTGCCGCTGGAGTTCAGCGCGTGGGTGGCGCGGATGCGGACGCCCCCCGTGCAGATCGATGCGATCCGTGCGCTCCAGCGCCAGGCGTCTGCGACCGTGCGAGATGCGTTCGCGATTAGCGACGACGGCAGCTTCACGATCCCGGTCGCGACCTTCGAGTTGGCCCCCGTCTGAACGCAGGCGCCATCTCGAAAGCGATTAGGCGGGCCACGCCTTGTTCGTGCCGCATTGTTCCCGGAAATTCGGACCGGATCGGGAGGCGAAGCATGGACGTGGCCTGGCTGTTGATGCTGCAGACGGCAGCCGCTTCCTCGGCACCGGTGCCGTCGGATTTCGACCTTGCCAAGATACGGGCAGCGGACACAGACCTGTCGATCACAGGCCGATGCGCCGCCAGCAACGCCGCCGAGATCGTCGTGTGTGGACGGCGCCGCAGTCCAGATGCGGACCGCGACCGCTACCGGCCCGAATTTGCGGAGAAACCGCTCCGTGCGGAGATCGGCATCGGCGGCGGGGCGACCGCACGCGCCTTCGTCGATTCCGTCGCAATGCCGAACGGCGAGGTCAGCAAGCGGGTCATGGTCGGCGTCAAACTGCCTTTCTAGAGCTCGACACTAGAGCATGATCGTTCATGCTGGTTCGACCGCAGCGTCGCCTCAGCCGATCCGGGTCCAGGTCTGAGTCTTGCACAAGAACTTGCCGATCAGGCAGCCCTTGCCGGTGATCGAGGTGGCGCTGTTCGCGGTCATGCTGCCCGAGAAGGTGCGGCCCATGTCGGGAACGAACACCTGCCCGGTCCAGACGCCGGGGCGCACCTGCTTGAACTGGCGGAACAGCTGGGTGCCGACCAGCTTCTGGGTTCCGGCCGCACGCGCCTTGGCCTCGGCCTTGGGCGTCGCCCAGACCACCGTGCCGCAAACGGTGGTGCCGCACGGCTGCATGCGCACATGCACGTTGTTCTTGGGGTTGCGCCACACGCCCGTCGCCTCAATCGGGGCGGCCGCCTCGGCTATACCGGAAATGCTGGAAATCGCTGCCGCCGCGGCGGCCAAAGCGACGTACGCCTTACGCACTGTCTCTCTCCTGATGGAAGCTGAAGGTGATTGAAGGCCGCTGCGGCCGGACATCCGGATCAAAGATGGACAATCATTACGTTCAGTCAATACTGAACGACGCACTTCGGGCCTGTCTCAAGGACTTGGCGCGGTTCGGATGCTGTTGGCGAGTCGCCGCGCCGACGTCGCAAGCGCATGCTGAAACTCTGAGAAGGCACCCAGGCGGCGGCGCGCGCCCGCGGAGGGCTGGTCGAGGTCCGCGACGATCTTTTCGGTCATGCGCGCAGCTTTGTCGGCACGATCCGCCATCTTGTACAAAAGGCAGACATAAGGCGCATCCACCATACGGAAATAGTCCTGCCGCTCGCCGGCGACGCTCGCCCGCTCGATGACACCCATCTGGGCGAGCAACCGCGTGTTCGTGCTGACGCTGGCCCGGCTGATCTTCAATCGATCGGCGAGCGCGGCGAAACTGAACGGACCTCCCTCCAGGATGAAGAGGCCCAGGATCCGGCTGGCAATCCGCGGCAGCCCGTCGGCTTCGAAGTGCAGGCCCATGCACTCGACATAATCCTCAGCCGCCTTGCCCGCTTCATTGGTCATGCCGACTAGATAAGCGTTCAGTTCGTTCAATCAAGGCTGAACAGATTGACCGCCGGCGATCGTTCCTCGTCCGGAGTTTCCTTCCCCCGGGACTACAATCGTGCAAGGCCGGGACAGGCCCATGCCGGATCACGAAAGACGCTCGCCTGCGAGCGCCTCTCGTTATACAAGGGGGCATGAACCAAGCGACCAACCCGGACCGTCAGGCGATCGTCGACCAGGCGCTCGAGCATCTTCGTCAGGCGATCGAGCTGTGCGACGCGATCGGGGAAACCGTTCCCGCCTGCCATCTGCAGATGGGATTGGACATGCTGCAGGGCTATGAGGCGGCGCACGTCGGCAGGCCTCTCGCCGCGGGACGGGCCCACTGAGCGCGGCACACGCCTTGAACGGGGCCGGCCATCGTCCGCGGTTGCACCGGGCGACACCTGCTTCGTATCGAATCGACAACCCAAATGCCTTCGGAATTCTCGCGGTGAATGATCCTACGCTCTTGCTGTCGGAAGGGCAGAAGAACTGCCTGCGGCTGGTTGCGAAGGGCATGTCGTCCAAAGAGATCGCGAAGGAAACCGGCCTCACTCCGCAGACGGTCGACACCTACGTCAAGGCATCCATCTCCCGCCTCGGAGCGGCGAACCGGCGCGAGGCGGCGCGCGCCCTGGTCGCCTGGGAGCAAGGCGGCGCCGGAGAGCCGGTCCCGGCGGTCGAAGCTGAACTGGTGTCCAATGCGGGCGAGCAATCCTCTGCTGAATCCTGGTCGCGCTGGCTCGGCCTGCCTCCACTCGGCGGGCGTGAGAATAATCTGAGTTGGACGCAAAAGACGGTACAGGCGCTTCAGGTCGCGATCGTTGCCGCGGCCACCCTGATCGCGATCGCTCTGGCCATGGCGGGAATGCTCAAGACCTTCAGCTGATCTCCGGTTCTCGCGACGGTCGCGCGCTGCGGGACCATCTGCCTCGTTGCCCATGGCGCTAACTTTGAAGGTGTCCGCCGGGATGATCCGGTGGCTCAATCTCCCAGCACGAGAACCGAACCCGCCAGCCCTACACGGCGCACCGACCGCGCGGTCTCCAATTTCGCGTCCAGCCCTGGGTTACGGTGACGACCAGCGCGGCGCACGGTTTCTGGTGCTCAGGCCCGAAAATCCTAACTTTTCCGGCATATCCCAACAATTGGGATCACCATTGCGGCGGGTTGCCGGGATCGTCCCCGAGCGGCGATGAAGGACCCAACGGCACGAGATGCCTTGCGGTGCAAGCCTTCTCGTGTCGGTGTCGTACCGGCATCGATGGTCCAGGGCCGAACAGATTCTGTAACGAGTCCGGTTCCAAGCGCCCAGGCCCAGCGAAGCCGTCCGAGCCACCCAAAGCCGCCGCCGCGGCATGAGGAGATGACCATGTTCAATTTTCGTCCGGGTGCAGGCGCCGTCGTCGCCGCCGATTCCAAGAATGCCGTCGCCGCGGTCGACGACGCCCTGTTGAACAGCGTACGCATGTATGCGTCGATCATCGAAGCGACGACCAGATCGGATCTTCCGGCCAACCAGAGCCAGAAGTTGCTTGCATCGATGACCGAGAGCCTCAATTCGGTGGTAAAGGGCCGTGGCGAGATGGTTGCCACGATCCGCCACCTCGCCGCGATCAAGGCACAGAGCAACTTCGCTCCCGATAATTATGGCTGTCCCGAAGGCTGGGATGTGCTGGCTGGGGCCGCCCCGGCGGGCGAGAAGCGGCAGATTGCCAAACTCGAGCCCACCCGGGCTTGACCGGTCTGAGCCCCGCGTGATCCTGGCGTCCTATGCTCATCGGTCTCCTCTTCTGGCTGCTCGCCGGTCTGTCGTGCGGCTATGCCATCGTCTTCGGTGGCAAGGACGGCCGATGGGCAGCGTTCCTGATCATTGCGGCGGCCTTGATGACGATCCCGGCCGCGCGCGTCGGCCGGGCGTGGGGGAGCACGGAGATGGCGATCTTCGCAGTGGATTCCGTGCTTCTCTTTGGATTCTACGGCCTGATGCTGGCCAGCCGAAGATTCTGGCCCATTTGGATTACCGGCTTTCACCTGATCGCCGTGGCCACGCATTTCAGTACGATGCTCGCGCCCGCCTTCACCCCTGCAATCTACCGAGCGCTCGAGAGCATGTGGGCCATACCCATTCAGCTCACCCTTCTGCTCGGCGTCGAACTCGATCGTCGTGCCGCCAAGCGGCCGCTGTCCCCCTGAATTGATGTCTCCGGAGAATATGATGAAGAAGCTCCTGCCCCTGGCCGAGGCCCCGCCGATGGAGCGCCGTGCGGAACGGCCGCCACCGTTCGGCAGCGTGCCGGAACGCGCACGCGGCCAGTTGCGCCTGGTCAACGGCACCGGCGTTCCGGAGGATCCGCGCGACATCGAATATGGCGAGATCGCGCGCCACTATCTGCGCGCCCGTCGGCAGCGCGAAGCCCGGCTGTCCGCCCAGTTGTTCGCAGATCCGGTCTGGGACACGATGCTGCATCTGTTCGCCGCCCGCACCGAGGGCAAGGCGATCACGGTGACCGATGCCTGCGCGGCCGCCTGCGTGCCGCCGACGACTGCGCTGCGCTGGTTCACCAAGATGGAGGAAACCGGGCTTCTCAATCGCCGGCTCGACCCGCGGGATGCGCGCCGCGCCTATCTCGAACTCACGCCCGACGCGATGGATGAAATCCGAAGCTGGCTGCAGCACACCTTCCTCAACGGTCCGCACCTGCGCTGAGCGGGCGCGGCGCCAATGCCTGCTCCGCCCGCACCGGGTGGAGCGGGATCCCGCCTTGCTCCAGCGCATTCAGGTTGGCGATCGTCGTCTCGGCGATCGCACGCAGCGCCTCCTCCGTGAAGAAGGCCTGGTGACCGGTGATCAGCACGTTCGGGAACGTGAGCAGCCGCGCAAACGCATCATCCTGGAGCACCTGACCCGAAAGATCCTCGAAGAACAGGTCGCCCTCCTCCTCGTAGACGTCGAGCCCCAGATAACCGATCCGGCCGCACTTCAGCCCGTCGATGACGGCGGCGGTATCGATCACCGCGCCGCGGCTGGTGTTGATCAGCATCACCCCCGGCTTCATCGTTGCGATCGCGGCGGCATCGATCGCATGCCGCGTCTGCGGGGTCAGCGGGCAATGCAGGCTGACGATGTCCGCACACGCAAGCAGATCGGCCAGCGGCACGTAGCGCCCGCCGATCCGCTCCAGTTCCGCTGACGGAA
Organism: Sphingosinicella sp. BN140058; assembly: GCF_004135585.1. NCBI lineage: Bacteria > Pseudomonadati > Pseudomonadota > Alphaproteobacteria > Sphingomonadales > Sphingosinicellaceae > Sphingosinicella > Sphingosinicella sp. BN140058. The sequence continues at coordinate 5,026,111 of NZ_CP035501.1, read as the reverse complement.
ACGGGTCGCTTGCCAGGATGGTGCAGCCGAACCCGGCGAGGATCCGCGCCAGAGCCAGGCCGATCTTGCCGGTGCCGACGATGCCGGCGGTGCGGCCGTGCAAATCGAAACCGAGCAGGCCGTCCAATTCGAAATTGCCTTCTCGGACGCGCGCATAGGCGCGATGGATCTTGCGATTGAGCGAGAGGATCAACGCCGCCGCATGTTCTGCCACCGCATGCGGCGAGTAAGCGGGCACGCGCCCGACGGGCATGCCCAGCTCTCCGGCTGCGACGAGATCGACATTGTTGTAGCCGGCGCTGCGCAACACGATGCCGCGAACCCGCAGCGCGTGGAGCGCAGCCAGAACCGGGCGATCGACGACGTCGTTGACGAACGCGCAGACCGCGTCGCTGCCGGCAGCCAGCGAGACCGTATCAGGCCCGAGATGCGGCTCCAGGAACACCAGTTCGTGGCCGGCGCCGGCGGCGGCATTGGCCGCCTCCAGGTGGACGCGGTCGTACCTTTTCGTGCTGAACACCGAAACACGCATCGCCTCGACTCCGAACCTTCAAATGCCGGCTTCCACGGCGAGCCGAACGGCATCCGCCGACGACCGGGCGCCGAGCTGCGACAGCAAGGCGGCGCGATGCATCTTCACCGTCTTCTCGGAAATGCCGAGTTCATAGGCAATCTGCTTGTTGAGCAGCCCGCTCGCCATCAGCCGTAGAACTTCCTGCTGACGCGGCGTGAGCTTCGCGACATGATCCCGCGCGCGAACGGTGCGGGGATCGAGCCCCTGCGCCTCCGGCACTTCCATCTGCGATCCGATATAATAGCGGACGCTGCCGTCCCCTGCGAAGATCGGCGCGACCATGACGGCGTTCCGAAAGGCGGTGCCGTCCTTGCGATAGTTGAGCAGCTCGACCAGCACCGGGCGCGCGGCATGCACGGCCTCGCGCAACGCGACGGTACCCTCGTCCTCGCTGTCGACGCCGCGGAGGAACCGGCAATTGCGGCCGATTACCTCCGCTGCCGAATAGCCGGTCAGGCGTTCGAACGCGTCATTGATGCCGATGATCGGATTGTCGGCCTGCCGCGCATCCGTCACCACCGTCGCGATTGCGCTGCGGTGGATCGATTCGAGCAAAGCCTCGTGTTCGTCTTCTCCTGACATTGCGCCGAACATAGGCGCTGCGGCGCGCACGAAAAGGCAGATTTTGCGCAGCGTCTGCAGGAGGAACCATCGCGCAACTCCGCGCGATTAGCTGCCATGCCCCGGCCGGGGCATGGCCCATCCCTTCAGGAGCATCGATGGACACGCATTCCGCCGATCAGGATCTGCTGCAACTTCTCGCGGCGCTCGATGCCCGCGGCTATCGCTTCACCACGGTCACGCCCGCGACCCATGCACGATTGCTCGCCCGCGACGGCGATCACCCGGCGCGCACGCTCCGCGACGTCTTCGGCTGGAACCGCTGGTTCGATCCCGCGCTGCTGCCGAGCGACATCCTCGATCCGCTTCGTCGGGCCGGGGCGGTCGACTCGCGCGACGGACGCTTGAAGAGCAAGCTCAGAGTCGCCGCGATCGGCGACTCCCTGTTCCTTCATTCCGCCTTTCCGACCGAGGCTGCCGATTCCGTCTTCTTCGGCCCCGACACCTACCGGTTCGCCCGCCTGATCGAACAGGAGCTGCGCGGCGGCCCTCTTTATGCCGACATCGTCGACATCGGTGCCGGCTCCGGCGCCGGTGGGCTGATCGCGCGCCATGTCCTTCCCGCAGCGCGGCTGATCATGACCGACATCAATCCCGAGGCGCTGCGGCTGGCGCGGGTCAACGCGGCCCATCTCGGCATCGCGGTCGACCAGATCGAGGCGCCGGGTCTGGAGGGCGTCGATGGGCCGATCGACCTCGTTCTCGCCAACCCACCTTATGTCATGGACACGGCCGAACGCGCCTATCGCGACGGCGGCGACATGCACGGCGCCGCATTGTCGCTCGAATGGGCGCTGTCGGCCGCGGAGCGGTTGCGCCCCGGTGGCAAGATGCTGCTCTACACGGGCGTTGCGATCGTCGATGGCGAAGACGCTTTCGAGGCTGCCCTGCGCAGGGCGCTGCCTGAGCACGGCTGCACCCTGCGCTACAGCGAGATCGATCCGGACATCTTCGGGGAGGAGCTGGACGAGCCGCCTTATGCCGAGGTCGAGCGGATCGCCGCCGTCGCGGCGATCATCGAACGGGGCTGAAACTCAGGCGAGTGCGGGTGCAGCCTGCGCTCCTTCGTCGACGTCGGCGTCCGTCTCGGCGGCAACGCCCGCGTCCAGGCGGCGTTCGTCGGCCTCGAGCTGATCGGCCTGCGCCGGAAAGATGCCGAACCGCGCCGCGACATCGGGCGCGAAGCGCAGGAGATCGGGACGCAGTTTGAGCAGGCTGATGTCCTTTGCCTTGCCTTCCATCATGACGTCGAAATCCAGGCCTTCGGCGATGCGCATGAAGGTCGCGAACTCGAATGGATTGGTGAAATCGGCATGGCCGGTCCAGATCGGCGGCAGCAGCACGGTTTTCACCCGGCTGGTCGCCTTCACCGCGCCTCTGGTGGCACCCGCGCCCTTTCCGCCGCGTGCCGCGGCCGCCCGCTCGGCATCCTTCACCTTGCGCTTGACCTCGCGAAGCTCGGTACGCGGCGAGGAGAAATGGATCTTGGGCCGAACCCCGTCGGGCCAGCTGCGCAGGAACGCCTCCAGCGTCGGGCGGAGTTCGAGCCGCTCCGGATTGAGGCACCAGAAATGCTGGTGATCGAAGACCAGCCGGACTCCGGTGCGCTCGTGGATCCAGAGCACGTCCGCCGCGGAGAAGCGGATGTCGTCATTTTCGAGCACCAGGCGCTTGCGGACATGCTCCGGACAGGCGTTCCAGCCCTCGATCCAGCGCGCGCGGCTCTCCTCGTGATTGCCGTAGACGCCGCCGACATGGGTGACGAGCACCGCCTCGGGGCCCATGCCCATCCGGTCCAGGATCTCGGCCTGCGACGCGAGATCCCAAACGCTCTTGCCGGTGAGCTTCGGATCGGCGCTGTTGAGCAGCACATATTGCGAAGGGTGGAAGGACAGGCGGATGTCGAGCGCCCTTGCCTTCGCGCCGATCTGGGCGAGTTCCGAGTCGCTCTCCGCCACCATGTCATGGAATTGGGGCATGTCGGGATGGGTGGCATAGGGCGCGAGATCCGAGCTCAGCCGGTACATGTCGATCTTCACTTCGGCGAGATAGTCGAGGATCGAATCGACATATTCGAGCGAGGTCTTGAGGTGCGGATCTTTCTGCCAGCGCCGCGTGTCGTTGCTCTTGAGATCGGGCCGGCCCATCACCTTGACCGGAAAGCCGAGCCGGAGCGGCCTGCTGTACATGTTCATGATTCCACTTGCTCCTCGGGAAAGCCGAGCTTCGAGATGAATTCGTTCCAGACCGGATGCGGCAGTGCGCCGCCGGTCGCCTGACGATGGCCGTTGCCATAGTGGCCGTCGGCCCCCTTGGGCCGATGCGCGTCGAGAAAGGCGATGAGGTCGCGGCCGCTGGCGCTACGCGCGGCGAAGTGGACCCAACCGGGGCGGTACCCTCCGTTGGCGGCGATGACGATCCGGTCGCGCAGCCGTCCCCGCCATTGCTGCGCGATCAGGGGATGAATCTGGCAAGGGGAATCGAACCGGATCAAAGCCACCTCTCCGCGCACGTTCGGCGGGACGCGGCGGGCGCTCTCCAGTTCGCAGGCGACCTCCGCCTTGGCGGCATGAAGGCGCGCGGTGTCGGCGTGCACGCCCGAAAGCAGTTCCTTCGGGCTGTCGCACGTGAGCAGGAGTGAGAGCGCCGGACCGGCATCTGCGGCCGCGGTGCGGCGCGGCGCATTGATCAGGGCCACGGCATTGCGCAAAGCGGTCTTGCCGTAGCGCGCCTGAGCTTCGGCGAGTTCGGGGAAGCCGGCATCGACGGCCATGTCGCCGATCAGACCGATCGCTGCCAGCCACAGCAGATCCTCCGCCGGTGCAAGCCCGGACGCGCACCAATAGGCGATCAGGGCGCTGGTCGGCTCGGGTTCGACGCCGTTGCCGCTGAGCACCAGTGCTCCGTCGGGCGCGCCCGTCGGCACATGATGATCGACGAGGATGGTCGGGACTCCGGCCAGCAGAGCACCGGAGCGAACGCCGAGATCGGCGACGATCAATCCACCGGGTCGCCGGGCGGCGAGCTCCGCGCGCATGGCGTCCGACCAGGCATTCTCGCCCTTGCCGACGATCCGGGTTTCCGCCGGGCGGCCCGCCCGCTCCATCGCCCGGGCGATGAGCGCGATCGAGGCAAGGCCGTCGGCATCGAAATGGCCGAGGATCAGCGGCGCTCGCTCTCTCGGAAAGCCATCCACCGCATTCGCAAAGGCGCGCCCGATCGCTTCGGCATCTCTGGTACGCATCTCGGCCACGGCGGATGAACGGCGGAGCGCGGCATCGGTGCCGCTGCTGGTCTAAAGCCTGTAGGGAGCAACCCGGCCCGCCGGCCGTTCGCCGACCGACCATCCACGACTGGCGCCATGGAGACACCAATGCGAGATCCCGCGACGCGCGGCTTCACCCTCAACCAGACGATGCTGCGCATCCGCGATCCGGAGCCTTCGCTGAACTTCTACACGCGCGTGCTCGGCATGACCTTGCTGCAGCGCCTCGACTTCGAGGAGATGCGCTTCTCGCTCTTCTTCCTCGCCTTCCTCGGAGAGGAAGAGAGTGTCCCCGACGATCCGGCCGATCGTGCACGCTTCATCTTCTCGCGCGAGACGACGCTGGAGCTCACCCACAATTGGGGCACGGAAAGCGACCCCGGCTTCAGCGGCTATCACAATGGCAATGCCGAACCGCGCGGCTTTGGCCATCTCGGCATCAGCGTTCCCGACGTCGCCGCCGCCTGCGCCCGTTTCGAGGCGCTCGGCGTTCCGTTCGTGAAACGCCCCAACGAGGGCAAGATGAAGGGGATCGCGTTCATCAGCGACCCGGACGGCTATTGGATCGAGATTCTCTCGCCCGATGGAATGCGCGGAACGGTCGCGGCACAAGCGGAAAGGATTACGGCATGAAGGTCGTCAGGCTGGAGGCTCCGGGCGGTCTGGATCGGCTTCGGATCGTCGATGAGGAAGAGCCGGGCGCACCAGGCCCGGGCGAGATCCGGGTGCGGCTGCGGGCGAGCTCACTCAACTATCACGATTACGGCGTGGTGAGCGGACGCATGCGGGCTGCGGACGGGCGAATCCCGATGTCGGATGGTGCCGGCACGGTCGAGGCCGTCGGCACCGGGGTGACCGAATTCACGGCCGGCGACGCCGTCGTCTCCTGCTTCTTCCCGACCTGGCTGGAGGGGCCCCCGACCGTTCCGGATTTCTCGACCACTCCGGGCGACGGCCTCGACGGCTACGCACGCGAGTCCGTGGTCAGACCCGCGACATGGTTCACGCCGGCACCAAAGGGCTACAGCCACTGCGAAGCGGCAACGCTCACCACCGCAGGCCTCACCGCCTGGCGCGCCTTGGTGGTCAATGGCGGGCTAAAGGCCGGCGACACCGTCCTCGTCCTGGGCACCGGCGGCGTGTCGATCTTCGCGCTGCAGCTTGCCAAGGCAATGGGGGCGCGCGTGATCGCGACCTCCTCGTCCGACGCCAAGCTCGAGCGCCTCCGGGCGCTCGGCGCCGACCATGCGATCAACTATCGCAGCAATCCCGATTGGGGCGCCGAAGCCTTCCGATGGAGCGGCGGCGTCGATCATGTCGTCGAGGTCGGCGGTCCCGGCACCCTGCCCCAGTCGATCGCCGCAGTCCGCCTCGGCGGCCATATCGCGCTGATCGGGGTGCTGACGGGCGCGAGCGGCGACGTGCCCACCGCCTTTCTGATGGCCAAGCAGGCAAGGTTACAGGGACTGATCGTCGGCAGCCGGCGCGACCAGATCGACTTCGTCCGGGCGCTCGACGCGACCGGCCTCAAGCCGGTGGTGGATCGCAGCTTCGAACTGGGTGCGATCGCCGACGCCTTTCGGCATCAGGAAAAAGGTGCGCATTTCGGCAAGATCTGTCTCGACATCTGAACGCGGCTTAGTGCTTCGTTCACGCTCCGGCCTTACGCTGCGCGGCTATGCAGAAGTCGCTCCTGTTCGTGATCGCACTCGGCATCGGCATCGGCTTCCTGGTGCCGACCGACGACCGCGCCGCGCCGCTGGCGCGGGAGACCGCGGCGCCGAAAGCCGATGCAGCGCCGACGCCTGCCGCCGTGCGGGAGACGGTGCTCGAGCGCAGCGACGGCGGTCACTTCTACGCCAATGTCGAGGTTAACGGACAGCTGGTCCGCTTTCTCGTCGACACCGGCGCGACCGGCGTCGCGCTGGCCGAAAAGGATGCCGCGCGCATCGGCATCCCCTTCTCGCGCTCCGAATATGAGGTCGTCGGAATGGGCGCCTCCGGGCCGGTCCAGGGCAAGAGGGTGACGCTCGCCAGCGTTCGCCTCGACGGCAAGGAAGCACGCGGGGTATCGGGCGTGATCCTCGGCGGCGGCGACATGTCCCTGCTCGGCCAGGCCTATCTCGGCCGTTACTCGGTCGAGATGCGCGGCGACCGGATGCGGATCTACTGACCCCAGGGCTATTGATCCCAAGGCGATTGGCTTTGCACGCGCGCGCGCCTATTCAGCGTCGAAGCCAAGGAGACATGACATGGCCAAGGGTCAAGTGAAGAGCAACAAGGAAGCCCGTAAGCCCAAGAAGGAGGTCAAGAAGACCATCGCCGCAAATCCGTCGACCAAGGGCAAGCTGGCGAGCGACTGATGGCCAAGGAGGATTTCGTCCGCCATCGGCAGCCGTGGAAGAGCGAGGAACTCGCCAAGCTGCGCACGCTCGCCGCCAAGGGCATGGGCCTCAAGGCGATCGCCAAGGCTCTGACCCGGAGCGAGGAATCGGTCCAGGAACGCGCCAAGACCGACGGCATCGGGATCGCCAAGCTTCGCTAGCTCGAACGCGCCCGACGGGCGCTGATCAGCGGCCGCCTATCCGTTCCTTGATCGCGAACGCCTCCCGGGTCCAGTTGCGCCCGGGAAGGCCGCTGTGCCGGGTGTCGATGCCGTTGCGCTCGACCAAGGGATAGAGTTCCGTCTCCTCGCGCGTCATCCGCGCCCGCATGGTCTGGAGCAGATCCAAGGTCTGCGTGCGATACGTGTCCCACTCCCCCGAGACCCGCTCCGGCGTCCAGCTCTTCGCATGATCGGCATAGGGGCCGAAGCTGGTGACCAGATCGTCCTGAAATGCCTCGGCGATGCGCCTGACGTGCGCGCGAGGATCGTCGCGCAAGGCGGCGTAGAGATGCCGCTCCTCCAGCGCGAGATGCTGCATCATCGTGCTGCCGAGAGCCCAGCGGGCGGCGGCGAGCGACTCAGGATCGGGCACATCGGCCGACACGAGCAACGCCTCCAGGCAATCCGCGCATGCGCGCAGGCGGGCATGGTCCGCCAGCATCCTCTCGATCATGTCCAGGCCCTCTCCAAGCCTCTGTTTGGATCAGGCTATGCCAAGGAGATTAACAATTCGCAGCGCCGGAACCTGCGGCTGGGCGGAGCGCTTCAGCGGCAAAGGAGACTGACATGGCCAATCTACTCGGCGCTCTGATCGGCGCTGCCATCGACCGGGGCGACGGCGACAGCGGCATCAAGGGCGCGATCGTCGGCAGCGTCGCGGAAGGCGCCATTCGCGTCCTTGCACCGGTGGTGGCGACCTACGCGCTCGGCTGGGCGGTGCAATATGGCGTGCGCAAGGCATGGCATGCCGTTGCCGGCGAAGATCCCGTCGACAGCGAATCCGGGAGCTTGCGGGCGCGCAGCGCCTGAGCAGCCGGGCTCCCCTTGCCCCTGTCCACGCGGGGTTTGTTGACCGTCCGGAACGAAACCGTCGCGTCCCGGTTCTTCCCGCAACATCCACCCTCCCCGGCTTCGGCCCACGAAAGGCGCTGACATGATCTGGACCCTGATCGGTATTCTCATTCTGCTGTGGATCCTGGGCTTCGCGTTCCAGATCGGCGGCGGCTTGATCCATGCGTTGCTGGTGATCGCGTTGATCGTATTCATCGTGCAGTTGATCACCGGCCGCCGCAGGCTCTGACCGACCCAATCGACGATCCAAGAGAAGGGCGGAGGCGCAGATTGCGCCCCCGCCCTTTCGTTCATGTGCGACTTCGCCTCAATTGTTCGGAGTCGGCGGCTTCTTGACCACACCGCCGGCCCACTCGATCTCCGCCGAGTCCGGCACCGGCGCGTCCGGTACCGTGCCAATCGACGCTGATTGCGCCACTTGCTCCTCGGGTCCAGCGTCGTCGCCGCCGCCCTGGACGCCGCCAATCTCCTCGGTGATGGACTGGTCGAGATCATCTTTGCTGCGTTCGTCGGTCATTCTCGTCTCCTTCATCGGCCCGCCAACGCACGAAGCGGCCGAGCGTCGCACGCGCGCCTGCCCCGGCGTTGCCGGCCGAGCGGCGGCATGAGAAAGTCGCAACAATGACCAGCACGGCTCCCGCACCCTGTCAGCTTCCATCTTCGACGGAGGCCCGCACGCCCAGCATTCGCATCGCCGCGGCGCTGATCGATGACGATGACGGGCGGCTTTTGCTCGTGCGCAAGGCCGGCACCGGAGTCTTCATGCAGGCCGGCGGGAAGATCGAACCGGGCGAGACTGCGGTTGCGGCGCTTCGCCGCGAGTTGCTCGAGGAGATCGGCTTTGCCCTGGCCGATGCTGATCCGGCCTATCTGGGACGCTTGGTTGCGCCAGCCGCCAACGAGCCGGGATGCCTGGTGGAGGCCGAGCTCTTCCACATCCGCGCATCGTTCGCGCCGGAGGTGAGCGCGGAAATCGCCGAGGCTGGCTGGTTCGCACGGGACGAAGCGATCACCTTGCCGCTTGCGCCGCTGACGCGGGACCGGGTGCTACCGCTCGCAGCAACCCTGGCGGGGCAGTATCGATGACGAGGGACACGAACTGCGCCGTCGCCGCCGCCCTGCAGAGCGCAGGGCGGCCGACACGCGTCAGCTGGTCGAGAACTGGCCCGGCTCGGCGCCGAAATGCGCCTTGGCGTGCGCCCGCGCCGCAGCCGCGGTCTTGAAACGCTCGTCCTGCAGGATCGACGTTACCAGCGGATAATTTTGCGAATTGTAGCGCGTCTCACGCACTGTCAGGCGAAAGTCGCCGCTGTCGTCTTTGGCGATACAGAAAGGACGTTGGGCGGTTCTGGACATGCTGGGCTCCTGTGCTGCAGTGAAAGTCAGACGACGCGTGGCGCCGTCCGGTGAATATCAGCCGATCGTCTCGGAAACGATCCTGCGCAGATCGTCTGTCGAGAGAATAGGCGCGGGGCGTTCCGAGGGAGGCGGTGCCGTGCCGCCGAAGAGGAGGCCGAGCTTGGGCCGTTCGGGCCGTTGATTGTGGTTGTTCATGCGTTCCTCGGGCGATCGCCCGTTTCCATTGTTGTAGGCCAACGTCTCACCGGAGCGCGCGATCCTCGCGCCGCCGCGGAGCCTGCGATCAGGCCCGTTCGAGACCGGTCGCAATCGTGCGGCCCTTGCCGTCCGCATCGAGGGCGTAGCTGATCCTTTGATTCTTGTTCAGGCCGGGAAGCCCTGCGGCCTCGACCGCCTTGATGTGCACGAAGGCATCGGGCCCGCCGGCATCATTCGAAACGAAGCCGAAGCCCCGATCGTAATTGAAGAACTTGACGGTGCCGATGGCCATGTCCGTCCCCTTTCGCGATGTGATAACCGCGCGCCTGCGGCGCGGCGGAGCCAGAAGCGTGAAAGGAAGAAGGGGCTCTCGATCGGAGCCGACAAATTCCGTCGCAGGCGACGTTAGCAACAGCTAAGTAGGGGCTACCGGCCTAAAAAGCAACGGCATGGGGAAGTTTCAAGTGGCGCGTGCGCGACGATGTGCACAGGATTGCTCGGAAGGAGTCGGCAGAATGCGGCGATCCACACGTGCGACGATCATTTCCGCAGCGCTTTCATGGGCCGTCCCCGTCGCGGCTTCCGCGCCCGCGCCGGCCTCGCCGATGGAGCGCGAGCTCCTCGCCTTTGCCGACCGCTTCGACCGCGCGCAACTGACCAAGGACCGCGCGGCGCTGGAGACGATGGTCGCCGACGATCTCGTGTTCGTCGAAGGCAGCGGGCGACGCAGTGGAAAGGCCGCGTTCATCCTTGGCTGGATGGGCCCCGACGAGCGCTACGATCCGATCGTACTCGTCGATCGGGTGGTGGTGCCGCTCGGGCCCGACGCCGGAATCGTCGGCGCCGAGACGATCCTGCGCGGAGTCTCCGCCGGCAAGCCTTTCTCCAGCCACTTCCGCTTTGCCGACACGTTCAAGCGGGTCCGTGGACGCTGGCAGGTGGTGCACATCCAGGTGACCAGGATACCAGCCCCGCCCAACGAGTAAGCGACGGGGGCACGAACTCAGGCCGACGGCTTACTCTGGAACACCCTGTGTGTAGTCGATCCGGATCCGCACCCAGGCGCCGACCAGGGTCCGGCCGCCGACCCGCGGCGGCATCACCCGGAACTGCCAGGCCGCCTGGCGGACCGCACCGGCAAGGCCCGATCCTGCAGGCGACTGTTCCAATTCCTCGCAATCGTCGACCCGGTAGTTCGCGATCGTCCGGCAGGCGATCATCCCGAATCCGGTCGCTGCCCTCAGCCCCTTGGGAAAGTATGCCGAGAGTTCTGCCCGAGTCGGCTTGCGCTGCCACTGGGCCGGGAACAGGCGTTCCTTGCCGGGAATGCTGCCGCCTTCCAGCGCCGCCGGCGCGCCGCTGTCGCCGGTGGCGAGGTGGGTCCCGGCGGAGGGAGCGCCCTTGGGAAGCTGGGCGAGGTCGAATTTCTCCATCCCCTCCATCAGCTTGAACGAATAGCCTTCCGGCACGGCCGGCGGATTGGCGGGCGCAGGCGCCTTCGGCGGCACCGGCGCCGGCGGCTTCTGCGCGCCGGCGGCGGGCTCCGGCGTCGGCTTGTCGCGCGGCTGCGGGTTTGGCGAAGGGATCGGATCGTTCGGCAGCAGCCTGACCTCGATCGCACCTTTCCTGGGCTCCAGGATCCGCATCGCCGGCGGTGCCATCTGCCACAGCAACAGGAGCAGCAGGGCGTGCAGCCCAACCACCAGAAACATGGAGACTGCACGGCGACGGTGCACGGCAGGATCGAGGGACGCGGGAGTCATTCGGGGCACGCTTATGGCGTCGGCCCGCCGGCGACAATCGACACTGTCCGCACCTCTCGCTCCCTCGCCCGGGCGCACCCGTCGCCGCGCGCCGAGGCTGGCGGCGCTGCGGTGCACACAGGATGAACGCCCATATGGGTCAAGCGAGACGGTCGAGCCAGTCCGGCAATTCGGCGAGGCTGGCGAGCGCGCGGTAGCGCGGATGATCGACGGGCGCTTCGGCCGCTTCGTGCGCCCAGACAAGTTCGAACGGCACGAACGCCGCATAGGCGCCGGCATCGAGTGCCGGCAGGATATCGGAGCGCATCGAATTGCCCGCCATCACCGCCTGCTCTGGAAAAGCGCGGTAACGCCTGAAGATCCGCCGGTAGGTTTCCGTTTCCTTCTCGCTGACGATCTCGACCCCTTCGAACAGGTCGCCGATACCGGAGGCGGCCAATTTCGCCTCCTGATGGTGCAGGTCACCCTTGGTCACCAGGATCAGTCGGCCACGCTCCGCAAGCTGCGGCAGCGCATCCTCGACGCCCGGCAGCATCTCGATCGGATGAACCAGCTGGTCGCGGCCGAGCGCCAGGATGTCTCGCATCGTCGCCGCGGGCAGATCATCGCCTGCAATCTCGGCCGCGACCTCCATCATCGACAGAATGAAGCCTTTGACTCCATAGCCGTAGACCGACAGGTTGCGATGCTCGACCCTGTCGAGATGCGCCTGCACCTTCTCAGGCGACGCGAACGGCGCAAGCAGGCCGGAGAAATCGCCGAAGGTGCGGCGAAAATAGGTTTCATTGTGCCAGAGAGTGTCGTCGGCATCGAGACAGATGAGAGTGATCGGCACGGACCTTCCTTTTCCGCGCCCGCATAATCCGGCGGGCGTCGAGACGCCAGCCGGGACGCGGGCCGGAGCACGCGGTCCGCGCCCTCGAGTTGCGGTCCATTACGGTAGAAAGCTTCCGTTTACCGGCCTATGATACCGGTATCACCAATCTTCCCAGGATGTTGTGAGCGTGTCGGTACCAGCCTTGATCCCTGCAGAGTTGGAGCGCTTCACCGTGTCGCCGCCCTGGGCTCGCGAGCAGCAGGACGAGGCTCGCCGCGCCAAGGCGCTCCTGGAGCTGCGCCGGCGGACCGCCGCCGCGAAATAGTTTTTGGGTCGGGCACCGCAGCGGTCGCCCACGGATGCTCTCCCTGCAGTTCCGCCACCGTCAGCACCTTCGGCGCCGCGCCCAGCTTGATCGCGAGTCCGCCCGTGCGGCGGAGGAAGACGGCATCGGCCTTCAGCCAGCGCGGCACGCACGTGACCGGTAGCCGGCGATCGGAGACGACGATATCGGCTGCGGCGCAGGCGCGCTGCAGCGGCTCGAAGTCGACCATATTGGGTGAGCGGGTGGCGAGAATCCGCCATCGCGTGCCGTCCGCCTCGACCTCGGCCGCGCACAGATCGGCGCTGCATTGCGCCGCCGGCAACATGTCGAGTTCGATCGGCTCCGACTTTATCCCCGCATTTTCCGATAAGGTATCGCGCACGTAATCGCCCGCTTTCGGCCGAAGAATGGCCAGGTCGCCGCGTGCGGTTCGGATCGCGAGATGGGTGCCGTCGCCGGTGACGAGGAGATCGGGCGGCGGCGTCGCCACCGTCCAGACCAGGCCTGCCACGAGCGGCGGGATGCCGAACAGCCGCCACCGGGTCCGCCACAGCAACAGCCACAGCCCGCCCGCCGTGATCAGGCCGAACGCACCCCGCGGCATGCCGGGCAGCATGGCGACGGCGCCTGGTGCACCGGCGGTGGCATGGGCGAGCCAGAGCAGGAAGCCGAGCGCCTTGCCGGCGAGCCACCAGCAGGGCGCGCCGAGGCCGGCGAGATCGAGGAGCAGAGCGAGACCCTCGATCGGCATCACCACGAAGGTGGTGAGCGGGATCGCGACGATGTTGGCGAACGCGCCGTAGATCCCGGCCTGGTGGAAATGGAACAAGGCGATCGGCGTGAGAGCGAGTTCCACCGCCAGGCCGGTGAGGATCAGTCCCAGAAGAAAGCGGCCGGCTTTCACCGGCAGCGCCTCGTCCCGACGCTCCAGCAGCGCGCGGATCCTCGGGTGATCGAGAATCACGACGATCGCCGCGATCGCCGCGAAGCTCAACTGGAAGGAGGCGCCGACGACGCTCTCCGGCCACAACAGCAGCACGATCAGCGCGCCGACGGCGACGAGCCGCAGGGTCAGCGCCTCTCGGCCGAGCGCGATGCCGAGCAGGATCAGCACCGCCGCGACACAGGATCGGATCGTCGGCACCTCGGCACCGGTGAACAAGGTGTAGGCGATCCCGGCGAGCGCCCCGACGCCGGCGGCGATCACGACGAGGCGGAAGCGGAGCGCAAGCGTCGGGCTGAGCGCGAGCAGCTTGAGGGTGAGCAGCATCACCGCGCCGACCACGGCGGTGAGATGGAGCCCGCTCACCGACAGCAGGTGGGCGAGCCCGGATCGCCGCATCGCCTCCGCGTCCTCCTCCGGAATGCCGGCCTGATCGCCGGTCGCGAGCGCCGCGGCGATGCCCCCTTCCCCGCCCCCGAGCCGGCTGCGGATGTGATCGGCCATGCCCTGCCGAGCGTTGGCGAGACGGGCGCGCCAGCTGCGCTCGGTCGGCGCCGCGATCAAGGTGACGTCGAGACCGCGCGCCGTGGCGCCAACCCCCTGGAACCAGGCCGCGCGCGAGAAATCATAGGCGCCGGGCACCGCCGGTGGCGGCGGCGGCATCAGCCAGGCGCGCACCGACACCCTGGCGCCCGGCTCCAGTGCCTTCGACGCCTTCTTGTCGTCGAGATTGATCCGGATCCGGCGCGGCAAGGATGGGTCCGCCGGCCGGACGACAAAGCGAACCATCTCCTCGGCAGGCATGGACTGGGCGGTGTCGATCACGGCTTCGAAGGTCATGACCTTCTCGCGGTGAAACACCGGTCCGGCGACTCGCTCCGCCTTCCACCAGATGTTGGCGCAGCCGATCAGAGCCGCCAGGAAGAAGATCGCAACCGCCCGCGCCCAGCGGCTGCCGGGCGCCAGCGCGGGCGGCGCGAGAATGCCGGCCAGAGCCATTGCCAGGAACGCCGTCCAGCCGCTCGCATCGGGAAGAACGAACCAGGCTGCCGATCCGAAACCGAGCCCGACCGGCACCCACAAGGGCAGCTGATCGCGTTCCCGATCGGCAAGCGCCTCCAGCCGCACCCGCCATCCGCCCGCCTCGCGCGGCGTCCCACGCCGGTGCAGGAGTCCCGCAAGGCGCTCGCCCAAGCCCCTTTGTGGCGGCGAAGCCGCTATGCTAGGGGCGCATCCGTCACTGGCGGCCATGGCCGCATCCTTGGAGAAACGGCGCTTGAGCGCAACCCAATCCCCGCGCGAGGTCGTCACCCGCTTCGCGCCGTCGCCGACCGGCTTCCTGCATATCGGCGGCGCCCGCACCGCCTTGTTCAACTGGCTGTTCGCCCGCCATCACGGCGGCCGCTTCCTGCTGCGGATCGAGGACACCGACAAGGCGCGATCGACCAAGCCGGCGATCGACGCGATCCTGGAAGGCATGCGCTGGCTCGAGCTCGATTGGGATGGGCACGAATATTATCAGTCGCAATTCTGGGCGCGCCACGCGGAAGTGGCGGAGCAATTGCTCGCCCGCGGCCACGCCTATCGCTGCTACATGACTCAGGAGGAGCTCGCCGCGGCGCGCGAAGAAGCGACTCGCGAGCGCCGGCCGTTCCGGATCAACAGCCCGTGGCGGGACTGCGCGCCGGATGCGGCACGCCCGGACGCTCCGTTCGTCATCCGGCTCAAGGCCCCGCGGACCGGCGAGACGGTGATCGACGACAAGGTCCAGGGCGTCGTCCGCGTGCAGAACGAAGAGCTGGACGATTTCATCCTGCTGCGCTCCGACGGATCGCCGACCTACATGCTCGCTGTGGTCGTCGACGATCACGACATGGGCGTCACCCACGTCATCCGCGGCGACGACCATCTCAACAACGCCTTCCGCCAGCTCGCCATCATCAAGGGCATGGACTGGCCGGAGCCCGTCTACGCCCACGTGCCGCTGATCCACGGCCAGGACGGCGCCAAGATGTCGAAGCGCCACGGCGCCACCGGCGTGATGGACTATCACGAGATGGGCTTCCTGCCCGAAGCGGTCGCCAACTACCTGCTGCGCCTCGGCTGGGGCCATGGCGACGAGGAGATCATCGGCCGCGAAGACGCGATCCGCTGGTTCGATCTCGACAATGTCGGCCGCTCGCCGTCCCGCTTCGACACCAAGAAGCTCGAGAATTTGAACGGTCATTACATCCGGGAGGCCTCCGATGGCCGGCTTGCCGGGCTGATCGCGCCCCGGATCGAGCAGATGCTGGACGCTCGACTCGACACGGCAGAGATTGCGCTGCTCGCCAAGGCGATGCCCGAGCTCAAGCCGCGTGCCAAAAACCTCAACGAACTCGCGGAAGGCGCAACCTTCCTTTATCGCGAGCGTCCTCTCGATCTGGACGACAAGGCCGCGCAGCTGCTCGGCGGCGACGCGCCACGATTGCTGGCCCGTATTCATGCGGGCCTCTACGCGCTTGACGAGTGGAGCACCGAGGCGACAGAGGCCGTCATACGAAGCGTGGCCGAAACGGCCGAGGTCAAGCTCGGCCAGGTCGCGCAGCCGCTTCGAGCGGCACTTACCGGCCGGGCGACCTCGCCCGGCATATTCGATGTTCTGGTGCTGCTCGGCCGGGAGGAAAGCCTCGCCCGGATTGCGGACCGGATGAAGACCGACGGAGAATAATATGGCGAACGACCAGGCCACTCTCGATCTCGGCGGCAAGAATGTCGCCATGCCCGTGCGACAAGGCACGGTCGGCCCCGACGTCATCGATATCCGCAAGCTCTATGGCCAGACCGGCGCGTTCACCTACGATCCGGGCTTCACCTCGACAGCGGCGTGCGAAAGCGCGATTACCTATATCGACGGCGATCAGGGCATCCTGCTCCACCGCGGCTACCCGATCGATCAGCTCGCGGAAAATTCGAGCTTCCTCGAAGTCGCCTATCTGCTGCTCAACGAAGAGCTGCCGACCAAGGACGAGCTCGACAAGTTCGGCTACACCATCTCGCGCCACACCATGCTGCACGAGCAGCTGGCGACCTTCTATCGCGGTTTTCGGCGCGACGCTCACCCGATGGCGATCATGTGCGGCGTGGTCGGTGCGCTGTCGGCTTTCTATCATGATTCGACCGACATCACCGATCCCAAGCAGCGGATGATCGCAAGCCACCGGCTGATCGCCAAGATGCCGACGATCGCGGCGATGGCGTACAAATATTCGGTCGGCCAGCCGTTCATGTACCCGCTGAACGAGCTGTCCTACACGGGCAACTTCCTGCGGATGACGTTCGGCGTTCCGGCCGAGACCTATGAGGTCAATCCGATCGTCGAGCGGGCGATGGAGCGGATCTTCATCCTCCATGCCGATCACGAGCAGAACGCGTCGACCTCCACCGTACGCCTGGCCGGCTCGTCCGGGGCTAATCCGTTCGCCTGCATCGCGGCCGGCATCGCCTGCCTGTGGGGCCCGGCGCATGGCGGCGCCAACGAGGCCGCACTCAACATGCTGCGCGAGATCGGCCGGGTCGACCGCATCCCGGAATTCATCGCCCGCGCCAAGGACAAGGAGGATCCGTTCCGCCTGATGGGCTTTGGCCACCGCGTGTACAAGAATTTCGATCCGCGCGCGAAGGTGATGAAGGCGACCGCCGAAGAGGTGCTCAACGAACTGGGCGTCACCGATCCGATCTTCGACGTCGCTCGCGAACTGGAGCAGATTGCGCTCAAGGACGAGTATTTCATCGAGAAGAAGCTCTACCCGAACGTCGATTTCTATTCGGGCGTGATCCTGTCGGCGATCGGTTTCCCGACGTCGATGTTCACCGCGCTCTTCGCCCTCGCCCGCACCGTCGGCTGGGTGGCGCAGTGGAACGAGATGATCTCGGATCCCGAGCAGAAGATCGGCCGTCCGCGCCAGCTTTACACCGGCTCGGCGCAGCGCGACTATGTGGCGATCGACCAGCGCTGAACCCGGCGCTTCTGACTGAAAAAGAGAGGCGGACGCCCCAATCGGGGCGCCCGCCTTTTCTTTCCGACGGGTGGGAACGGCCACCATCACAACCTGTAACATTAGACACCCTTTGCCTCAGGCCGCGGCATCCGGCTGAAACGCTGGAGCCGCACAAGCCCTTCCATCGAGCGGCGCTTCGCCGCAGAGGAAAGAGGACGACACGATGTTCCTGGCCGCCGCTCTTGCGATCGCCGCCGCCGCTCCGGCCGAGCCGTCGCTCGCCGAGGTTCGCGCCGCCACCGAGCGCTTCAAGGACGTCAAGGTCGCGCTCGCCGAAGGCTATGTCGCCGATCCCAGCAATACCTGCCACGTCGCCAGCCACATGGGCCGTCCGGCAGAGCTCGGAGGCATGGGCATCCATTATTTCCGGCCCGATCTGCTTGCCATCGACAGCCCGCCGGCGGCGCGGATCAGCGGCAGCGCCATCCACACCGATTTTCGCAAGCCCGCGATCCTCATCTACGAGCCGAATGCGGAGGGCGTGCCAGAACTGATCGCCGTCGAGAACGTCGTCTTCGAGAAAGCCTGGACTGCCGCCGGCAACGCCAAGGCGCCGACCTTCCAGGGCGTCGCCTGGGACCACATGGTCGACGATCCGACAACCGCGATCGACGAGGCACATGGGTTCGAGCCGCACTACGATCTCCACGTCTGGCTGTTCCGCCCGAACCCGGCGGGAATGTTCAAGCCGTTCAATCCGGCAGTGACCTGCGCGCACGCCAGGCCGGCGCACATGGCACATGCCGCAGCGGCCGCGCCGGAAGCTGGAGCGGACCACAAAGGACATTGATTTTCGAGTTACCACCCGTCGTCGACGGTGTGGGCGGGAGTGAGGCGGAGCCAGCCGGTGTTTGCGGCGCCTAGCCTCGTCAGCCGACAGGACAGCGCCAAGCCCCCCCTCTCGCAAGCACCGGGGACGCAAGGCCTCGCTCCCGCACCCTTGATGTTGCCGCCGTGCGATCGGGCGGCGGAGCGCATGGAGAAATGGCGCGGCGGAAGCCGACGCCGAAGCCGGCACAAGGGAGGGGATGATGGGCGACGATAGCGCGATCCTGATCGGGGCGCCGCTCGTCTTCACCGCGATCGGGATCGCCCTCGCGGCAGCGCTCAAGACGGTGCGGAAGCGCGCCGATCTCCCGACGGAACCGATCCTGCTGTGTCTGGCCGCCGGGGTCGTCGTGACGATCGTCCAGCTGCTCGAGATGCGGTGGTAGGCCCCCAAAGTAAAAGCCCCAGCCGTTTCCGGCCGGGGCTTGGTCGGTAGTCACTCGGGGGGGGGGGGGGGGGGAGTGTGACTACCAGCGGGGGGGGTACAGGCAGAACGGCCACACCCGTATGGGGTTCCGCGAAAAATCCGCCGCGCGACGATTTTCTTGGATCAGACTGGCAGCAGGACGGTACAACGATGCGGAGCCACGCCGGTGTTGCCGACAAAACGAAGCGCCCCGGAAGGCTCCGGAGCGCTTCGCCGACAGTCCGCCATTCGGGCGACCATCTCCCGTCCCCGGAGACTATATACACGTATTTCCATGGCTTTGGGAGTCGTGTCCAACATGTGCGAAGGCGGGACGGCCAATCGCCGAGGCATCCCGCCGCAGCCGGAAGTCTAATTCAGATCAGGCATCTAACGTCAGCCGTCGTGACGGATCGGAAGCGTGAAGCTGAAACGTGCACCCTGCCCCGGCGCGCTGTCGACGCCGAGATCTCCGCCCATCGCCCGAGCGAGTCGCCGCGCAATGTAGAGGCCGAGCCCGGTTCCGCCCGGTTCCGAGGGATCGACCCGCTCGAACTTTTCGAACACGCGGCCTTGATCCTCCGGCGCAATTCCCCTGCCCTGGTCTGCAACGACCAGAATGGCGAGGTCGCCCTCGCGATCGGTGCGCACCCAGACGCTGCCACCCTCCGGTGTATAGCGGATCGCATTGGTGAGCAGGTTCATGACGATCTGAAGAGCGCGCTTGAACTCGCCGGTGGCGGGCAGCGCATCGACGCCCTCCGGGCCGTCGATGCGGACGCGGCGTTCCGCGGCGCGAACCGAAAGCAGGCCGGCCGCACGACGGGCGACATCAGCAAGATCGATCTCCTCCCGCTCCGGCGCGAAATCGCTACGCTCGATCGCCTGCAGGTCGACGAGGTCGTCGACCAGCGCAAGCAGATGGCGCCCGGCGGCGGCGATATCCTCGGCATAGCCCGCATAATCGGTGCGCAACGGTCCTTCCGGTTGCGCGCCGATCGTTTCCGCATTGCGAATGATGTCGGCGAGCGGCGTGCGCAGGGCCTTGTCCAGCCGTTCGGAGAAAGCGCCAGTGTCGCTGGCTTGCATCTCGGACTCCAGAGCATGCGGCGGCGCCGCCTCGCCGAAGAGGGTCGCAGAACCGCGAAAGCCGGAGAAGCGTCCAGCGCCGTCGATCAGGGGCACGCCGGCCAGACGGTATAGGGCTGCATCACCCCCCCGCAGCTGTGCCACCTGAGCATCGAACCGGGATTGCTCCGCCAAAGCGGCGAGCAGCGGCAAGTCTCCGGCTGGCCCCTCCTCCAACCGGAACAATCTGGTGAGCGGCTGGCCCAGCAATTGTGCGGTCGACTGGCCGGACGCGGCGGCCGCAGCCGGCGAAACCGCGCTCAGCCGCAGGGCGACGTCCGTCTCCCACATCCAGTCGGCGGCGGCGCGCAGGAAGTCCGCCTGGCGCTCAGCCTCCGCACTCGGCGCGGGAGCACGCGGCGGACGCTCGGCCCAACCGGACAGCGCGAGATCGACGCCGCCGTCGTCGGCCGGCACCGCGCGGACCCAAAGATCGATGTCGGTGTCGCCATTCGCCGCCACCGCCGCCCGCGAGATTGTGATGCCGAGCCGCCGCGCCAGCCGCGCCAGAGCGGCGATCTGGGGCACTGCGAACGGCCCGCCCGCATCGCCGCCGGCATCGCGCTGCAGCGCCAGCAGGCGCGGATCGGCGGCGACCAGTCGGCCCTCCGCGTCGACCCGGCCGTGCACCAGGCTCATGATAACCTCGCCACGGCATCGCGGTAGCCGGCATCGGCACGCCACAAGGCGAGCAGGCTTTGCGCCTGCGCCTGGCTCGATCCGTCATAAGTATCCAGCTGAGGCACGAGCGCCACTTCGTCACGAGTGAGGGCGAACAGGATAGCACCGGCGGGCTCGCGCGCCACGCCTGCGGCGCGCAATAAAAAGGCCATGCCGCGGCCGTCGCGGGCCGACATGATCTCCCACACCGCGGAACAGTCGAGGCCGGTACGCACCGACAGAATGGCCAGGAACAGCGACAGACCGGATTCAGAGAGCGCCCGCGCGGCGACCATGTCGTCGAGCTTGCCGGCGTCGCGGAGTGCGCGGGCGAGCCGGAGACTGTGCGAATCGAGCGTGTCGCCTTCGTCATAGGCAGCGAGCAGGCCGCGCCCGGCCGATGCGAGCACCTCGTCGGCCTGGCCGGGCTCGACCCCATGCTGCCCGACGATGTACCGGCGCAGCGCCGCCGCCACCGTCCAGACCAGCTGATGCTCGAGCTCGGCGGAGAGATCCGATCGGATCAGGATCGGCTCGTGGAAAGGATCGAAGCGGCCGCTTTGCGCGATCAACAAGGCCATCGCCTCCCCGGCGACGATCGAATCCGAATCGCCTGCGAGATCGATCAGCAGCGCATTGTCGCCGCCGCCGCCGCCGCCGCCGCCGCGGTGCAGCCTGTGTTCCTCGGCGCGCCGGAGCAGAGCGGTGACCAGCAGCGGATCCTCCGCCGCGCCGCTCTTGGCCAGGATCGGCCCGGCAATGTCGAGCCGGGCGGACGAAAGCGCCGCCCGCAGGGTTTCGTCGTCGAAGGCTTCGGCGATCATCGACCGCAATTCGTCCTCGATCGTGCGCAACAATTTGGGAAGCAGGGTGGCAAGCGTCGCCCGCTGGCGCTCGGTGAGCCGCAGCGCGGCCGGAATGGCAAGATCCGTGGCCGCGGCGGACACGCGCATGCGTGCGGACGCGAGCAGTTGCGCCGCGCCGTCCAGTTCCATCCCGCTCGGCCGCAAATCGGACATGCCGCGGCTGTAGTCCCGACAGAGTTAAGGGGCCGCTAATCAGCCTATGGCAGCGGCGCCGGTTTGTGGACGTGGCGCTGAGCCCAGAAGAAGCTTCCGCCTGCGTAGAATGCAAGCAGGGTGAGGCCGGTGCCCCAAAGGCCCGTCGCCGCGAACGGCAGCAGCAGCCAGCTCATCCCCTTGCGTTCGGCGAGCCACATTCTGCGGGGCACGTCCCTGCCGGCCGCCTCGTTGCGGAGCGCGATGCTGAAGGCGATGATCGTGCCGGCGAGCGCGATGCACCCCCAGCCGCTGGTGCCCGCCAACGTGAAGGCGAGCGCCACGAGCGCCGCCGCGGCAATCGCCGGCAGGAAGGTCGCCCACCAGCTGTCCGATACCGTATCCTGCATGCGCAGTGCCGCCAGCCGTTCGCCGATGCCGTCGAGCGGCGTCGCCAGCAGCAGGCAGGCCATGCCGGTGAGCAGCCAGCCCGAGGCGAAGCTCAGCACTGCGAAGGCGGTCATCAAGGCGGCGGAGAGGCCGAGCATCCCGGGTGTGGCGCTGGTCGGCATCAGCCGCCGCGTCGCGGCCTGCTCGAGGGGGCCGAGAAGATAGCGTGAAACCCAGTCGGTGCGCTGCGCGCCCGCTCCTTCGAACAGGCGCTGCTGGAGTTCGGCCAGATCTTCGGTCCGCTCGGCGATGGTGAGCAGATCGTCGGCCGGCTCGCCGCGGACCGACATCTGGCGGACTCCGGCCTGGATCGAGCGGCGCAGCAGGGTCGATTGCAGATCCCACTCGCCGAGCATCGCCGCCGTGCGTTTCAGCGTCTCGCCGTCCAGCAGCGCGAGGCCTGCCCAGCGGCTGTGCGCATCGATCCGCTCGTAACGATCGTCGACCCGCACATCGGGAACGGTGAGGATCGCGGAGCCACCGAGCCCGATCAGCCGCTCGACATGGATTTCGGTAGCGATCAGGCCGTCGGCGACGATCAGCAACTGGTCCTGCGGATGCACCGCCTCCGCGGCTTCCAGCGCGCTACGCGCCACCGCCACCTTGATCCCCTGCCCGCGCAGCCGGTCGATCGCCGCCAGCAGATCGGGCGGCACCCGCTCAACGGCGACGACGATCAGATCGGCGCCGGCGGCGACCGCGAGCCTGGCCTGGCGCTCGAGCAACGTCCGGCCGGCGAGCGGCAGAGTCGCGCGAAGACCACCGCCGGCTTCGTCGGCTTCGTGATAGGCTGCGATCAAAGCTGCCAGCGTCAAGGACGGACCCCTCCCATGCGGGCTGGGATAGTAAAGGCCGCTGCGCTTCGCAAAGACTAAACCGGCAGCCCCTCCCCCACGGGCGGCCGCCGGCGGCGATCAGCCGGCGGCGAAATCGTCGATCGCGGCGCGCAGCTTGCGAAGCACGACCGGATCGCCCGGTGCCCCTTCCAGCGCCTCGTCGGCGAGCCCCATCAGCCCGACCGCGCCGAAGCTCGCCGCCAGGCTCTTGAGCCGCGAGGCCGCGAATTCCCAATTGGCGTCGCAGCGGGCGCGGCCCATCAGGTCGGCCTGCCGGGCCGCGCCCTCGACGAAGGCGTCGCGCAGCTCGCGCATCAGGTCCATGTCGCTGCCGACGACGGCGGCGAGGGACGCGTTCAGGGCACCGGGATCGTAAGCCATGAGGCGACCGTAGCGACGGACCGTTAACGCCCGGTAACCTTCCGGCCTTCCCTGCGCTGCGAATGGTGGTAAACTCGCCGGCATGACGGGGGCAGACAGAGCCGAGACGCAGCCGGACGGCGGCGCGAACGAAATTCAAGGGCCGGAGGTCGAGAAGACCGAAGCCGACTGGATCGGTGCGGCCGGCGATCTGCCGGACGCGGCTGCCGAGCCGACCGTGCGACGCGAGTCGAGGCTGCTCGCCGCCCTTCTGCTGCTGCTCGCCATCGGATGGCTGGGCGCCGCCGCCTGGTCGATCCGGCAGGCGAATCCGGCTCCGACCCTGCAGACCATCGTCTCGTCGATCGGGATGATCAGCGGCCCACTCGTCCTCATCGTCTTGCTGTGGATCTGGCTCGGCCGCACCCCGCGGCGCGAGGCCGAGCGTTTCGGCCGTGCAGTCGCCGCGATGCGGGCCGAGAGCAGTGCGCTGGAGACGGTGCTGTCGATCGTCTCGACCCGGATCGAAGACAATCATACGCGTCTTCGGGGCGAGGCGGAGCGGCTGATGTCGCTCGGCGACGAAGCCTCGGACCGGCTCGGCCGGGTGACCCACTATCTGTCGAAAGAAACCGCCGCCCTCGACCGCAAGGCGGCGGCCCTCGATGCCGCCGCGGCGTCGGCCAAGGTCGACATCGGCGTCCTCCTTCACGATCTTCCCAGGGCCGAGGCGCAGGCGCGCGGCGTTGCCGAAGCAATGAAGGATGCCGGCATCACTGCCCACAGCCAGGCCGGAGCGCTGGAAGCGCAGCTGTCCGCGCTCTCCGCCCGCGGGCGGGAGGCCGATGACGTGCTCGGCGGCGCGGCCCAGCGCCTTTCCGCGCACGTCGCCCGGATCGAAAGCAGCAGCACCGCCGCAGCCGAGAGCATCGCCGAAGCATCCGCCGGCATGACCGCATCGGTCGACGGCGCGATGACGCGCGCGACCGAGGCGCTCGACGCCGCCCGCGCGGCGCTCGACGCGCAGGGCGTCGCCGTGATGGCGACGATCACTCAGACTCAGGCCGCGCTCGACCGTGCCGGCGAAGATGCCACCCGCAATCTGGCGCAACGGCTCGAACAGCTGTCCAGGAAGGTCGAGGGCCTTGCCGGCCATCTTTCGGCGCAGGACGCGGCCAGCCACGCGCTCGTCACCGGCCTCGCCAAGGAGCTGGCCGAGCTCGACGAGTGGTTCGCGCAGCTCGGCCGCACCGGCGGCGCCGAGAGCGAGAAGCTCGGCCAGGCCGTGCAGGGCGTCCGCGACACCACCCGCGCGCTGATCGCGGAATTGGGCGCGGGCAAGGACGGCAGCGAGGCTCTGACCGGCAGCGCCCGCGAGATGTCGGAGGTGCTGACCGGCGTCGCCCGCCAGCTCGGCGAGGATCTCCCGGCCGCGCTGGCCGCGGTCGAGGATCAGGCGGCGAGGACTCGCGCCACCGCGGTGTCGCTGGCGCCGGTGGTGGCGACCGTGCAATCGTCGGCGACCGCGGCCGCCGAACGGGTGGAGAGCGCCGAGAGCGCCGTCGCCCGCCAGCGCGACGCGCTCGAATCCCTGCTCGCCCGCATCGACGAAGGTACGCGAGGCGGCGAGGAGAAGCTCGCCGCGCTCGGCGCCGCCGCCGCGCAGGCGCAGGAAGCGGCCGCGCGCATCGCCGCCGAGACCGGCCCGCAGCTGGTCGAGGCTCTGCTGCGGGTCCGCGACACCGCCAACCAGGCCGCCGAACGCGCCCGCGAAGCGATCGCGGCGGTGATCCCGGCCAGTGCCGAAGCGCTCGGCGAAGCGGGCCGCAAGGCGCTCACCGATGCGATCGCGGGGACGGTCGAGCGGCAGATGGCTGAGCTCGCCGAAGCATCGGAACGTGCCGTCGCCTCCGCTCGGACCGCTTCCGAGCGGCTCACCCGTCAGATGCTCACCCTGGGCGAGACCGCCGCGGCCGTCGAGGAACGCATCCAGGAGGGCCGCAGCGAACGCGAGGAGCAGGAGAGCGAGAATTTCTCCCGCCGCGTCGCGCTGCTTATCGAGTCGCTCAACTCGACCGCGATCGACGTCACCAAGATCCTGTCCAACGACGTCACCGACAGTGCCTGGGCGGCCTATCTCAAGGGCGATCGCGGAGTCTTCACCCGCCGCGCCGTCCGCCTGCTCGAAGCCACCGAAGCGCGCGAGATCGCCCGCCATTATGACGACGAGCCGGAATTCCGCGAGCAGGTGAACCGCTACATTCACGATTTCGAAGCGATGCTCCGGCGCATCCTCGCCGACCGCGACGGCACCCCGCTCGGAGTCACGATGCTCTCCAGCGACATGGGCAAGCTCTACGTGGCCCTCGCCCAGGCTATCGACCGCATCCGGAAGTAGGCCGGAGCCCCCTCCGCGCACACTCCCCTCACGGCCTTCCGGAAGGGGCTTGGGGGTGGGGCGGCGAAGCCGCGTCTTCTTCTACCGCGCCGCCGGTCGCGGGTGACCGGACACGACGGCACAGCGTTGCGACCTCAAGAGAAAGAACTCGGCGGCTGCGCTATCCCGCCCCCGTCCCCTCCCGGAAGGCCGGGAGAGGAGTCAGGCTGGTGGGGCTATCGCGTCCAGTCCAGCATATCGATGGTAACCCAGCCGAACTGGTAATTGGCGTAGAAGATGGCGAACAATATCGCCGACACGATCGTCGCACGCAGGCTCGCCTGGCCGAGGCTGAAACGGTGCGGCGCGCTTTCGGCGTGGCCGAGCTCCGCCTTGGTCCCCGCTTCCTCGGCGGTGCGAACGCCGAAGGGCAGGACGAGGAACAGGCTCATCGTCCAGAACAGGATGTAGATGGCGAGGATCGACTGGATCTTCATCGTCAGATCCGGATGATCAGAACGTTCACCGTCGGCTTCTTGCCGGTCCACTCGGTGGCGCAGCGGCGCACGGCGAGCCGGATGTCTTCGCGCAACTTGTCCTCGCCCTTCGCGCCCTTGCGGGCGGCGGCGGTGGCCGCGGCGCAGGCCTCCTCGAGGAAGGCGTCACGATCCTCCTCGACCGGAAGGCCTTCGATCGCGATCTCGACATTGCCCTTGACGCGATCGTCGTCGTTCATCGCGACCGCGACGGAAATCACCCCATTGTAGCTCAGCCGACGGCGCGCATTCATCGTCGTGCCGTCCGCGGCGAGGATGACGTCGCCGTCGAGGATCAGACGCCCGACCTTCTCCTCGCCGAGCTTGCGCGGCCCATCGGGCGAGAGCCGGACGAGGTCGCCGTTCGACTGGACGATCCCACGCGGCACGCCGCGCTCCAGCGCGAACCTCTTATGCTCGACCATGTGGCGCATCTCGCCATGAACGGGCACGATGATCTCGGGCCGGATCCACTGGTACATGGCGGCGAGTTCCGGCCGGCCGGGATGACCCGAGACGT
Source organism: Sphingosinicella sp. BN140058 (assembly GCF_004135585.1). Taxonomy (NCBI): domain Bacteria; kingdom Pseudomonadati; phylum Pseudomonadota; class Alphaproteobacteria; order Sphingomonadales; family Sphingosinicellaceae; genus Sphingosinicella; species Sphingosinicella sp. BN140058. The sequence continues at coordinate 4,999,650 of NZ_CP035501.1, read as the reverse complement.
GGACGTTGGCCTGGCGATCGGTGATCATCCGGATGCCACGCAGGGCAAGCTCGTTCTGGATCCGGCCGATGGCGATTTCGTTGCCGGGGATCTGCTTGGACGAGAACACCACCAGATCATCTTCGGTGAGCTTCAACTTATGCTGATCGAACGCGATCCGAGCGAGGGCCGCGCGCGCTTCGCCCTGGCCGCCGGTGGCGATGATCATCACGTCGCGGCGCGGCAGCGTCATCGCCTCGTCGAAATCGATCGTGGCCGGGAAATCGGTGAGATAGCCGACGCTCCGTGCGACCCGCAGGATACGATCGAGCGAGCGCCCGGCGACGCAGACCTGGCGGCCGGTATCCTGCGCCACCTTGCCGAGCGTGCTGAGCCGCGCCGCGTTGGACGCGAAGGTGGTGACCAGCACCCTGCCCTCGGCCGCGCCGATCACTTCGTCCAGGCCCTTGCGGACCTCTTCCTCGGAGCCGGACGCCTCTTCTTGGAAAACGTTGGTGGAATCGCAGACCAGGGCGAGAATGCCCTCGTCGCCGACCTTGATCAGCTGCGCGGCATCGGCGGGATCGCCGATCTGCGGGAATTCGTCGAGCTTCCAGTCGCCCGTGTGGAAGATCTTGCCGTAGGGCGTGTCGATCAGCAGCGCATTGCCCTCGGGGATCGAATGGGCAAGCGGCACGAAGCGGAAGCCGAACGGCCCGATCTGGACGTTGCCGCCGATGTCGATGATCTTGACCTTGACCTCCTCGGTCAGCCCCTCTTCCTGGAGCTTTTCGGCGATCAGCCCGGCGGTGAACGGGGTCGCATAAAGCGGCACGCCGAGATCGGCGGCGAGATACGGGATCGCGCCGATATGGTCCTCATGGCCGTGGGTGAGCACGATCCCGAGCAGATCCTTGCGCCGCTCTTCGATGAAGGAAAGATCCGGCAGCACCAGATCGATGCCCGGATATGCGGGATCGGCGAAGGTCATGCCGAGATCGACCATGATCCACTTGCCGTCGCAGCCGTAGAGATTGACGTTCATGCCGATCTCGCCGGAGCCGCCGAGGGCCAGGAAGAGGAGCTCTTTGCCGGGTTTCATCTTGGGTCTTTCGCATCGTCCGACTGGCGAAAGCGGCAGGCGCGGCTTTCGTTCCGGAACAGAGTGGGAAGAAGGGACGGACGCATTCACCGCCCCTTCGCAATGGAATCAGGCCGCGCCGACGCTCCGTTTCCAGAGGAGAGCAAGGCCTTGAATGGTGAGATCGGGCTCGATCTCGTCGAAGACATCCGTGTGGCGATCGAACAGGGTGGCGAGGCCGCCTGTCGAGATCACCTTCACCGGGCGGCCGATCTCGGCCTTCATGCGCGCGACCAGCCCCTCGATCATCGAAACATAGCCCCAATAGATGCCGATATGCATCTGGTCCTCGGTGGTGCGGCCGATCACCGACAGATTGTCTTCCGGCGCCTGGATCGCGATGCGCGGCAGCTTGGCGGCGGCGGTGACCAGGGCATCGAGCGACAGATTGATGCCGGGCGCGATGATCCCCCCTTTGTAGGCGCCGGTATAATCGACGACGTCGAACGTCGCCGCGGTGCCGAAATCGATGACGATGAGATCGCCGGGATGCCGCGCATGGGCCGCGATCGCATCGACGACGCGATCGGCGCCGACGCTGCGCGGCTCGGCAACGTCGAGCTCGATGCCCCAATCCGCGGGCGGCACGCCGGCCACGAGCGGCTCCACGCCGAAATATTTGGTCGCGAGCACCTGCAGGTTGTGGAGGGCGCGCGGGACCACCGTGCCGATGATCACCGCATCGACGACATCGCGCGGGTAATCCTGCAGCGCGATCAGCTGGTGCAGCCAGACGCCATATTGGTCGGCGGTGCGCCGCGGATCGGTCGCGATCCGCCAGCGTGCGCGCACCACTCCGTCCTCCAGCAGCGCGAAGACGACGTTGGTGTTTCCGGCATCGATGGCAAGCAGCATGGCGCTTTCCCTAGCGGGAGGAGCCCGGTTTGGCGAGTGCACAGCATCGGTCCGCTCAGACCAGGAAGACATCACCCGCGTGGATGGTCCTGAGCACCCCGTCCTGCGTGCGCAGACGCAGCGCCCCAGTCTCGTCCAGCCCTTCGAACCGGCCCTCCCCGACCGACGTGGACAAGAGGGTGCCGAGCGGATGCGCAGCGGCAAGCCAGGCCGCGCGCACCGGCGCCAGGCCCAGGGTGCGCCAGCGGTCCAGCCAGCGGGCGAAGGCTTCGGCCAGCTCCCGGCAGAAGAGGCCGGGATCGGGCGCGGTGCCGGTCAAGGCCGCCAGACTGAGCGCCGGCCGCTCGAGGTCGGCGGGATGATGGGCAAGATTGACGCCAAATCCGATCACCACGGCGCCGCCCGCCCGTTCGAGCAGGATCCCGGCCAGCTTGGCATTGCCGGCAAGCAGATCGTTCGGCCACTTCAGGCGGACGCGGTCGCCGCCCGCATAGGCGCCGGCGACTTCGTGCAGCGCCGTGGCCGCGACCAGCGCCAACGTGGGTGCCATTGGATCGCCCGGCTGCAGCCGCACCAGGGTGCTGGCGTAGAGATTGCCCCCTGGCGATCGCCAAGCCCGTCCCTGTCGCCCTCTACCGCCGCTTTGCTGGTCGGCGCGCAACCACAGGCCTTCGGCCGCGCCTGCCGCGGCGAGCGCCGATACGTCGTCATTGGTGGAGCCGGTTTCGGCGACGTGTCGCAGATCGATCATCGGCGTGTCGACAGGGCCGCAGTGGCGGCGCGAACGAGTGGCGGCGGCGGACTCGACGTCCGCCGCCCGGGATCAGAACAACGCGCGCGCGGCGTTGTCGGCAAGCGGTTGAATGAACGGAATGGCAAGATAGCCGAGCGGCGACACGAACAGAGCGGCCGCGACGAGCAGCACCGTCTGCGGCACGTCCGAGGTTCGGCCGTAAGCGGGTGCCGGATCGTCGAAGTACATCGTCTTAACGATCTTGAGATAGTAAAAGGCGCTGATTGCGGAAGTCGCGATGCCGACCGCCGCCAGCCAGGTGAGATCGGCGCGGACGGCCGCATCGAACACCAGGAATTTGGGCCAGAAGCCGAACAGAGGCGGAATCCCGGCCAGGCTGAACATGAAGATTGCCATGCCGGCGGCAAGCGCCGGACGGGTGCGCGACAGACCCGAAAGGGACGCGATCGTCTCCACCGGCTCGCCCGCCTCGTCGCGCATCCGCAGAACGACCAGAAAGGATCCGATCGTCATCACCACATAGACCGCCATGTAGAATAGGATCGCCGACACGCCCTCCGGGTTGGCGGCGGCAAGTCCGATCAGGGCAAAGCCGACATTGTTGATCGACGAATAGGCCAGCAGGCGCTTGATGTTGGGTTGGCCGATCGCGGCGACACCGCCGAGGATGGTCGAGGCGAGCGCCATGAAGATGACGATCTGGCGCCATTCGAAGGTGGCCGGGCCCATGCCCTCGATCGCGACCCGGGTCAGCAGCGCCATCGCCGCGACCTTCGGCGCCGAAGCGAAGAAGGCAGTGACCGGCGTCGGCGCGCCTTCATAGACGTCCGGAGTCCACATGTGGAACGGAACCGCCGAGACCTTGAAGGCGATGCCGGCGAGCACGAAGACGATGCCGAACAATTCGCCGGTCGAAACGCCGTCCGTCTGCAGCCCGATCGCGACGTCCCCGAACAGGGTCGAACCGGTGAAGCCGTAGAGCAGCGACACGCCGTACAGCAGGATGCCCGAGGCGAGCGCGCCGAGGACGAAATATTTGAGGCCGGCTTCCGCCGAGCGGTTGTCGGTACGCTGGAACGACGCGAGCACATAGGCCGCCAGGCTCTGCAGCTCGAGCCCGACGTAGAGGGTCAGCAGATCCCCCGCTGATGCCATCATGCCCATGCCGATGCTGGAGAGCAGGACCAGCACCGGATATTCGGCACGATAATCGCCGGCGCGGCCGAACCAGCCGTCCGCCGCGATCAGCGCCGCGGCGGCGCCGACATAGATCAGCACCTTGGCGAAAGCGGCGAAGCTGTCGGCGACGAAGAGACCGTCGAAGGCGATGCCGCCGCCGGTGGTGATGCCCGGCACCCAGAACGCGGCGAGCGCCAGGGTGGCGACGGCGAGCCAGGTGATCGTCCGGGCGTGACGATCGCCGGCGAAAGCGGCAGCCAGCATCAGCACGATCGCGCCGATGGTGAGAATGATCTCAGGCAGAGTGAGCGCAAGCGACTCGCCCATCAGTGATGCGCTCCTTCAGCGGCAGTTTCGTGGCCCGCGGCGGCGGCGGGCATCTTGGCGGATTTGGCAAGGTGGGCATCGCCGGACGGCGCGGCGCGCTCGACACGGGCCATCAGCAGGCCGACATCGTTGCGCATCGGTGCCAGGAAGCTCTCCGGATAGACGCCCATCCACAGCACGACAGCGGCGATCGCACCCAGGCTGAACAGCTCGCGCGCATTGAGATCCGGCATCGCCGCGGCATCGGCGTTGCGGCTGGTGCCGTAGACGACCCGCCAATAAAGATAGAGCATGTAGGCGGCACCGAGGATGATGCCGGTGGTCGCTACCGCGCCGACCAGGCTGCTCGCGCGGTAGGAACCGATCAGGCTCAGGAACTCGCCGACGAAGCCGCCGGTGCCCGGCAGGCCGACCGAGGCCATGGTGAACAGCAGGAACAGCACCGCATAAGCCGGCATGTTGTTGGCGAGGCCGCCGTAGCGATCGATCTCGCGGGTGTGGAGCCGATCGTAGATGACGCCGACGCAGAGGAACAAGGCGCCCGAGACCAGGCCATGGCTGAGCATCACGATCAGCGCGCCTTCCAGGCCCTGGCGGTTGAAGGCGAAGATGCCGATCGTGACGAAGGCCATGTGGGCGACCGACGAATAAGCGATCAGCTTCTTCATGTCGTTCTGCACCAACGCGACCAGCGAGGTGTAGACGATCGCGACCATCGACAGTCCCATGACCAGCCAGAAGAACTGGTTGGACGCTTCCGGGAACATCGGCAGCGAGAATCGGACGAAACCATAGCCGCCGAGCTTGAGCAGCACGCCGGCAAGGATCACCGAACCTGCGGTCGGCGCCTGGACGTGGGCGTCGGGAAGCCAGGTGTGGACCGGCCACATCGGCATCTTCACCGCGAACGAGGCGAAGAAAGCGAGCCACAGCCAGGTCTGCGCTTCCGGCGGAAAATCGGTCGCGAGCAGCTTCGGGATCGACGTCGTGCCGGCGAAATTCACCATCCACAGCATCGCGACCAGCATCAGCAGCGAGCCGACGAGCGTGTAGAGGAAGAACTTGTAGGAGGCGTAGATCCGGTTGGCGCCGCCCCAGATGCCGATGATCAGGAACATCGGGATCAGGCCGGCTTCGAAGAAGATGTAAAAGAGGAAGATGTCCTGCGCCATGAAGACGCCGATCATCAGCGTCTCCATCAGCAGGAACGCCGCCATATATTCCGGCACGCGCTTTTCGATCGCCGTCCAGCTCGCCAGGATGCAGATCGGCATCAGGAACACCGACAGCATGATCAACATCAGCGCAATGCCGTCAATGCCGAGCGCCCAGGCGAAGCGCGAGAATAGCGGCGCATATTCGACGAACTGCCACTGCGCGCCGCCGATGTCGAAGCTCGCCCACAGGACGATGCCGAGAACGAAGTCGATCAGGGTACCGCCGAGCGCGATCCAGCGCGCGGTCGCCGCGGGCACGAACAGGCAGGCGAGCGCCGAGACGAGCGGCACGGCCAGCATCAGCGAAAGAATGCCGGTCATCGTGCCATCGCCCAGGTCGCGGCGGCGGCGAGGCCGAGGAGCATCACCAGCGCGTAAGTGTAGAGATAGCCGGACTGCAGCCGCGCGGTGACGACGTTGCCGCCCTTCACCAGGGCAGCGGCGCCGTTCGGGCCAAAGCGGTCGATGGTCGCCTCGTCGCCCTTCTTCCAGAAGATGCGGCCAAGCGCGACGGCGGGCCTCACGAACAGCACGTTATACGCCTCGTCGAAATACCATTTGTTGTAGAAGAAGCGATAGAGGATGCCCCATTGCGCGGTGAAGCGGCCCGGGATCGACGTATCGCGGATGTAAGCGAACCAGGCGACCACGAAGCCGATGATCATCACCACCGCGGGCGAGAGCTTCACCCAAAGCGGCACCTCGTGCATCTCGTGGGCGAGATGCTCGCTGAAGGCGATGCTGCCGCGCCAGAAATGCTCGCCGCCTTCGACGCCGATGAACCATTCGTGGAAGACCATGCCGGCGAACACCGCGCCGAGCGACAGCACGCCGAGCGGTACCAGCATCGTCCACGGGCTCTCATGCGGGTGGTAACCACCGGTGCCTTCCTTCACCGCATGCGCCGGGGTCTCGTGCGGACGCGTGTCGTGCCCGGCATCTTCCTGAGCGGGATCGTCATGGTGGTGGCCATGATCGTGCACCGCATGCTGAATGTGCTCGGACTGGATCCAGCGCGGCGCGCCGAAGAAGGTCAGGAAGACCAGGCGCCAGCTGTAGAAGCTGGTCAGCAGAGCCGCGACGACCGCGACCACGAAGGCAATGCCGCCGGCAGTGGTGCCGCTGGCAAACGCGCTCTCGATGATCGCATCCTTGGAGAAGAAGCCCGCGAAGCCGAAGCTCGGCAGCCCCTGGATCTGAATGATGCCGACACCGGTGATCGCCAGCGTGCCGAGAGTCATCGCGATGAAGGTCAGCGGGATGTGCTTTCTGAGGCCGCCATAGAAGCGCATGTCCTGCTCGTGGTGCATCGAATGGATGACCGAGCCCGCGCCGAGGAACAGCAGAGCCTTGAAGAAAGCGTGCGTGAACAGGTGGAACATCGCGGCGCCATAGGCGCCGACGCCGGCCGCGAAGAACATGTAGCCGAGCTGCGAGCAGGTCGAGTAGGCGATCACGCGCTTGATGTCGTTCTGCACCGTGCCGACCGTCGCCGCGAAGATCGCGGTGGCGGCGCCGACGAAGGTGACGACGGTGAGTGCAGTCTGGCTCTGCTCGAACAAAGGCGACAGGCGGCAGACCATGAACACGCCGGCCGTGACCATGGTCGCAGCATGGATCAGCGCGGACACCGGGGTCGGGCCCTCCATCGCGTCGGGGAGCCAGGTGTGGAGGCCGAGCTGCGCCGACTTGCCCATCGCACCGATGAACAGCAGGATGCAGATCAGGGTCAGCGTGTCGACGCGCATGCCCAGGAAGCCGATCGTCGAGCCGCCGAGGGACGGCGCCGCCGCCAGGATCTCGGGGATCGAGACGGTGCCGAACACCAGAAAGGCGGCGAAGATGCCGAGGCTGAAGCCGAAGTCGCCGACGCGGTTGACGACGAACGCCTTCATCGCGGCGGCGTTGGCCGACGGCTTGTGGTACCAGAAGCCGATCAGGAGGTAGGATGCGAGGCCGACCCCTTCCCAGCCGAAAAACATCTGGACGAGATTATCGGCCGTCACGAGCATCAGCATCGCGAAGGTGAACAGCGACAGATAGGCGAAGAAGCGCGGCTGCGACGGATCCTCCGCCATATAGCCCCAGCTGTAGAGGTGAACGAGCGCCGAGACGGTCGTCACCACCACCAGCATCACCGAGGTCAGCGCATCGACGCGCAGCGACCAATTGACGTTGAGATCGCCCGAATGGATCCAGGAAAGCACCGGGTGGACGCCCGGCTCGGCCGTGCCGGCCAGGAAGGCGATGAAAATCGGCCAGGCCAGCGCACACGAAGCGAACAGCGCGCCCGTGGTGACGAGCTTCGCGGCGGTACTGCCGATGAAGCGATTGCCGAGACCCGCGACGATCGCGGCGAGCAAGGGCAGAAAGACGAGGAGCTGGATTTGCACTTCTTGATCAGCCCTTCATCTGATTGATGTCGTCGACGGCGATGGTGCCGCGACCGCGGAAATAGATGACCAGAATGGCGAGGCCGATCGCCGCTTCGCCCGCCGCGACGGTGAGCACGAACATTGCGAACACCTGGCCGACCATGTCGCCGAGAAAGGCGGAGAAGGCGACGAGGTTGATGTTCACCGACAGCAGGATCAGCTCGATCGCCATCAGAATGACGATCACGTTCTTGCGATTGATGAAGATCCCGAACACGCCGAGCACGAACAGGATCGCGCCGACGGTGAGGTAATGGCCTAGGCCGATCATGATCGGCATCCCTCCAGAATATGGCCGATCACAGCTCCACTCCCTGGCCGACACCCGGCTGCATGTTGACGACCGCATCCTCGGGACGGCGGCGGACCTGATCCGACACGCGTTGCGGGCGAACGTCGCTGCGCTCGCGGTGGGTGAGCACGATCGCGCCGATCATCGCCACGAGCAGCACCAAGCCGGCGGCTTCGAAGATGTAGAGATAGCGCGTGTACAGCGCCCGTCCGAGCAGCTCGACGTTCGACACGTCCTGCACTGTCGGCGAGGCCCTCGGCGCGACGATCGTCCCGGCATTCCAGGCGGCGAGCGCGAACACGATCTCGGCGAGCAGCACCAAGGCCAGCAGCGTTGCAAACGGCCAGTAGCGGGCGATGCCGGCGCGAAGCTCGGCGAAGTCGACGTCGAGCATCATCACGACAAACAGGAACAGCACCGCGACCGCGCCGACATAGACGATGACGAGCAGCATCGCGATGAACTCGGCCCCGAGGATGAGGAAGAGCCCGGCGGCGTTGAAGAAGGCCAGGATCAGCCACAGCACGCTGTGGACCGGATTCCTGGCGCCGATCGTCAGCACCCCGCTGGCGATGACGATCGCCGCGAACAGGTAAAAGGCGAAGGCTTGGATCACGTTCTTGTCGGGCCCTTCAGATTCGGGGGCGGATTAGCGGTAGGGTGCATCGGCGGCAAGGTTCGCGGCCAGTGCCCGCTCCCACTTGTCGCCGTTCTCGAGCAGCTTCGCCTTGTCGTAGAGAAGCTCCTCGCGGCTCTCGACCGCGAATTCGAAATTGGGTCCCTCGACGATGGCGTCGACCGGGCAGGCCTCCTGGCAGAGGCCGCAATAGATGCACTTCACCATGTCGATGTCGTAGCGGGTGGTGCGACGGCTGCCGTCCTCGCGCGGTTCGGACTCGATGGTGATCGCCAATGCCGGGCAGACCGCCTCGCAGAGCTTGCAGGCAATGCAGCGTTCCTCGCCATTGGGGTAGCGCCGAAGCGCATGCTCGCCGCGAAAGCGCGGGCTGATCGGGTTCTTCTCGAACGGATAGTTGATCGTCGCCTTGGGCTTGAAGAAATACTTCAAGGTCAACCAATGCGCCTTCACGAACTCCCAGAGCGTGAACGACTTGATGTAGTGGGCGATCATCAGCGATCTCCGGCCGCGCGGTCGCGGCCTCCAAGGTTCGGCATGTGGCTGCGGCAGGACGGCATGTAGCGATCGGCTTCGCTATCGGTGCGGATCGACGCGAGCACGCCGGCGTCGGTCGGGCATTGCGCCTTGGTGGCAAGCAGGTAGCCCGAGACCAGGAACACCCACAGCAGGGAGATCGGCAGGAAGATCTTCCAGCCCAGCCGCATCAGCTGATCGTAGCGGAACCGCGGCACGGTCGCCTTCACCCAGCTGAACACGAAGAAGAAGAACAGGATCTTGGCGAAGAACCAGATGATCCCGGGCACGTAGTAAAGCGGCGCCCAGTCCACCGGCGGCAGCCAGCCGCCCCAGAACAGCACTGCGGTCATGCCGCACATCAGCAGCACGTTGCCATATTCGCCGAGCCAGAAGAGCGCGAAGCTCATCGAGCTATATTCGGTCTGGTAGCCGGCAACGAGCTCCGATTCCGCCTCGGTAAGATCGAACGGTGCACGCGCCGTTTCCGCCATTGCCGAGATGAGGAAGATGATCGACAGCGGGAACAGCAGAGGATTGAAGGCGAAGCCGTTCAGGAAGAAGACGTGGCTGCGCTGCGCCTCGATCACGTCGGACAGGTTGAACGAACCTGTCCACAGGATCACCGGAATGAGGACGAAGCCGACCGAGACCTCATAGCTCACCATCTGCGCGGCCGCGCGAAGCGCCGAGTAGAAGGGGTATTTGGAATTGGACGCCCATCCCGCGATGATCACGCCGTAGACGCCGAGCGACGACACCGCGAGCAGGTAGAGCAGGCCGACATTGATGTCGGCGAGCACCATGCCGTCGCCGAACGGCACCACCGCCCAGCCGATCAGCGCCACCGTGAAGGTGAGGATCGGCGCGATGATGAACAGGCCGCGATTGGCTCCGGACGGGATGATCGTCTCTTTGAGGAAGACCTTGAGCCCGTCGGCGAAGCTCTGCAGCAGGCCGAACGGCCCGACCACGTTGGGGCCGCGACGCAGTGCCATCGCCGCCCAGATTTTGCGATCGGCATAGATGATCATCGCCACCGCCAGCATCAGCGGCAGTGCGATCAGCAGAACGAAGATGAGGGTCGCGACGAACCAGCCGAAGCCGTAGCCGAGAAAACCCTGGAACCAAGCGGTCATTATTTACTCCGTCATCCCGGCGCGGGTCCCATCGAAGTCATACTTCGATGGGTGCCCGAAGGCCGGGATCTCAGGACAAGAAGTCGGGGCGGTCTCCACGAGATTCCGGCCTTCGCAGGGATCACGGGTAGACATCATAGCGTGTTCGATCATTCCGCCGCCTCCTCGAACACCTGGCCGTGCAGGATCTCGGCGGAGCAGCGCTGCATCGTCGGCGAGGAGCGTGCGATCGGATTGGTGAGGTAGAAGTCCTCGATCGGGTAGACAATCTCGCCGGAGACCGAAGCCCCGCCCTCCCCGCCGCCGCCGGCGCTTCCCGGAAAGACGGTGAGCCCGGGCTGGCCGAGATGCGGGAACTCGGCCGCCATCGCGGCACGGAGCTGGCCGAGATCATCGAACGGCAGGGTCTTGCCGACGACGTCCGACAGCGCCCGCAGGATCGTCCAATCCTCGCGTGCCTCTCCCGGCGCGTGCACCGCGAACTCCGAAAACTGCACCCGCCCTTCCAGATTCACGTAGGTGCCGTGCTTCTCGGTGTAGGCGGCGGACGGCAGGATCACGTCGGCGTGGCGAACGCCGCGATCGCCGTGCGTGCCGATGTAGATCGTGAAGGTGTCTGCGAACGCCTCGGTGTCGAGTTCGTCCGCCCCGAGCAGGAACAGGGCCTTGAGCGCCCCTGCCCGCGCCCGGAGCGTCTCGATGCCACCGTCGGTGGCGAAGCCGAGGTCGAGCGCACCGACGCGCGCCGCTGCCGTGTGGAGGACGTTGAAGCTGGCGCCGAACGCGGCGGCCGCGGCGCGCGCGGCTTCATAAGCGCCCTCATGGACCAGCGCGCCCATGCCGACGATGACCGCCGCATTCTCCTTGCCAGAGAAAGCGTCGCGAACATCCTGCGGCAGATTGCCGAGCGCGGAGAGATCGCTGCCGAGATCGATGACCGGGTAAGTGAGGTCCACCGGCGGTCCGATGCGGAACACCTTCGCGCCGGCCTTGATCGCCTTGCGGATGCGGGTGTTGACCAGCGGCGCTTCCCAGCGCGGATTGGTGCCGATCAGCAGGATCGCCGGCGCCGCCTCGATGCCGCCGATGGTGGCGTTGAAGCGATAGGCGGCAGGGTTCGAAACATCGAACCTGGCGCCGTCCTGGCGGCTCTCGTGCAGGGTGGAGCCGTAGGCGCGGAGCAGCTGCTTCAGCGCGTAGATCGATTCCAGATCCTGGAGATCGCCGGCAATGGCCGCGACCTGATCGCCGGTTGCGCCCTCGAGCCGTGCGGCGATCGTCTGGAACGCCTCGGCCCAGGTCGCCGGCTGCAGCTTGCCCTCACGCCGGATCCAGGGCCGGTCGAGCCGGCGGCGGAGCAGGCCGTCGACCGCGTGCCGGGTCTTGTCGTGCGCCCACTCCTCGTTGACGTCCTCGTTGAGGCGCGGAAGCGCGCGCATGACCTCGCGGAAGCGGTGATCGATGCGGATGTTGGTGCCGACCGCGTCCATCACGTCGATGCCCGGGGTCTTGCGCAGCTCCCAGGGACGCGCCTCAAAGCTGTAGGGCTTGGAGACCAATGCGCCGACCGGGCAGAGATCGACGACATTGCCCGAAAGCTCGGAGGTGACCGCACCTTCGAGATAGGACGTGATCTGCATATTCTCGCCGCGATTGATCGCGCCGATCTCCTCGACCCCGGCAACTTCCTCGGCAAAGCGGACGCAGCGCGTGCACTGGATGCAGCGCGTCATCACCGTCTTGACCACGGGACCCATATATTTCTCGGTCACCGCGCGCTTGTTCTCGTGGAAGCGCGAGTGGCCGCGGCCATAAGCGATCGACTGATCCTGAAGATCGCACTCGCCGCCCTGATCGCAGATCGGGCAATCCAGCGGGTGGTTGATCAGCAGGAACTCCATCACCCCTTCGCGCGCCTTCTTGACGAGCGGGGTCATGGTCGAGATTTCCTGGCCTTCCGCGGCTGGAAGCGCGCACGAGGCCTGCGGCTTGGGCGGCCCAGGCTTCACCTCGACGAGACACATCCGGCAATTGCCGGCGATCGACAGGCGCTCGTGGTAGCAGAAGCGCGGAATTTCCTTACCGGCGAGCTCGCATGCCTGCAGGACGGTCGCGCCCTGCGGAACCTCGATCTCTACGCCGTCGACTTTGACCTTGGGCATGCTGTTCTCGTTATCGCTGCGTGGCGACCGCAAGCGCGGGCGCGTCGGACAGAATGTGATGAACCGGTTCCGCGACAACTTCGCGGATGGTGGGAATTGTAAGCGAAAGCTTCACATCGGCGGTCAGGCAAGGCCCAAGCGCCGGTTTCAGCCGCGCAATCGCTCCCCGTTCGGCCGGACTGTCAGGCTCGGACGCAAGCAAGGCAACCGTGTCGGCCCAGGCGCTGGTCGCGATGCAGTGTCCGAAATCCTGCAATGCGATCGACGTCGTGTCGAGCTTTTCTCCGGCCGGAAGCGCCGCAACCGCTGCTGCAAACCAGGGTGAGAGATCTTTCGCGGGCGCCTGCTGGTCGGCCGTCTTGACTTCCTTGCGGACCAAGGCGAGCGCAACGGGACGGCGCAAAGTCCTGGGCTTAAATCCGATCTGCTTGCCGTCCATGACCAACGCGGGTGAGTCCAGGCAGGTCGACATGTCTTCAGTCATGTCCGTGATCAGCTCTCGCTCCGCCGCGGTGCCTGGAAGCATCCCCAGCCAGCTGCGTACGAATGCCGGCTGCCGCGCAACGACGCAGTCGGCGATTTGCCGAATGATGACGGGACCATCCTTCTGCTCGGCATCGCGGCCGATGCGCGTGCCGAGACGCTGCGCGACGCCGGGCGAGGACGTGGCCGCGAGCATCCCGCCGAGCGCGAGCAAGAAGAAGGGCCGCGCCCGTTTCACTCAGCGGCTTCCAACTGGCCCTGCCGCTCGACGATGCGGCGCTCGAGCTCGGGACGGAAATGCCGGATCAGGCCCTGGATCGGCCACGCCGCGGCGTCGCCAAGGGCGCAGATGGTGTGACCTTCGACCTGCTTGGTGACGTCCCAGAGCATGTCGATCTCGCCGATGTCGGCATTGCCTTCGACCAGCCGCTCCATCACCCGCCACATCCAGCCGGTGCCCTCGCGGCACGGCGTGCACTGGCCGCAGCTCTCATGCTTGTAGAAGTAGCTGAGGCGGGCGATCGCGCGGACGACGTCGGTGGACTTGTCCATCACGATCACGGCGGCGGTGCCGAGGCCGGACTTGAGATCGCGCAGGGCGTCGAAATCCATCGGCGCATCGATGATTTCCGAGGCCGGCACAAGCGGCACCGACGATCCGCCCGGGATCACCGCCAGCAGATTGTCCCAGCCGCCGCGGATCCCGCCGGCGTGGCGGTCGATCAGCTCGCGGAACGAGATCGACATCGTCTCTTCGACGACGCACGGCTTGTTCACGTGGCCGGAGATCTGGAAGAGCTTGGTACCCTCGTTCTTCTCGCGGCCGAAGCTCTTGAACCAGGCGGCGCCGCGGCGAAGGATGGTCGGCGTGACCGCGATCGACTCGACGTTGTTGACCGTGGTCGGGCAGCCGTAGAGGCCGGCGCCGGCCGGGAATGGCGGCTTCAGGCGCGGCATGCCCTTCTTGCCCTCCAGGCTCTCGAGCATCGCCGTTTCTTCGCCGCAGATATAGGCGCCTGCCCCGCGGTGAACGAAGACGTCGAAATCGTAGCCGGAGCCCGCGGCGTTCTTGCCGAGCAGGCCGGCGTCATAGGCCTGCTGAACCGCCGCGAACAACGTCTCCGCCTCGCGGATGAACTCGCCGCGAATGTAGATATAGGCCGCACGCGCACGCATCGCGAAGCCGGCGATCAGCGCGCCTTCGATGAGCTTATGCGGATCGTGGCGAATGATCTCGCGGTCCTTGCACGATCCCGGCTCGGATTCGTCGGCGTTGATCACCAGGAAGTTGGGGCGGCCGGGGGTCGGCTCCTTGGGCATGAAGCTCCACTTCATGCCGGTCGGGAAGCCGGCACCGCCGCGGCCGCGAAGGCCGGACGCCTTGATCTCGTCGATGATCGCATCCTGGCCGATCTGCATAAGCCTGGCAGTATTGTCCCAGTCGCCGCGCGCCTGCGCGCCCTTCAGGCCCCAATCCTGAAAGCCGTAGAGGTTGGTGAAGATGCGGTCCTTATCGGCCAGCGGATTGATCGTCATTCCGCCTTCTCCCGGTAATCATGATTTTCGTGGACCATCTCCTTCAAGGTGGTCGGCCCACCTTCCGGATCGCTGGTGCGGCGGTCGACGCCCTGCGGGCCTGGCTTCGGAGTCTCGCCGCGGGCGAGCGCCTCGAGCAAGGCGGTCATCGTCTCGAAGGTCAGGTCTTCGTAATTGTCGTCGTTGATCTGCACCATCGGCGCGTTGGCGCAGGCGCCGAGGCACTCGACCTCGTTCAGGGTAAACAGCCCATCCGCCGACGTCTGCCCCTTGCTCAGGCCCTTGGCCTTGCAGGCGGCGAAGACGTCGTCCGAGCCGCGCAGCATGCACGGCGTCGTGCCGCAGACCTGGAGATGGTAGCGGCCGACCGGGCGCAGGTTGAACATGGTGTAGAAGGTCGCGACCTCGTACGCCCGGATGTAGGGCATATCGAGATAGGCGGCGACATATTCGATCACCGGCACGGGCAACCAGCCCTGCGTCTGCGTCTCGGCGCCGACCTGACGCTGGGCAAGATCGAGCAAGGGGATGATCGCGCTGTGCTGGCGCCCCGGCGGGTAGCGGCCGACGACGGTCTTCGCCTTGGCGCTATTCTCCTCGGTCCAGGCGAACCCGCCCCAGCGGGCGCGGACTTCGTCCATGTCGATGGCGGTGGGCAGAATGTCGGCCATCAGCGGTCGATCTCCCCGAAGACGATGTCGAGCGAGCCGAGAATGGCGGTGACGTCGGCGAGCATATGTCCCTTGCTCATGAAATCCATGGCCTGGAGGTGGCTGAACCCCGTCGGACGCATCTTGACCCGGTACGGCTTGTTGGTGCCGTCCGAGACCAGATAGATGCCGAACTCGCCCTTGGGGCTTTCGGTGGCGACATAAACTTCGCCGGCGGGAACGTGGAAGCCCTCGGTGTAGAGCTTGAAGTGATGGATGAGCGATTCCATCGACTGCTTCATCTCGGCGCGCTTGGGCGGAACCACCTTGCGGTCGAGCGAGGCGATCGGGCCTTCCGGCATGTCGCGGATGCACTGCTTCATGATCCGTACCGACTGGCGGACCTCCTCGACCCGCACCATCAGCCGGTCGTAGCAATCGCCCTTGGTGCCGACCGGAATGTCGAACTCGACCCGGTCATAGGCATCGTAAGGCTGCGATTTGCGGAGATCCCACGGGATGCCCGCGGCCCGGATCATCGGCCCGGAGAAGCCCCAGGCGAGCGCATCTTCCTTGGACACGATTGAGATGTCGACGTTGCGCTGCTTGAAGATGCGGTTGTCGGCGACCAGGCTGATCGCATCCTCGAAGATCGGCATCAGGCCCTTGTCGAGCCAGACGTCCACCTCTTCCAGGAAGCCGGCCGGCACGTCCTGGTGGACTCCGCCCGGGCGGAAATAATTGGCGTGCATCCGCGCCCCGGACGCCCGCTCGTAGAAGTTCATGATGTCTTCGCGCGGCTCGAACAGCCACAAGTTCGGAGTCATCGCGCCGACGTCCATGACGTGGCTGCCGATGTTGAGCAGGTGATTGGAGACCCGCGTCAGCTCCGCGAAGAACGTGCGCAGATATTGCGCACGCAGCGGCACTTCGAGCCCGAGCAGCTTCTCGATCGCGAGCACATAACTGTGCTCCATGCACATCGGCGAGACGTAATCGAGCCGGTCCATATAGGGGATCGACTGGATGTAGGTCTTGTTCTCGCACAATTTCTCGGTGCCGCGGTGAAGCAGCCCGACGTGGGGATCGACGCGCTCGACGATCTCTCCATCCAGCTCCAGCACCAGGCGGAGAACGCCGTGCGCGGCCGGATGCTGCGGGCCGAAATTGATCGTGTAGTTCGCGATCTTGCTCTCGGTCGCGCCGGAACGGGCGATCTCCTGCGAACGCGACATTTCGGGGGAAGCGATGGTCATTTCTTGATCTCGTCCGCCTTGAGCGGGGTCGGGGCGCCCGGCGCTTCCGGTGCCTTTTCGTCACCCGGCAGGATGTAGGCCGCGCCTTCCCACGGGCTGAGGAAATCGAACGCGCGGAAATCCTGGGGCAGGCGCACCGGCTCGTAGACCACCCTCTTCTGCTCTTCCGAATAACGCAGCTCGACGTAACCCGAGAGCGGGAAGTCCTTGCGGAACGGATGGCCACGGAAGCCGTAATCGGTGAGGATCCGGCGAAGGTCGTTATTGCCCTCGAAGATCACCCCGTACATGTCGAACACTTCGCGCTCGAGCCAGCCTGCCACCGGCCACACACCGGTGACGGACGGCACCGGCTTGTCCTCGTCGGTGGTAACCCGGACTCGGATGCGGTGGTTCTTCGTCACCGACAGCAGATGGTAGACGACGTCGAACCGCTCCTCGCGGCTCGGATAATCGGCGCCGGCAATCTCCATCAACTGCTGATAGGCGAAGCGGTCGCGTAAGGTCGTGCAGACCTCGACGATGCGATCGCGGGCGACCGTCAGCGAGACTTCCTGAACGGCATCCCTGGCTTCGATCAGAGCATCGCCGATCGCGGCCGTGACCTCTTCGATGATGCCGTCTCTGGGCGCGATACGGGGGGCGGAATTGTTCATGCGCTCAACGCTCGATCGTGCCGACGCGGCGGATCTTCCGCTGCAGCTGCATCACGCCGTACAGGAGGGCTTCCGCGGTCGGCGGGCAGCCAGGCACGTAGATGTCGACCGGAACGATACGGTCGCAGCCGCGGACCACCGAGTAGCTGTAATGATAATAGCCGCCGCCATTGGCGCAGCTGCCCATCGAGATGACGTAGCGCGGCTCCGACATCTGATCGTAGACCCGGCGCAGAGCCGGCGCCATCTTGTTGCACAAGGTGCCGGCGACGATCATCACGTCCGACTGGCGCGGCGACGCGCGGGGCGCGACTCCGAAGCGTTCCAGGTCGTAGCGCGGCATGTTGGCGTGGATCATCTCCACCGCGCAGCAGGCCAGGCCGAACGTCATCCACCACAAGGAGCCGGTGCGGGCCCATTGGAACAGATCCTCGGTCGACGTGACGAGAAAGCCCTTGTCGGAGACTTCCGACTGGAGCTCGTTGAAGAACTTCGGGTCCGGCTGCTGGAGATCGGCCGGACGGGCGTTCTCGTGGCGCGGGTCGAGGATCACTCCCATTCGAGCGCGCCCTTCTTCCAAGCATAGATGAAGCCGAGCGTCAGCTCAGCGAGGAACAGCATCATCGCGGCCCAGCCGGCGATTCCGATCGACCCGAGCGAGACCGCCCAGGGAAACAGGAAGGCGGCTTCGAGATCGAAGATAATGAACAGGATCGCGACCAGATAGAAGCGGACGTCGAACTGGGCACGGCTGTCCTCGAACGCCGGGAAGCCGCATTCATATTCGGCGAGCTTGTCCGGATACGGGTTGGCGGAGCCGGTCAGCTTCGACACCATCATCGGAAGAACGACGAAGCTGAGCGACAGCGCCAGGGCGACGGCGAGGAACAGCAGGATGGGCAGATATTCGGCGGCGGTGGACGCCATCGAGACTCTCCAGGGGGCTAGGTTGCGGCGGCTTCTAGGACAGGGATCGGAGCACCGCAACACTCTTCACCCCCATTGACAGCTTCTCACCCAAAGGACAGCCTTGCGCCTTCGAACAGGGGGGAAATCGCAATGAAAACCAAGCTTCTGACGCTGCTGCTCGCGGCTGGGATCGGGGCCTCTCCGGCCGCTGCCCAGATGATCCAGGCGCGCGATCCGGGCAGCATCGTCAGTGCCCTGACGCAGGCCGAATTTCCGGCGACCCTGGATACCGACGGCGCCGGCGATCCGATCATCACCAGCAAGCATGACGGCAGTACGTTCAAGATCCTCTTCTACAATTGCACCGATCACAAGAACTGCGCGACCGTTCAGTTCCACTCGGGCTACGATCTCGACGCGGCGATCCCGCTCGACAAGATCAATGCCTGGAACAAGTCCCAGCGCTTCGGGCGGGCCTATGTCGACGAAGAAGGCGATCCGATCATCCAGATGGACCTCGATCTCGACGATGGCGGCATTTCGAAGGCGCTGTTCGCCGACAATCTCGAATATTGGACCAGCGTGCTCGACCAGTTCGAGGAGCATATCGGCTACGACGAGTGACCCGGCCGCCGGGACCGAGAGCATGATCCGATCATGCTCTCATCCTTGATTCAGGCCGCGACGCGGATCAGGCCCGAAGCGCTCCGGCGACGAGGCGGTGCAGCTTGGAGTGAAGCTGGTCATTGGCGGCCAGCACCTGCCCCTTGGCGAGGCCGGCCTCGCTGCCGCGGAAATCCGTGACAAAGCCGCCCGCCTCGCGCACCAGCAGGATGCCGGCGGCGAGATCCCAATATTGGAGATCTTCCTCCCAGAAGCCGTCGAAGCGGCCGGCCGCGACCCAGGCGAGATCGAGCGCGGCCGAACCGTTGCGGCGAATGCCGGCAACATTGGGCGCCACCGCTTCGAGCACACGCTGGAAGCGCGGCAGCTGGCCATGGCCGAAGAAGGGAATGCCGGTCGCGATCAGCGAGTCGGCAAGGTCGCGGCGCGAGGAGACTCGCAGCCGGCGCTCGTTGAGCCAGGTGCCCCTACCCTTTTCGGCCCAGAAGCTCTCGTCGGTGAGCGGCTGGTAGACGAGCGCCTGGGTGATTTCGGGCCGTCCGCCGGCGCCGCGCGGATCCTCGACCGCGATCGAGATCGCGAAATGGGGAATGCCGTGGAGGAAGTTGCTCGTGCCGTCGATCGGATCGACGATGAAGCGGGGCTTGTCCGGATCGCCTTCGATCGTCCCGCCTTCCTCCAGCATCAGTCCCCAATCGGGACGGGCGTGGCGAAGCTCGTCGACGATCGTCTGCTCGGCATTCTTGTCCGCCATCGACACGAAGTCGGCCGGCCCCTTGCGGCTGACCTGGAGCTGCTCGACCTCACCGAAATCGCGGCGCAGCTTGGGCGCGGCCTTGCGCGCGGCGCGCTGCATGACGGTGATCAGGCCGGAGTGGGAAACCATCAGATACTGCCTTTTTTCTCGATGACGAGGATCCGCGCTTCACCTTGCGGGCGCGCAACATGTTCCTCGCCGATGTGAGCGACGAAGATCGCTCCCGGTTCCAGGCGAACGGCCTTTTCGGCGCCATCCGCCTTGTAATGCATCATGACCGTGCCGGACAGCACCGCAAACACTTCGGTGCCGTCGTTGACGTGCCATTGGTAATCGGAGTCCGTCCAGTGGAGCCGGGCGGTCGCGCCCTCCACCTCGGCGAGGTCGAGCGCGCCCCAGGCGCGGTCGGCGCGATAGTCGGCGGGATTCTCGACGATCAGGGGCATTGGTGCTTCCTCCCTCAGCTCCTCTCCCCTTCAGGGGAGAGGGTAGGGAGAGGGGGAGTCGGGAGGTGACGTCGACCTTCGAAGGCACGCATCCCTCACCAACGCCCCCTCTCCTTGCTCGCTTCGCTCGCTTTCCTCTCCCCTCAAGGGGAGAGGCGCCGTTCAATCCGCGCGGCGCACGTAGGTGCGCTCGTAGACGTCGACGACGATGCGGGTGCCTGCGCCGATGTGCGGCGGGACCATCACGCGAACACCATTGTCGAGCACGGCCGGCTTGTAGGAGGAGGATGCGGTCTGGCCCTTCACCACCGCATCGGCCTCGACGATCGTCGCTTCGATCGTGTCGGGCAGCTGGACACTGATCGGGCGCTCGTCGTACAATTCCATGACCACGTCCATGCCGTCCTGCAGAAAGGCGGCGGCGTCGCCGAGCAGGTCGGCCGGCAGGGTGATCTGCTCGTAGCTTTCCTTGTCCATGAAGGTCAGCATGTCGCCGTCGCGGAACAGGAACTGGAAGTCCTTGGTGTCGAGGCGGACCCGCTCCACCGTCTCGGCCGAACGGAAGCGAACGTTGTTCTTGCGGCCGTCGATGAGATTCTTCATCTCGACCTGCATATAGGCGCCGCCCTTGCCGGGCTGGGTGTGCTGGATCTTCACAGCGCGCCAGATGCCGCCTTCATATTCGATGATGTTGCCGGGACGAATGTCCACGCCGCTGATCTTCATGGGTGTCTCACAAGTTGGAAAAGAGCCGCGGCGGCTTTAGCGGCGGGGCCCGTTTCCGGCAAGCAGCGGATAGGGGTTGATCGGGGTGCCCTCGTGCCAATCCTCGCCTGCCGCCATCCGGTTGATCGCGAAATGAAGGTGCGGGCCGGCCGGATTGGCGTTTCCGGTGGAGCCGACCAGGCCGATCGCATCGCCCTGCTTCACCGCCTGCCCTTCGTGCAGCCCCGGCGCATAGGCCTGCAGATGAGCATAATAGAAGGTCCACGCCTTGTCGGCCGAACGGACATAAGCGGTGATGCCGCCGCCGCCATCGCTGAAGAACAGTTTCTCGACCGTTCCCGGCGCCGCCGCGACGACCGGCGTGCCGGCCGGCGCCATGATATCTATGGCATTGTGCACCCGGGCACCGCCGGCCCGGGACTGGGAATAGGTATCGGCAAGCTGGCTGGCCTTGATCCCTGCAACCGGGATGGCGAGCCCGGTCGGCCCGAGCTCGAGATCGGCTTTGGGCGTTGCTACCGGCGGCGGCGGCGCCGCGATCGGGGACCCGGCGGGAACCGGACCGCGGTTGAACGCGATCAGCCAGAAGGCGCTGGTAACGGCGCAGCTGATCAGGGCGGTGACGACGATGACGGCGAGCAATCCGAAGCGACGCATATTCTCTCCTCCGGAGCCGCAACGATTTCGTCGCCGTTCCGTTTCGAGACGCTAATGACCGGAACCATCCGCATCGGCTGCTCGGGCTGGATCTACCGCCATTGGCGGGAGCGTTTCTACCCCGCCAAGCTCGCGCAGCGGCTGTGGTTCGGCTTTTACGCCGAGACGTTCGAGACGGTCGAGCTCAACACCTCCTTCTACCATCTGCCGAAGCCCGAAAGCTTCACCAAATGGCGCGATCAGGCGCCGGCGGACTTCCGCTATTCGGTAAAGGCGCCGCGCTTCATCACCCATATGAAGAAGCTCAAGGACTGCGCGGAGCCCGTTGAGGAGTTTCTGGGCCGGGCCCGCAACCTCGGTGCCGCGATCGGGCCGATCCTCTACCAATTGCCGCCGCGCTGGGCGTTCAACCGGGAACGGCTCGAGCAGTTCATCGCACTGCTTCCGCGCGACCTCGTCCATGTCTTCGAGTTTCGGGAGAAAAGCTGGATCAATGAGGAGGTGCTCGCGCTTCTCGACCGGCACGGCATCGCCTTCTGCGCCCACGACATGCCCGGCTCGGCAACGCCGCGCTGGGCCTCGGGCCCGATCGCCTATGTCCGCTTCCATGGCGGCGAAGGCAAATATTGGGGCCGCTATTCGGACGAGGGCCTGCTCGCCTGGACCGACTGGCTGGTGGCGCAGGCGCGTGGCGGCCGCGACGTCTGGTGCTATTTCAACAACGACATCGACGCCCATGCCATCCACGACGCACTGACCCTGCGCGCCATGGTCGGCCAGGCACTCCGGTGAAGCGGGCTCGGCCGCACGAGCGCGCTCAGCGGGCAAGGATCCCCTGAAATTCCGCGATCGCGGCGGCCGGACCCTGCTCATGGCCCCAGACCGCATTGCACACCGCCAGGAAATCGGCGCCGGCATCGACCAATATCCTGCCATTGGCGGGGGTCACTCCGCCGATCGCCACGCAGGGCATCTCGAACAGCCGCGACCACCAGGAGAGGATCGACGGATCCGGCCGATGGGTCGTCTCCTTGGTCGCGGTCGGGAAGAAGGCACCGAAGGCGACGTAATCGGCGCCCGCCTCGCCCGCTTCCATCGCCAGATGGCGGCTGTCGTGGCAGGTGACGCCGATCTGGGCATTGGGGCCGAGCAATGCGCGCGCGTCGCGCGGATCGCCGTCCCCCTGCCCCAGATGAACGCCGTCGGCGCCGAGCCTTTTGGCCAGGCTCATGCTGTCATTGACGATGAAGGCGACCTCGCGGTCGGCGCAGATCTTCATCAGCGGCTCGGCCGCACGGGCGATCGTATGCTCGTCCGGCCCTTTGATCCGCAGCTGGAAGGCGGCGACCGGGCCGGCGTCGAGCGCCGCCGCGAGCCGATCGGCGAAGTCGCTGCCGACGTCCAGCGGCGAGATCAGGTAGAGTTCGCAGGGCGCGCGATCCTGCGGGTCGAAGAGCTCGGCGAAGCCGGGATCGAGTTCGTCTTCAATCATGCCCCTCTGTGTCAGCGCGGCGCATCAGGCTCAAGCAGAGAAAGCGATCGGGCTTGCGGCCGCGGACGGCGACACAGCCGACGAGCTCGAACGCGGCCGCGCGAGCGACGATCTCCGCTGCGTCATAGGCTTTGAAGCCATGAACGTGACCGGGCCATTTGCGCAGCTCCTCCGGCGGTTCGAAGCAGAGGATGAGGAGGCCCCGGGGACGGACCACCCGGGCGAGTTCCGCCAGCGCGGCGTCGAGATCGGGCCAGAAATAAAGGCTGTTGACGCTCACCGCCTTGTCGATCGCGGCGTCCGGCAGCGGCAGGCGTTCTGGCGAGGTCTGGATCAGGTGCAGGCGCGCGCCGTGCCGCCGGAAGCGGCGCCGGGCGCGGGCCAGCGCGACGGCGGAAATATCCGCCGCGTGAACGTCGCCAGCGGTCGCCGCAAGGATGACGTCCAGCAGCGCCCCGCCGCCGAAACCGATCTCGAGGATGGTCTCGTCGCACTGCGGGGCAAGTTGGGCGAGCGCGAGCCGATTCATGCCGGCGCTGATGCGGTCGAGCCAAGGTGCTATCCAGACGCGGCCGAGCAGGCCCGAGGGACGGGCGAACTGCCGCGCGAGGAATTGGGTCAGCATCGGCTCGCGTGCCTAAAGCGTCATCGAAGCGAAAGCTGGGATCTGAGGGAAAGTACGCGCGGAGCATGTGAAAGCGCCGCGCCTTTCACGCCGGGAGATCCCAGCTTTCGCTGGGATGATGGTCAAGCGTCGCGCCCCGTCCCTTATTCCGCGCCCTTGTAGATCCCGACCAGCTTGTCGAGCATCGCCAGCGCTTCGTCGCGCGGGCGCTGGAAAGTGTTGCGGCCGATGATCGAGCCGTTTCCGCCGCCGTCTCTGATATCGCGGGCATCCTGGTAGACGGCGTCGGCACCCTTGGCGGCCCCCCCGGAGAAGACGACGATGCGGCGGCCGGCGAAGCAGCTCTGGACGACGTGGCGGACCCGATCGGCCTGCGCCGACCAGTCGCTGCCCTCGTACATCGGCTTGGCGTCCTTCTGCTCGATATGGGCGCTCGGCAGCTTGACCTTGATGATGTGAGCGCCGAGCAGAGCGGCCATGTGCGCGGCATAGGCGCCGACGTCGAGCGCGAGCTCGCCGTCCTTCGACAGCTTGCCGCCGCGCGGGTAGGACCAGATCACGGTGGCGATGCCGACCGCCTTGGCCTCCGCCGACATCTCGCGGATCTCCTCCATCATCTCGAAGATGTTGTCGGAGCCCGGATAGATGGTGAAGCCGATCGCCGCGCAGCCGAGCCGGAGCGCATCGTCGACGGTGCCGGTGACCGCCTGATCGATCGAGGTCGCCCAGCTGTTCGAGCTGTTGACCTTGAGGATGGTCGGAATCTGACCGGCGAAGGTGGCGGCGCCCGCCTCCAGCGGTCCGAGCGGGGCAGCATAGGCCGACAGGCCGGCATCGATCGCGAGCTGGTAATGATAATGAGGATCGTAAGCGGCCGGATTGACCGAGAAGCTGCGGGCCGGCCCATGCTCGAAGCCCTGGTCGACGGGCAGGATGATGAGCTTGCCGGTGCCGCCGAGCCGACCCTGCATCAGGATCCGCGCGAGGTTGGTCTTCACGCCGGGATTGTCGCTCTCGTACTTGTCGAGGATCGCCTTGACGGTCGGTGTGATGCTCATCTCTCTACCCCAATGGTTATCGGTTTCGACGGTGATTAGGCCTCGAGCGCTTTGACGCCAGGCAGTTCCTTGCCTTCCATCCATTCGAGGAAGGCGCCCCCCGCGGTCGAGACGAAGGTGAAGTCGTCGGCAACGCCCGCATGATTGAGCGCCGCCACCGTGTCGCCGCCGCCAGCGACCGAGACCAGGCCGCCGCTCTGGGTCAGGGCGGCGGCGGTCTGCGCCAGCGCCACCGTCGCAGCGTCGAACGGAATTGTCTCGAACGCGCCGAGCGGGCCGTTCCAGACCAGGGTCCGGCAGGTCTTGATCGCATCGGCGAGTGCTTCCACCGCGGCCGGACCGACGTCGAGGATCATCTCGTCAGCGGCGACTTCATGGACGTTGACGGTGCGGAGCGACGGCGGATTGGCGGCGAACTCCTTTGCGACCACGACATCGTAGGGCAGATGCACCGTGCAATCGGCACGGTCGGCGGCGTCGAGGATCTCGAGCGCGGTGGCGGTCAGATCATGCTCGCACAGCGACTTGCCGACCGCGACTCCGCGCGCAGCGAGGAAAGTGTTGGCCATGCCGCCGCCGATGATCAGATGATCGACCCTGGTGACCAGATGGCGGAGCACTTCCAATTTGGTCGAAACCTTGGCGCCGCCGACCACCGCCGCCACCGGGCGCTCCGGCGCGCCCAAGGCCTTCTGCAGCGCCTTCAGCTCCGCCTCCATCGCCCGGCCCGCATAGGCCGGGAGAATATGGGCGATCGCCTCGGTGGAGCTGTGCGCGCGGTGCGCCGCGGAGAACGCGTCGTTGACGTAGACATCGCCGAGCGCCGCGATGGCGCGGGCGAGCGCGGGATCGTTCTTTTCCTCGCCCGCATGGAAGCGCGTATTCTCGAGGATGGCGACGTCGCCCGCCTGCATGTCGGCGATGTTGGCGGCGGCGAGTTCGCCCTGGCAATCGCCGATGAAGCGAACCGGACGGCCGAGGACGTCCTCATAGGCACGGGTGACCAGCGACAGCGACATGTCGGGGCGCTGCTCGCCTTTTGGGCGGCCAAAATGGGCCAGCAGCAGGACGATCGCCCCGCGGTCGGCGAGTTCGGTGACCGTCGGCAGGGTCGCCCGCAGCCTGGTGTCGTCGGTGACCTTCAGATCCGCCATCGGCACGTTGAGGTCGACGCGCACCAGCACGCGCTTGCCGGTCACGTCGCCGAGGTCGTCCAGGGTCTTGAAGGTCATCGATCGTTTATCCCAGTCAGAAAAAAGGCGCCCGGAATGCCGGGCGCCTCGTCAGTCAGATCAGCTTGCCCATCGCGCTGGCCGTGTCGACCATCCGGTTCGAGAAGCCCCATTCATTGTCGTACCACGAGACGACGCGGACGAGCTTGCCTTCGAGCACCGCAGTCTCGAGGCTGTCGACGCTCGAGCTGTGCGGATCGTGGTTGAAGTCGATCGAGACCAGCGGCTCCTCGATGAACTGCAATATGCCCTTGAGCGCGCCTTCGGCAGCCGCACGGAGAACGCCGTTCACTTCCTCGACGCTGGTGTCGCGCTTCGGCGTGAAGGTCAGGTCGACCAGGCTGACATTCGGGGTCGGCACGCGGATCGCCGAACCGTCCAGCTTGCCCTTCAGTTCGGGAAGCACTTCGCCGACGGCGCGGGCGGCCCCGGTGGTGGTGGGAATGATCGACATCGCCGCAGCGCGCGCCCGGCGCATGTCGGGATGGATCTGATCGAGGATCTTCTGATCGTTGGTGTAGCTGTGGATCGTCGTCATCAGGCCGCGCTCGATGCCGATCGTGTCGTTCAGCACCTTGGCCACGGGCGCGAGGCAGTTGGTCGTGCACGACGCATTGGAGACGATCGTGTGACCGGCCTCGATCTTGTCCTCATTGACCCCAAACACGACGGTGAGGTCGACGCCCTTCGCAGGCGCCGAGATCAGCACTTTCTTCGCCCCGGCAGTGAGATGGGCGGAGGCCTTCTCACGGTCCGTGAAGAAGCCGGTGCATTCCAGCGCGATGTCGATCTGGTTGGCGGCATGCGGCAGCTTGGCCGGATCGCGCTCGGCGGTGACGTGGATGCGCTTGCCGTCGATGATGAGGTCGTTGCCCTCGGCATGGACCTCGCCCTTGTAGGTGCCGTGCACGCTGTCGCGCTTGAACAGCAGAGCGTTCGACTTGGCGTCGGCGAGATCGTTGATCGAGACGAGCTCGAGACCGCTTTCCGGCTTTTCGAGGATGGCGCGGGCGACGAGCCGCCCGATGCGGCCGAAGCCGTTGATCGCTACTCTGATGGCCATGTCATTGATCTCCCTTGGTTTCGAGTGCCGCGGTGATTTGCGGCACGATCGCTTCGACGGTGAAGCCGAAGCGGCGGAAAAGGTCTTCGGCCGGAGCCGAAGCGCCGAAGCGGTCGAGGCCGATGCGGATGCCGTCGCGGCCCGTATAATGTTCCCAGCCGAGCGTCGTCCCGGCCTCGATCGAGACGGTCAGCACCTCGGCCGGAAGCACGTCCGCGCGATACGCGGCGTCCTGGGCGTCGAACAATGACCAGCACGGCATCGACACAACGTCGGCACCGATCCCCTGCCCTTCAAGGGCATCGGCGGTCTTGAGCGCGAGTTCGACTTCCGATCCGGTGGCAACCAGCACCACCCGGCGCGGCGCCGCGGCAGCGCGGAGGCGATAGGCGCCGCGTGCGCACAGATTCTCGGCGCTCCGCTCGATCCGCACCTGGGGCAGGTTCTGCCGGGTCAGGGCGAGCAGCGAGGGGCCGTCCTGCCGAGCCAGCGACAGGGCCCAGCATTCTGCGGTCTCGACGACGTCGGCCGGGCGGAAGACGGCAAGGTTCGGGATCATGCGCAGGCTGGTGACGTGCTCGACCGGCTGGTGGGTCGGGCCATCTTCGCCAAGGCCGATCGAATCGTGGGTCATCACGAAGATCGAGCGTGCCCGCTGCAGCGCGGCCAGCCGGATCGCCGGCCGGCAATAATCGGAGAAGACCAGGAAGGTGCCGCCATAGGGAATGACGCCGCCGTGCAGCGCCATGCCGTTCATCGCCGCCGACATGCCGAATTCGCGGATGCCGTAGTAGATGTAGCGGCCGGAATAATCGTCCCGGGTGAGCGGCGCCTGCTTCTTGGTCTTGGTGTTGTTGGAGCCGGTGAGATCGGCGGAGCCGCCGATCGTTTCCGGCAAGGCCGCGTTGATCGCCTCGAGCGCGATTTCGGAGGCCTTACGGGTCGCGATCTTCTGCGGATTGGCGGCGAGTGCGTCGAGATGCGCATCGAGGCCGGTGTCGGCCGGCAGCCGCCCTTCCATGCGGCGGACGAATTCCTCGCGCTGCGACGACGCGGCGAGGCGGACCCGCCACTCCTCGTGCAGCGGCGCCGCGCGGCGCCCGGCCTCACGCCAGGCGTCCATGATCGGCTGCGGGATCTCGAACGGCTCGCTGTCCCAGACGAGATGCTTGCGCGCCGCCGCCACCTCGTCGACGCCAAGCGCCGCGCCGTGGGTCGCCGATGTGCCCATCTTGTTGGGCGCGCCCCAGCCGATGATCGTCTTGCAGGCGATCAGCGACGGCCGCGGATCGGCGACCGCTTCGGCGATCGCAGCGCGGATGCTGTCGAAATCATGGCCGTCGCAGGCGACGACGTGCCAGCCATAAGCGCGGTACCGCGCCGGAATGTCTTCGGACGTAGACAGATCGGTCGATCCGTCGATCGTGATATGGTTGTTGTCCCAGAAGACATTGAGCCGGCCGAGGCCGAGATGGCCGGCAAGCCCCGCCGCCTCGTGGTTGACGCCCTCCATCAAACAGCCGTCGCCGGCGATCACCCAGGTCTTGTGATCGACGAGATCGTCGCCGAAGCCGGCGTTGAGATGGCGTTCGGCGATCGCCATGCCGACCGCCATCGCGAGTCCCTGGCCGAGCGGACCGGTGGTCGCCTCGATCGCCGGGATCAGGAAATTCTCGGGATGCCCGGCGCACAGGCTGCCGAGCTGGCGGAAGTTGCGGATGTCGTCCAGCGTCGGCTTTTCGTAGCCGGTCAGGTGCAGCAGCGCGTAAATCAGCATCGAGCCGTGACCGGCCGACAGCACGAAGCGATCGCGGTCGTGCCAGGCGGGATCCGTCGGATCGTGCTTCAAATGCTCGGTAAAGAGCACGGTCGCGACATCGGCCATGCCCATCGGCATTCCCGGATGTCCCGAATTGGCCGCCTGGACGGCATCCATGGCGAGGGCGCGAATGGCGTTGGCGAGCAGTCTCGGTTCGAGGGCCATGCTGTTTCCCACTGGTCGGAGCACCCCGGAAGGCCGGCGAGGCAGGCTCCCCGGCATGCGCCCCGCTCGCCCGCTCCTTTAGAGGCGGAAGCCGCCCCGTCAACACCGAGGTGCGCGGACGGAAAGGTTCAGCGGCCGCTACCCATTTCCCCCGCGCGCCGGAACGTGCTACAAGGCGTTGATGGGGCGCGAAAGAACGACCGCTGCACTTGGCCGGCTCGAGCGTGCGCTTGCACGCATCGAGGCAAGCGCCGTGGCAAGCCGCACGCCCGCCCCAGGCGCCGAGGACGTGGACACTCTCCGCCGCAATCATCTCGCTCTTCGTGCCAAGGTGGAAGGCGCGATCGGCGAGATCGACAGGTTGCTGGACACGCAAGGGAGAGTGTGATGCCGAATGTGGAGGTCGAGATCGGCAACCGCCGCTACTCGATCGCGTGCCGCACCGGTGAAGAAGACCATCTTCGCTCGGTGGCCGCGATCGTCGACGGCAAGGCGAAGGACGCCGCCGGCGCGCTCGGCAATCTCGGCGAAAACAGGCAATTGCTGTTCGCTTCGCTGCTGCTCGCCGACGAAGTGCTCGAACGCCGCGCCGGTCACGCGCCGCCCGCCGATGCCGCTTTGTTCGAGACCAATGACGAC
Organism: Sphingosinicella sp. BN140058; assembly: GCF_004135585.1. Taxonomy (NCBI): domain Bacteria; kingdom Pseudomonadati; phylum Pseudomonadota; class Alphaproteobacteria; order Sphingomonadales; family Sphingosinicellaceae; genus Sphingosinicella; species Sphingosinicella sp. BN140058. Next base: position 4,970,224 of record NZ_CP035501.1, on the reverse strand, counting down.
GACGTCGCCGATGCGCTGGAACGCCTTGCCGAGCGGATGGAAAAGGTCGCTCGCACCCTTGAGGAGACGGGGCAACCATCCTAGATAGAGCCCTGACGGGCACTGCCATGTACGAGCTTTAGCGAACATCCCTGAGGCGATAAAGACATCCTAGGGGGCTGTCCCTGGCCGGATCCTGGTTCGGTCTACATGGTCCCCACCTGACGTTCTGGCGTCAGAGGATATTCCAGCAAACGGCTAGGGCGGTCCCGTCACTCCCCCGCACCGGAGCCGAGCGTGAGTCCAAAATCGGAAATGCGCAGCCGCGCTCTGGCGGAACGGCGGCTCTACGCCGCCTCGCTCACCGACAGCCTGCGCGCCGAGCTCGAGGCCAAGCTGGCGGAGCGAGTCCTGCCCCATCTGCTCGGCGCCGGCATCGTCGCCGGCTACCATCCGCTCAAGGCGGAGATCAGCCCCTATCCCACCCTGGAGCGGCTCGGTACGGGACAGCGCGCGGCGCTTCCCTGGTTCCTCGATCGCGACGCCCGCATGCTGTTCCGGGAGGCACCTGCTACTGAGGCGAGCCCGTGGGGCGTCCTCCAACCGCCGTCGTCGGCGGATGCGCTGGCCCCCGACGTCGTGCTGGTTCCCCTAGTGACCGCCGACCGCCGCGGCACTCGGATCGGCCACGGCAAAGGCCATTATGATCGTGCCCTTGCTCACTTGCGCGAAGGCGGGCCGGTGTTCACGATCGGCGTCGCGTGGGAATTCCAGATCGTTTCCGAAAATCTCGATCCGGACCCCTGGGACGTCCCCCTCGACGCGATCGCAACCCCCGGCGAATGGATCGACTGCCGATGACTCCCGCATCTCCGACATGGCGCAAACCGGCCGGGATCGGCCTGATCCTCACCCTGATCACGCTCTGGGCGGTAATCGTTGCAAGCGTCGCCGACCTGATGGCGGGCTGGCCGTGGCCCGTGCTCGCCTTGTACTTCATCGTCGCGGGGATCGTCTGGATCCTGCCGCTGAAGCCGCTGCTCCGCTGGATGGAGACGGGAAAATGGCGCCGCTGAAGAGGTGGTGACGGCGCGGCTCCTCAGTCCTCCGCCGGATCGTATCGGCCGGTCTCGAAATCCCGCATGAAGGCGGCGCCGATCGGGGCGTCGACCAGATGCAGCCAGCTGTCGTCGCGGTTGAGAACGGTGCCGAGCGCGACATAGGCGGCGGCACGGGCTTCGATCTCGGCGTCGGTCGCATCACCCATCCGGCCGCGCAGGCGCCAGCCGCTGTCCGGGTGTTCGTCGCCTTTGTCCCCAAGATCCGGTGTCTCGCGATAGAGGTATTCGACCGGTTCGGTGCCGTCGAGCACGCACTGATCGACCATGCAACGCGACCAATATTCGCGGGACGGCGGCGAAGGCGGCGCAGCCTCGGGACGATCCCAGCGGATCGCAATCACATGGTGGCGGTCGAAGACGATCGGATCGCCGAACTTGAGAATGGCGTTCGGCTCGTATGGCATGTTGTCGAGCGTGCCGTGAAGGACAAGCCCGTCCGCTGCGGTGACGGTCACCCACATCCGCTCGACCTGGTAGTCCTGCGCCTCCGGCGCATGTTCGAACATCAGCTTCACCTGGTCACCCGGGCCGATCGCCGCATACTGTTCCGGTGCGGGCAGGAAGAAGGTGTAAGGGGCGTCTGCGGCGATTGCCTGCGGATCGAGGAGCACGAACGCGTCCGACATTCTCATCCTCTCACCCGATTTGTTCGGGATCATGAAGCCGCCAAGGCTTTCAGCAACAACGTATTTGGCTCGATCCGCGCGTCCCTTGTAACCGATCTGGTACAAGATTGCGCGCGCGGAATACCCGAAGACATGCTGAGGTTTGATGAAAACGTCCCTTCGGGACGCTTGCTCGACCTCGAATGAGGGAGCCATTTGTCCAGGAGAGCGTCGCTAAGCGACTGCGTCTCCTGGAGAATGGCGCGAGTGACGGGGCTCGAACCCGCGACCTCCGGCGTGACAGGCCGGCGCTCTAACCAACTGAGCTACACCCGCGTTGGAGGGGCCACTACGGGACGGTTCCGAACCTGTCAACACGATCGGGCGCCGTATTTTTACGGAGCGCGATTTTCTTCGTGCTCCTCGTGATGGGTGCCGGTCAGCGTCCCCTCCTCGAACAGGAAGCCGGCAATGTCGGGCCGCCCGGCGGCATCGAGCACGGTCTTCATGATGATCAGGAGCGGCACGGCAAGCAATGCGCCGGTCGTGCCCCACACCCAGGCCCAGAAGCTCAGCGCGACCAGGATGAGCAGCGGATTGATTGTCAGCCGCCGCCCGACCAGCATCGGAGTCACCACATTGGCCTCGATCAGGTGAATCATCGCAAAGGCGACCGCCGGGAGAAAGGCGTACCAGGGATCGGTGAACGCCATCAGGCCGCCGAGCGCGAGCAGCAGGACCGAGGCGATCGGCCCGAGATAGGGGATATAATTGAGCACCGCGACGATCCCGCCCCACATCAGCGGGGTCGGCATGTCCAGCATCCACAGCAGGAAGGCGACGACCAGCCCCATCGCCATGTTCACCAGGGTGATCGTGCCGAGATAGGTGGAGGTCGCATCGACCACCTGCTGGATCGCCCGCGCCGTCGTCATCGCGCCGTCGAAGCTGGCCCGCGCGACGATCGTCCTCCGCCGCATCGCCGTCCAGCCGGAAAGGAAGAAGAAGATCACCAGCAACGCGAAGAACATCTGGATCGCGGCATGCGGCGCGGAGGTAGCGATGATGTCGAGCATCGAATTGGGCGTTTCGAGCTGCACCGTCCGCGCCGAATGGGCCGAGCTGCCGAATTCCTCGACGATGTCGTTGATGAACCGCTCCAGATCCGAATAGATTTCGAGCACCGGCTGCAGCGTGTCGCGGATCCGGCCGATTCGATCGGGCAGCAACCGCACCCATTCGGCCGCCGGCAGCACGATCGAGGCGATCGCGACGTTGGCGGCGACGACGAACAGGGTGAGGCAGGCGAAGGCGGCGAGGCCCGAGGGCAATCCCCGTCGCTCCAGCCATTCGAGCAGCGGCACCAAAGCGATCGCGACGACCAGAGCGGCGGTGACCGGCAGGAAGAATTCAGCGCCGGCACGCAGGGCGAACGGCAGCGCGACGGCAAGCCCCGCGCCTGCGATGAGAGTCAGGGCGGCGAGCAGACGGTCGCGGCGATAGGCGATCGCCTCCGCCTCGTGGTGCACATCGAGGTCGGGGGCCTTGGCGGCCGCCGAATCCTGTCGGATCGGAAGTTCGGGTCTCTCCAGCCTGTTCATTCGCCTACGCCCTTCAAGCCGCGGATCGCGCCGCGAATCCCTCGCGCCCTCGGTCCGCCAAGCGTCCCGCGCACGCTTTGGACGGCGCGCATGGGCCGCTCCCGCAATGCCTAACAAAGCGGCGCGCGGAAATCACGTGGAGTCGCAAGAGCATCGAAGAAGGCCGCGGGATCATGCCGGATCAAGCCGGCAGCATCGTCGAAAGCGGATGGTGCCCCCGGCCGGAGTCGAACCGGCACGCCTTGCGGCATTCGATTTTGAGTCGAGTGCGTCTACCAATTCCGCCACAGGGGCACGCGAGGCCTGCTAGCCGAGGTCGGCGCGGCCTGCAACCGGAGGATGGCGTATCGCCGCCGGCGCGAGACGCCAGTCCCCCTCTTCCGAAACATCGATCTCGGCATGGCCTTTGCAGATCGCTGCAACCGGAGAACCGCGTCCTGTCATACTATTGACGCAGTGATGAATTGCCTTGCAAGCGCAATGACCCCGTGCAAATTCCTGATTAACGGGGGAATCACTATGATCAGCGAATCGGGAAAGCGGCGCTTGCGCCGCTCGCTGTCGAGGCTTGACTGGAAATTCATCGGCGCCGGACTGGCGGTCGGTCTTCTCGTCTGCATCACCCTGTTCTATGGGCGCTGAACCGACGCTGGGGCCGCGCGCTTACGGGCTCCAAGCACCGCTATCCGCTCAGTTGCGCGGCGCCTGCCGCCGGTAGCTCAGCGCCTCCGCCACATGGACGCGCCCCACCCCGTCGCTGCCCGCAAGGTCGGCGATGGTCCGCGCCACCCGCAGCACCCGGTGGAAACCGCGTGCGGAAAGGCGCATCGCCTCGGCGGCCTGAGCGAGCAGCCGCCGGCCGGGCTCGTCCGGGGTCGCCACCCGCTCGAGCAGATCGCCGTCCGCCTCGGCATTGCTGCGCACACCCTCCCCTGCATAGCGCGCGGTCTGAACGGCGCGGGCCGCGCCCACCCGCGCCCCGACCTCGGCCGAGCCTTCCGCGGGCGGCGGCAGGACGAGGTCGGCCGCGGCGACCGCCTGCACTTCGACATGGAGGTCGATGCGATCGAGCAGCGGCCCGGAAACGCGCGCCTGATAATCGGCGGCGCAACGCGGCGCCCGCGAGCAGGCCAGGGTCGGATCGCCGAGATGGCCGCAGCGGCACGGATTCATCGCCGCGATCAGCTGCACCCGCGCCGGATAGGTGACATGGGCGTTGGCGCGGGCGACGCTGACCGTACCTGTTTCGAGCGGCTGGCGCAGCGAATCGAGTGCGACCCGCTGGAACTCGGGTAGCTCGTCGAGGAACAGCACACCGAGATGGGCGAGGCTCACCTCCCCCGGACGGACGCGCAGGCCGCCGCCGACCAGCGCCACCATCGATGCGCTGTGATGCGGCGCCCGGAACGGCCGCCGCCGGATCAACCGGCCGTCGCTCAGGTCACCGGCGACGCTGGCGATCATCGTCACCTCCAGCGCCTCGGCGGGCGTAAGCTCGGGGAGGATGCCCGGCAGGCAGGCGGCGAGCAGCGACTTGCCGGCGCCGGGCGGCCCGATCATCAGCAGATTGTGCCCGCCCGCCGCCGCGATCTCCAGCGCGCGCTTGGCTGTCTCCTGGCCTTTTACCTGGCGCAGGTCCGGGCCCGACTCGGGCGCGTCCGCGACGCCGGGCACCGGCGGGGTCAGGATCGCCGAGCCCCGGAAATGATTGAGCAGGGCGATCAGATCGGGTGCGGCGAGCACTTCCACATCGCCGGCCCACGCCGCTTCCGGTCCGTGCGCCGCCGGGCAGATCAGCCCCAGATTGGAGGCCGATGCGTGCAGCGCGGCAAGCAGGACTCCCGGGCATGGCGCGATACGGCCGTCGAGGCCGAGCTCGCCGACCGCAACATAGGCGGCGAGCATCTCGGCATCGATCGCGCCCATCGCGGCGAGCAGCCCGAGGGCGATCGGCAGATCGTAATGCGATCTTTCGACTGATGCCATAGCTAAAGCTATCATCCGCAGCATAGCAGGTTGTCCCGGTAGTCCATAGGGGGGACCCGCGACCGCCGCCGCGCGCCATCCACAGCGCTGGCGGTGGCGGTCGCGGGGGGTACCTGTGGACCCACCGGGGCAACCTGCGGCATGCAGGCGACAAAAAGAGGGGGGTTCGGGGGGAGAGGAACGCGGATACTCATTTTGAACGCGCTTCCAGGCAGGTTTGCCGAACGTGGCCTGCAAGAGTTGAAGCCATGTATCGGTTAGGGGTTTGATGCGTAAGCTTCCCAGACGCCCAACAGGAGCCGTGACGTCTCACTGGGGTCCGCGGTGTCTCTCAAGGCCTCATCCCGCCCTTTTCCATCTGCCCGGTACCAGACGTTCGTTCAGCCTTTTGAACTTTGATTAGACACCGCTGCGGCCAGCGGAGCTCGTTGGCTTTTCAGGAGATCCACCACTTCACGTTCGTGCAGGCCAACTCACTGGCGCGATCACCAACGTCAGGCGGAGGAATCGATAATAGTGAGATCAGGGATAATGGGGTGCGAGCGGTAAGGCTGACTCCTCAACAGCTCGCGCCGGGTTTCCAGCCGAAGACGCTCGGCTTCCATGATCTCGTCCAGCTCACTCGGGTAGACGTAGGCGCTGTACCTCGCGGGATCCGCATCCAGGCTGCCGAAATAGGCGAGTTCGAAAAAGCGGAAGTGAGTGCTTGCCCGGCTGAAGTATGGGATAAGCTGCGGCGAGACCATCGCGGAGCCCCTCTCCATCAGTAGACGCCGAAGCTCGACCCCTTTCCTGACCACGGCCTCCAAGAGGTTGGCCTCGCCCTTTGACAGTCCATCCCGCCATCCTGTCGTCAGCAACCCCGTGAGAGTGCGGAACTCCGCCGGAGACGCCTGTCCTCGCTTAAGCTCCCCCGCAAGGATGCGGTTCTCCTCGCTTAGCTGCATGAAAGGTCCCACGAACTCGGAGAGCCGACGATCGAGCGACTCAATCTCAAGCTCGTTGGTCTTCTGGATGATCGCCGCCCGCGAACTCGCCCGCGTGGACCAGAAACCCACCAGTGCGCCCGCCAACGCGGCGACGGCCGAGAGCAGCGCAGTCCAGAGCGGGCTTGTACCCGGGTTGGACGCTAGCCGGATTGGGCCGTCGACCACTAGGTGCGCGGTAAACCTCGGTCCAGCAGCAAGACTGTTGCCGCCGCCGTCTCCGCGATGTCGGAGATCGAGAAGAGCTCGCAGGAAGTCACCAAGATTATCGGAGTGATCGACAAAATCGCTTTCCAAACAAACCTGCTCGCGCTCAACGCCAGCGTCGAAGCGGCGCATGCCGGCGAGGCGGGACGTGCGTTCGCCGTGGTTGCCAACGAAGTTCGGGCCCTCGCACAGCGCTCCGCCGATGCCGCACAGGAAATCGGTCAGCTGATCTCGAACAGCTCCAAGCAGGTCGAGGGCGGCGTTACCCTGGTCGGAGAAGCGGGTAAGGCGCTCGGACGGATCATCGGCTCGGTCGACGAAATCTCAAGTCTGGTCGGGCAAATTGCGATGGCGTCTGATCAGCAGAGCTCGGCGCTGGCGCAGGTCAACACCGCCATCACCGATATGGACAAGGTCACTCAGCAGAACGCGGCGATGGTTGAGGAGAGCAATGCCGCCGCCCGCACCTTAGAGCGCATGGGAAAGCTCTACCGGATGGAGCGAACGGGAACGGGTCTGCGGGTGTTCGGGCATCTCCGCTAAAGTCGCCTTTCCACCCGATCCGGCTGTCACTGGCGCAATCGAAGGCGGCGCCGACGGATGTCCGCTTGCGCGCAACAGGCAGACGTTCGCGCCTGGTCCGGAGCGTTGGCCATCCTACAGCGCGGATCGGCGCATTGCCGCAATTTAGATCGCCAGCCAACCCACGCAGGTCCGCTTCGCTCGGCACCCTGCGTTTCGCCGCGGGCGTGCGCTAGGTGGGGACCTTGGACGTGCTTCGACCATTGGCAGTCCCTACTGTTCCGTTCCACCGGGCGGCTCCGCCGTGAAGCCACCCTTTCTGAAGCCTGCTCGTTGCGCCACGAAAACAGCGTGCCCGATGCACCGATACGGCGTGTTCCCATCACCGCTGACCGTCACCGAGCGCCAGCTCTTTCGAAGTTCACGGAGTGCTTCGATCATTCGGTCTTCGTCGTCGGGCAAGCTAAAGACCTGATCCGCGAACCTGATTTCGCATGCACTCGGCGGGTTGAACCGCACCGCCATAGGAAGTTGTCGCTGATCGGCTCGCTTGGCTGCCGCCAAAGCGGCCGTTGCGGCGAACGCGCTTGCTGCCGAGAATACCGCCACCAAGGCGGCTTTGCTCACCTTCCTCATACCGCCTGTTTAATCAAGCACCTCTCGACCAGCAACGTCGCCCTTTCCACCCACCCCGGCTGTTCCCGGCGCGATCGCCAGGCCACCCCGCGAAGGTCAGCTTCCGCGCGGCAGCCTGACCTTAGGCGCTGGGGTGCCTCACGTCGGGACGGTGGACCGGGTCCGACCCTTCTCAGACCTTTGCGGAGTGGATAGGCCGCTCGTCTGCCACTGATGGAGATCACGATGTTTGATCGATTGAGGAACTGCCTGGGAGCGGCTGCGGTCGGTTCCGGACATTCTCAGCCTCCTCTGATGGAACTCTCCGCAGTAGCCTATCTGGCAAATGGCAAACTGATCATTGCGCCTGTTGTCCGAACGACGGACGGCCTTGGACTCGAAGTCGAACCGAGCACCCTTGGTGGCTCGCCAGATGAAGACAGCATTGCCGAAGCATTGTCTGGCGCGCTCACCCGCTCGGGGCGTGTTGTTCCGCATCCCGCTCAGAGCGAATGGAAAGGGGTCTTTCAACCCTTTCTGAAGGCAGCGAGCGTCCGAAGCTACAAGGCGTTCATGAAGGATGCCCGAACCATCAGTATCAGAGCGACCGAGAACGCGTTGGAACTCACGCCTTATCGGAACCTCGGCAGTAAAGAGGGCTTTCAGCCGATGCCAGAAGAGGTGGTGCTGTTGCACCGCGATGACTTGAAGGGAGCCGCACAGGCCCTGCTTCGACTGGCAGGTCTGAGTACCGGATAATCAGCCGTCGTTTGTTCAGCGTATGTCGCGTTTCCACCCGATTCAGCTGTGCGCGCCGCCACCGGACGTCGCGGCGGCGAACGTCCGGTTCCGCGCGACAAGCCGACGATCGCGTTCGCTGCGAGGGACCGGCGCGTAACGGCTTGTGCACAGCATGCGGGCTCGGGCCGGCGGGCGCGGGGCCGACCTGCCTAGGCTAAGACGAAGGAGGATCAGCTTCTTCGATGCACCACGCCCCTTCTGCGTAGTTGCGGAACGTCGCTCTCTGCATCGTCCAATCGGAGCTACGCTCAGACAGACCTGGATGTGTTTCAACGAACCGCTGGCGATAGCGGCACGAAACGGTTTTTTTCACCTCATCCACCGTACGACAAACCAGATCATCGACCTCAACGCGACCCGGCTTGGCGGCTAAGTTCAAACCCGGTCTGGCAGCCGAGCACCGGCGCCATGTGGAGACCGGATGCGACCACTCGTTCGAGGCGAGCAGCCCCAGTGCTTTGAATCTGCACCGCGTATGTGCGGGCACCATCGATGACCAGATCTTCGATGGACACCCCTTCGATGCGCTTGCCAATGAAGTGGACGGCGGCCTCGCTAATGTCGATGAGGCGATTGCCGACGATCGATATCCTAGCGTCAATCGGCGCATCGAGCGCGTAGAGCCAGAGAGCTCCTACACCGACTTTCCAGTTCGGGTCGAGGCTTCCTCCTCAGACGACGAGATTTGACGCGACCCGGATGTCTCCGCTCAAAGGCACCGCCTCAAATCGGTTGCCAAATGAATGCCGCCTCCCTGCGTAAGCGTATCCGAGACGAGGTTACCCTCAACTATGATGTCCTGTCCGCCATATAAGGGATACCATTGGCTAGGATATCGACGGTTGCACGTCCCTCGTCGTGAGGGTGTCACGATCAACCCCAAGAAGACGCAGCGCCTCTACCGCGAGGAAGCGCTTACGGCAGCGGCGACGGGGACGAAAGCGCGCCGTTGGCGCGCGGGCACCCGCGCCGGTGCTTGCGTCTCCCAACCAGCGCTGGAGCCTCGACGTCGTGCACGACCAGCTCGCTACGGGGCGCCGCTTTCGCGTGCTCAACATCGTCGATGATTTCACTCGAGAATGCCTGCGGGCGATCGCCACGTCGATCTCGGGCAAACGGGTGGTGCGCGAACTTCACTTCCCTGTCTCTAGTTCCAACTGGATGAAAGTTCGAGGTCAGGACACGTCAAGAAAACGCTGCACTCGAACGTTGAACAAGTCTGCCCGCAAGATCTCGGCGATGCCCTCTGCTTGGCTGACATCATCGGTATGGAAACTATGAATAAGGCCGTCTTCATCCTCTCCCTCAGCGATAAACCGCCCCAGGGGTCGTGCCGGCTCGCGGACTTCGCGAATGGTCAGCTTAAGGGAACACATCACGGAATACACCCGGTCAAAAATCAAGAAAGGAGAGCCAATCAGACGTTCGTGAGTAGATAACTGTTAGCGCTCCCACCGGCAACGACATAGCAGTGCCGAAACCGAACCATTTCGGGTTAATCTGATCAGGCGCTTCGTTGCTGACTTGTTTTCCGGATGGTACCGGTTGACGTCCTTCCCGCAGATGGCTCATCTGCGTTTAGGGGGTCATAGATGGGGATAGATCCGAACGGCTTGAAAGTCCGGGCCGAACGCTATCGGGAGCGAGCGCGAGCGGCAGGAGCCCTGCGCGAGCGTGATATCCTGCTGCTCATGGCTGACGCCTATGAAAAAGAAGCAGAACGGCTCGAACCGCCCGTAGCGGAATCTCTACCGCCAAGCCGCGATGGCCCCTCAGCATCTTGACTGCGGGCTCACCGCTCTTCGTCGGTCAGGTGCTGCCGAAAAAGCTCTTCGAGCCTCGAACTCGAAGAGGTGGCGACCGCCTCAACGTCGAGTGTCCGGGGGAGGAAACTTCGACAGGCACGGACCTGCGAGGTGGGCTCGATATCGATCCGGCATCTGCGCGCCGAAAGGGGCTCCCGCCGCCCTCCCGTAGCCAAAGAACAGCAGGCGATCACGCGCGCAGGGGCGGTCGCCGAGGATTATTATCAGCGGACTGTTGCCGAGTGTCGAGAAGCTGGGGGTTCAGAGGCGTGCTTGCCCTGAACGCTAAGGGCATCGCCCTCCTAACGCAGAGGCGCCTGCGCCGCTTCCGACGACCTCGAGTAGGCCAAGTCGCGCTTGCCCGCGCCTTGCACGCGAAAGTCATCCCCCTCCCAGATGAGATCTGGTGCGTCTCAAAGGCTTCGTGGCGACTTTCACTGCGTACCGGCGCTCGGCTGCTTGGTCGGACAGCTTTTAACCAACGTCATCGCGCCCGCGCTGTCTTCGACGACGTGGAGGAAGTAGCGTATCGGGGTCCAGGTCTGCGATCGGGCACCGTGAAAGGAGGCTGATAGCTGCACGTGACCAATTCTATGCCGGCTGAGGGGCTCCGCCGCGGAGAAGGGACATCCACGCGACGGAGCCGATGACCGGGCCCTCCCCCTGGCGCCGAGTCGGTTGACAATACTCCTCACTGGGGTCCGCGAGAAGGCTGACGAAGCAATTCTGCGATGCCCAGGCCCAAAGTCTCGAATGTGATCCGAAACGGTACGTAGATGTGAGGCCGGTTGCACAAAAATTTCCTGCCTCCTCTTCCGCACGGCCGAGGCAGCCGCCCGCGCCCGGCTCGATTTCGTAGCGGTGACCGACGACAACACGACGGCGCAATTCAACGGACTGCGCGAGCTTCAGCCCCTGGTTCGATCGCACCGGCCTCATGCCCGGTATCGAGATCACGATGTTCCGCGGCCGTGCCAATGTCTTGGCGCGGATCGGTTTCGTCGACTCTCGGGTGGGGACGACGGTCTCAACATTCGCGCGCTTCAGCACTCCGTCGCATCAGCGGGCGCGATCATGTCGCTCAATCACCCGGCGGCGCCGTCAGGCGAAAAATGCACGAGCTGTGGCTGGATTTGGCCCGGCGCCACTATGACGCCCTCCCTACGATCAAAGTCGTGAACGGGCCGATCGCGGAAGGGCCGCTTGGGGTCTCGGCTTCTGGTATGCGCCCTCAACGAGGGTCATCGGCTCACCGGTATCGCAGGCAGCGACAATCACGACTCCGATGCGTCTGGGGGCAAGTTGCAGATCGGGCGGCCGTCCACGATCGTGCACGCTCCCGAGCGCTCGAGTGCAGGGATAGTCGCCGGAATGGCGCGCAACGTGTCCAGCGACCTCGAGGAAAGCCACAACCGCCCTCTCGAAGTACCGCGGCCACTCGCGCCCACCAACGCGAACAGCCGCAAAGTTCAAGTTTCGAGATGGTTGCGCCAATCGGCACGTCTAGCCAAAGGGGGCGGTTCCGGTCCGCCACCATGAACGTCTGTCCTGAACGAAGCTGCTGGCTGGCCCGATCGCGTCAACCTTGAACGCGCTCGTGGACGTCGCCTCGGCGGCCGATCTAACGAGGGGGGAATCGAACGGTCACTGCTTCTGATCATTCGTTCATCGCGCACGATAACAGCCAGAAATCTGCGGGTCGCTCGAACCGCTCCTGGGGCGCGCTTGCCTCCGCCTCGCGATGATCTCGACAGAAACGAAGAAAGCTGAGGATCGGAAGCGCAGGAGCGATGAGGAAGCCCTGGATCAGATCGCAGCCCATTACCCGGAGCAGCGCGCGGGACGATTCGCTCTCGACACCTTCCGCGGTGACCTGCATGCCTAGGCCATGTGCCAGGTCGATCGTGGATCGTACGATCAGCGGGTCGCGATGGCTCTCCGCCAGATGCGTGATGAACTGACGATCTATCTTGAGTTCCTGCACCGGCAGCTGTTTGAGATAATTCAGGGACGACATACCGGCCCCATAATCGTCAATCGAAACCCGCACTCCCGCGTCCGCTAGCAGGCGGAGGTTCGACATCGCGATCTCGGGGTTGTCGATGACGGCCGTTTCGGTGATCTCGATCCCGATCTTGCCGATCACTCCCCCGATCATCTCAAGGAGGCGTTGGGCAAATCCCTCGTCACCGATCAGCCGTCCCGACACATTCACATAAATGGGCAGGTCCGAACCGCAGCGCGCCATCAGCATCTGGTCCTGTATCGCCTGCTGCAGCACCCATTCCGTCATTTCCCGGATATCGCCAGTCTCCTCGGCGATCTGGACGAAATCGTCCGGAGCGATACGTCCGCGGACAGGGTGTTCCCAACGGATCAACGCTTCCGCGCCATCAATCGAATTATCCTGAAGGCGGATCTTCGGCTGGTAGGCGAGCATGATCTCTCCGCTTGCGAGAGCGGCACGCATCTCAGCCATCATTGCCAGCCTGTCAGACGGGTCTCCATATTCTGCCTCGCAGAAGCGAGCGGACTTCCGGTGAGACGCCAAGGCCTGATCGAGAGCGATCTGGGCCTGCTCGGCCAGTGTCCGCAACTCGCCGAGCGCCGCCGGGCCGGCGTAGCCGAAGGTGATAGTGACATCGACGACATGGCCGCCGACCGCGATTGAGCCTTCGGTCCCCGTGCGCAGTTGCTCCAGAAATTCCAGGGCCTCGTCTTCCGTGCGTGCTTCGAACGCGACCCCAATCGTGTCCGGCGACATGCGGTCAATAACGATCTCGTCCGCACAGGCAGCAAGCCGCTCGGTGAGTTCGCGAACGAGCTGATTGCTGTGCGAGTGTCCGATGGTCGCCCGCACGGCGTTGTAGCGGTCGATGCGCAAGGCTGCGGCGAAAACGTTGGGGCCGTTGCCGGACAGGGGACGTTCGACGTGCCTCTCCAACAATCGCCTGCGCCACGATCCCGCAGCTCCTTGGAATGGAGCCATTTCAGACACGGGAAGGAGCGCAGGGCCAGCGTCGCGCTTTGCGGCGTACATGGCTGCATCGGCTTCCGCCAAGGCATCGTCGATCGAGGCGCCTTGCCGCACGCGTGCCATGCCGACCGACACGCTCAATTCAACATCAAGATCGCTCTCGAGATGAATGGGACGCCGCGCGGCTGCTTGCAGACGCTGTGCCACCCGCTCCGCGAGATCGTCTCCGTGCTGGTGGCGGATAACACAGGCGAACTCATCGCCCCCGAACCTGACGATGAGAAGATCATCATGATCGCTTTGCACGGCACGAAAGCGAGCGCCGATTTCCCGCAGGACGATGTCGCCCGCGCGATGACCATGGGTGTCGTTGACCTCGTTAAAGTGATTGAGGTCGCTGATCAGGACGGTGAGTTCACTTCCATCCAGCCGATCTTCGTGATGGCTTGCAAAGTCCTCAAGTACTCGCCGGTTCGGCAGGCCCGTCAGGATGTCGAGACGCGCTGCCGTATCGGCTTGTTCCTTAAGGCTCTGGACCTCGGCCACGGCGTAGCGAAGCTGGCGCGCATCATGGTAGGACAACCAGGCCCCCGCACTTGTCAGCACCAGCGCGGTCGTGAGAAGCTCGTCGAGCTGCAAAGCCTCGTAATGGGCAGTGAACCCGCAGAACCACTCGAAGAAGTTCAGCTGCGCCAGCACTATGGCCACGCCGCCGGCCCCTAGGAGAACCAGACGGCGATCAGGAATGTAGCTTGGCTCCATGGTTACCTGACCTGCCCAACCGCACCTACGGCAGCCTCGACCTCATGGTCAGAAGCCCATTCTGAAGCGGCCGCCGACGACCATCCCGCTGTCAAACGCATCCTGGGATGTGCCCTGCAGCTGGAAGCGACCAAACGCACTCATCTCACCGGCACCGTTAAGGATCGGTGCACCGTAGAGAAATTCCGTGAACAGGGGTCGCTTACCCGCGGAGACGCCGATCTTCTCCGTGACCGGGCCGATGTCCCCCGTGTTGCGGTTAACGACCTTGATCACCGTATAGTCCAGGCTGCCGCTTTCCACGTGCATCGCTTGCGAAAAAGAAAGTCGCGCCCGGTCCATTCTGCCGAAGATCCCCGCCTTCACGAAGGCAACCTCGGAAGCTGTGCTCAGCAGACCGCCATCGGAAACCGAGAGATTCTGGTGGCTGCCGTTCGAAGTCTGTGTGCGGCCAACTGTGGCCGAAGTCGCGACGCTGAGGCCATGTCCCAGTTCATAGTCGAGGCCGAGCGTTGCCCCTTCCGTCGTTGAGCCATCGCCCAGATCATTCTGGTCCAAGGATTGGACGCCGAGTAGGGCGCTGCGCTCGCCGACTCTCGTGTAGCTGGCGCTGACCAGCATCGCCTCGTTCACCCGGTGAGTCACGCCGATGTTAATGCCACTGGCTTTGTAGCGGTTGACGCCGCGGTAGAGGCTGTTTTCCAAAGCCGGCGCATTCCGCCAGTCGCGGGTCAGCGTCTTCTCCGTCCCGCCGATCGTAAGCGTGGTCTTCCCATCAAGCGCCACGTCGGCCCCGGCATAGGCGCCGCCGGACGCGATGCCGAGCACGGGGTTCACGCCCCCGGTGCGCGAATCGTAGCTTGAGAACATGCCGAAGCTGTCGCGACCCCCAAGCAGGACCGCACCATCGCCGTAACCAATCCGTACGCCGAACTTGTCCGACGGCGTCGCCAACCGGACAGACGATTGGTACGCCACCCCGCTCCTGGAGAAGCCGAATGCGGCGCTGCGGGGTGCGAACGACATGGACAGATTGAGGCCCATGCGGTTCTGCACGGGCGTAGCGCTCGTGATGAAGTTGGTGAACTTGCCCTTCGTAGGTGTGCTGGTGTTCACCCAATCGACCATGCGATCATATAGATAAGCCTGGAACTGTTCGTTCGCGCCATTCACGTAGAGCGTTTGATCGACAAGCTTGGACGACAATGGGATCGCGAAATCGCGTTGCGATCCGCCAGCCAGCTTCTCGAAGGCATAGAAGAACATGTCCTTCGAGTCCCACTTGGACGTTTTCGCCTGGTCAACCGTCTTCTGGACCAAGTCGACGCTCTTCTCAGCCGACTTCTTCCCATCCCACTGATACCAGACGAGTTGATTGAAGCTCTTGGGCGACTGGGCCGCCTCCACGTCGATGAGGCCTGCGCCATAGACTCCGTCCACCCCGGGAGCGCCGAGGTCCTTGGCTGTGCTGGTGATGATGTCGACGGTCGCCTGCGGATTGCTTGCGAGCCACGGCCAGCGGTCGAGCAGCAGCGCTACGGTTCCGGCGACGATCGGCGCGGAGAAGGATGTGCCGGTCTGGCGCGTCACGCCGCCCTGATCGTCCGAGACGAGGATCAGCTCGCCGGGGGCCACGACGAAACGATATTTGAGCTTGTTCTGCTCGCTGCACGCGCCGGTGCTGGTCAGCAGGCACGCCTCCCCTGGACGATTGGAGAATTCCGAGATCTTGCCGGTTGGGTCAACGGAGCCAACCACCAGCAGGGCCGGATTGTTCGCCCAATCCCACTTGATGTTCTGGGTCTGAGTGATGCCGTCGTTGCCGGCAGCCTTGATGAACACCGTGCTCTTGAGGTTCGCAGCCACGCCCGGGCTCGAGAAGACCTTCGACCAGTCGCTCTCGAGCGTCCAGCCGGGGGTACCCAGCGACATGTTGACGACGCCGGCTTTGCCGCTGAGCATGGCGACACCGCGAGTGATGTCGTCCCATCCCGCCGTTCCACTCTCGTCGAAGGGGTTGAACGCAACGACCGACGCTTCCGGAGCGATTCCCATGACACCCTTGCCGTCATGGGCAGCAACCATCAGGCTCGCGACGCCGGCGCCGTGACCGTTGGTAAAGTTCGACACCCCGTCATAGGCGATGACGTTGTTGCGGATGTCTTGGTCGCCCGCCACCACGAAGTCGAGCAGGCCGATAACCGCGTCCTTGCCGTCTCCCTGAACCTGGGTCAGCGACGGCGTCCAATTGACCGTCTTCATCCAATGGTCGGCATGGTCGGTGCCGGAATAGTCCATCAGTCCGTCATACCAGTCGATGAAGAAGTGCGATTGCTCGGCCGGTGTAAGCGCGGCAAGCGACTCGGGTTTGTTGGGATCGATCCCGAAACGCGTGAAAAGCCTTTCGGCGAAGCCCTTGGAGAATGTGGTGCCGGTCTTGGCGCTGACGGCCTTGCCCCACATCGTCTCGGACTTCGCTACGATGCCCCTCAGCTGCGTCGCAATTGCGGCATATTTGGTGGGATTCGACTCGTAGCTTCCAGCTGCCTCCCAGTTGGCGCTGAGCGCAGACCAATCATTGCCGAGGTCCTCCCAAAAGGGACCGACCTTGTCGTAGGCCGGCGCGCCGACCACTTGCGCCGAGACGATCGGGTCGACCGTCCCCCAGAAGGCGCGGATGTTGCGATAGAACGGATCGACATCCCCCCAAAAAGCGCGAATGTTCCGGTAAAAGGGGTTCACATCGCCCCAGAAGGGACGAATGTTACGATAGAAGGGCCGGATGTTCCGATAGTAAGGCTGGACGGGCTTCGCTGCCGTTGCCGATGTCGGCTGCGCCTAAGCAGCCGCCGTTTGCGCGCCGCTTGCCTGAGCGAAGGCCGGAGCCGGCAGCGCCGCGCCGCACAGGATCGAGCCGGCCAGTAGAGACGCCCGGTGGAATTTCATGACGTTGCCCCGTTGAAACATCGGAGCACCTTGCGCACGAGACCTTTACCCGCAGGCTGACAAAGAGCCCTAAAAAACCGTTAGGCATAAGCATGGCGCAAGAGCGTCGGGCAGTTACCCGGAAGAAACGCACTTTGCCTTCTCCTATACTCCAGTGCGCGATGAAAGCGGCGCGGTAGCCGGCTTTTTCTGTCCGTGCATCGAAATCACGGAACAGGTGTTCGCAGACCGGCGTCGAGCAGCGGATGCCGAGCGGCAGCGGCGCCTATTCGAGCAGGCGCCTGGCTTCATCACCATCCTCAGCAGCCCCGAGCACGTGTTCGAATTCGCCAACGCAGCTTACCGGCGCATATTCGGCGATCGCGACTACATCGGTCGACACGTGCGCGATGTCTTCCCCGACCTCGGCGACCAGGGCTTCTTTTCCCTTCTTGACCAGGTCTACACGACCGGCGAACGATACATCGCGAGAGGCGTCTTGATCCGATTCCAGCGGGAGGATGGATCGTGGGACGAACGCATCCTCGACTTCATCTACGAGCCGGTGAGGGACGAGACTAACCAAGTGACCGGCATCTTCGTCGAAGGTCACGATGTGACGGAAGGTCATCGGGCCGCGGCGGCACTTCGCGAGAGCGAGGCGCGTCTACGCGAGCTCAACGACACGCTCGAGCAGCAGGTCGCAGAGCGGACCGCCGACCGCGATCGGATGTGGGACACTTCCCCCGACCTTATGCTCGTGCTCGACTTCAACGGCATCTTCCGCCGCGTAAATCGCGCCTGGACCAAGATCCTTGGTTACACACCGGACGAGCTTATCGGCCGGCACGTCAACGACTTCGTGATCGAAGAGGATCATGCCGCCACTGTGGGCGCCTCCGAAGCCGCTGCGGCCGGAAGCATGCCCACTCTGCACAACCGGTACCGTCATAAGGACGGTTCCGTTCGATGGATCTCCTGGGTCGCCGCACCCGGTGAAAGGCGCCGCCCTCGGCTTGATCGCTCGCGGGCACGGCCGCGATCTGCGCCCGCAGTGCGGCGATGGTCCTCTGACGTTCGGCGGCGGAAACTGACATACGCTTGCTCTACAAAGTTCGCGCTATGTTCTCGTGGACCGAGTCGAGTCAACGGCGTTGACGCTGCTGGCCCCGTTCCACATTCGTTCTCCGATGGCCAACGCACGATTCGAGACCACCATGAGCTTCGCCAGGCACAAGGCGAACTGCCGGGTGCTCTGCCGTGCCTGCGGTCACGAGATCATCGTGATGCCCTGCGCGCTGGCCAAAGTCTTTCCGATGCCGCTGACCATCAAGGAGGCTGAGCGGCGGCTTCGCTGCACCGCATGCGGTGAGAAGCAGGCGAAGCTCATCCCCATTCCCATGCCGACACGGTAGCTGCAGTACCCTTCGGGGAACGCCCCCTCCCCTGCCCGCGTTCGGCGGCCGAAGGAGACTCCAGTGGCAGACGACAAGAGCAAGGTTGGGGCCGACGATCGCAGGACCGTTGCCGGCGATGAAGGCTATGAGGTTCGCTATTTTGCGGAGAAGCACGGCATCACGCCTGACCAGGCCCGCGATCTGATCGAGAAGCATGGCAACAAACGAGAGACGCTGGACTGTGAAGCTGAGAAGCTGAAGAGCGCCTGAGGGTGGCCCGGAGCGGTAAGGCAGGACGCGCCGCGGCGCTCGACCAGGACGTGCGTTCGGCATTGAACGCGCTGCCGGTCACTGCCCCCGATCTCCCACGCGATCATCACCATCTCTATCGGTGCGCAGAGTGCGGCCTGCTCGTCGATCGCCGCAATCTTGGGGACGTTCTCTACCATGAGGATGAAGGACACGAGCCGTCAGGCGCGCTGATCGGGCTCAAGTTCGTGGACCCGATGCTTGCGACGCTGGCCGACGACCCGCCCGCGGGCGACGACTGGCTCCACGAGATCAAGTACGATGGCTATCGCACCCAGATCATCGTTGATGGCGGCGAGATCCGTGCGTTCACCCGCAACGGCCATGACTGGACCGATCGCTACAGGCCGGTGCTCCGCGCTGCCGGCGACATCAAGTGCTCGAGCGTGATCCTCGACGGCGAGATGATCGTTCAGGATGAGGAAGGGCGATCCGATTACGGCGCGTTCAAGTCGGCGATGACCCGGACGCCGGAGCGCCTCGTCTTCATGGCGTTCGACATTCTGCACCTCAACGGCCGTGATGTTCGGGGCGAGCCGCTGATCGATCGCCGGCAGATGCTGCAGGAGCTCGTCGGGTGCCATGATCCTGGCTGCCGAATACAGTTCAGCGAGCACATCATTGGCAACGGGCATGCCCTGGTCGAGGCCGCCGACCAGATGGGTCTCGAGGGCATCGTCTCCAAAAAGCTCAGCAGCCGGTATCGAAGCGGCCGCGCGCTCTCATGGCTGAAGGTGAAATGCTTTGCAGTCGAGGAGCTCATCGTCCTGGGCGCGCAGACCGGCCAAGGTGGACCTGCGATGGCGTTGTTGGCGCGTGAGGTCGATGGGGATCTCGAATATGTCGGTAGCGCCGCGCTGACGCTCGCCGGCGCCGATCGCGAGACGTTCTGGCGGAACGTCGACGACCTGACTGTCGATCGACCAGCGCTTCGCCTGCAGGGCAGTCCGAAGGCATGTTGGATTGAGCCGAGCGTAAGGGTCAAAGCCCGCTACCTCAAAGGCAGCAACAAGCTGCGCCATGCGACGGTGCAGAAGCTGATTGGCTGAGCCGCATTTGGTCGGCCGTCACGCGGGCCGGTAGAAAGGCCATGTTCTCAGGATCCAGGTAGAAGCTTACGCGCGGACCATGGCATGCTCTCTCGAGGCGCTTGGGCGCGATCACCTTCTGGAGCAGGAGACCTTCTTCCGCCGGCTTGCGATCGAGACGCCGGATGATGAACTGCGCGAGATGATATTGGGCATGGCCGACGCCTATGCGAACGCGGCTACGCTCGCAGGCGAGGTCAAGACGATCGATCCCGAGGTTGCGCGTCGGCGCCGGCGCCATGAGGCACCTGTCGCCCATTAAGGCGAGGCCCGGCACCAGGGCCGTCCCCTACCCTCCTGCGTGATGCTGCCCTATCTCCGCCGCGGCAACATTCGGGAGAGGTCACATCTGCAACCGCTATCGCATGACGGCCAGGCAAGCCGAGCTGGCGATCCGCTACGGCGTTGATCCCGAGCTCATCATGCCCGAGCCCGAGAACCTCCCTCCGCCAGAGCTATTCCCGGATAAGATAGGGTGGATGGTCCGCGAGGAAGATGGCCGGCGCGTGCTGGTTAGGGCCGCATGGGGGTTCCCGACCAAGGTCCGGGGCGCGAGCGGCAAAATGCTCGACAAGAAGGTCACCAACGTCCGCGGCCTTACCTCGCCCTTCTGGCGAGGTTCGCTCAAGGAGCCGGCGCGCCGCTGCCTGGTGCCGGTGACGGACTTCTGCGAGTGGGAGGGTGAAAAGGGATCGAAGCTCGCCCGCTGGTTCTCCCTTCCCTCTCGGCCGATCTTCTCGTTCGCGGGCCTGTGGCGTCCCACGGACACCGGCAAGGCCTACGCCTTCCTGACCTGCGGCTACGAAGGTGATCCGTCCACCCACATCGTCGGCCGCGTTCATCCGAAAGCCTGCCCCGTCATCCTGCACGAGGAAGACGAGGAGCGCTGGCTCCGCGGCGAAACCGACGACGTGTGCAGTCTGGCTGCGGCGTTCCCGTCGCAGCTCATGTGCGTGGTGTGACGCGCGGCCGCCTTACGCGGCGCGGCCGACCATGATGAAGAGGATGGCAAAGACGATCGCCACTGCTTGATAGGTGACGCGCTTCTGCATCAGCGCCTGCGAGCGCTCGACGTTAGGGTTTGTGGCGCCATTAGCCATTCCGATCACGCCTCTCACGAGCACGTGAAGGGTGGCCGCCGCCGCCACGGCAATGAGGATGAAGAGGAGGATTTGCATGGCTAACATTTGGGAATTGCGAGCCATTTTTCATTAGACCGAGCCGAGAATTAGCGCCCGACGAGTAGGGTGTTCTGCCCTGCCAGGCGGCGTGGTCAGAGCCAGCGCCGGGTCTCCCGACGCGTGCACGTCTCGCAGACCGACGACGAACAGCTTGCGCAATCTATGCTTGGCTTAACCGGCACCTTGCCGCTCAGCGACTCGCATCGCGTCCTTGCGGACTGCACGAGCTGGAAAGAATTAGCGATGTGAGCATGACGGCGTTTGAAAGCAGCGAACGTTTGCCGCCGCCGTTTGCAAACGGCATCTAACTTCCAATTTTCATCGCCGACGGCGGCTGGCAGCTCACGACCAGAGCCGGTCGTTCGAGCGCGAGCCGCGGATGTCAGCTTCTGTCGGAAGCCGCCATGCACGCTTAGCGAACGGGCCGGTGGGCTAAGCGCTACCTCTGGCCGGTTCGGGTTCGTCTTGCATTCTCCCCTAAGCGGACGCCCACGCAATACCGCCATTTGGTCTTGCCCTCAGAATTCCTTCCGAGGGCGAAGGGCCACCGCGGCCCGCAGCGCAGCTGGTGGCCGGCGATCGCGGGATAGTCGACCTCGCCGTTGCGTCGGAGCCCTTGTGATGAGCCCCTGCGCGACCTCGCACGAGATTACCCCTGGAGGTTTTTCGCATTGAGGGATGATCACCGAGCTGACGTCGAGCGCATAGCCCCATATAGCAGCGTCGATGCCCATACCCTGTCCGTGGCGCACGCGGAGTATTTGGATCGAGCCTCAGCAGAGGGAAACCGCAGGCAACGTGGCGGCAGGCTTAAAATGCGTTGTCACGGCCGCATGGAAAGGGCCCGCCAAGAGCGGCCGGTCCTGCCAGCGAAAGGAGGAAGGATGCGCATGGCAGCCCATATACGAGCTAGCAGTCCCAGCGGCTGATGGCCAACCCACGGCACCTTCTGCTCGATGATCTCTTAACGCGGAGGCCACTAGGGTCCGATTACTCCCGAATCGTTGCTCCACCGTCTGCATTCCCCGGCCGGATAGGACTTCCGGTGGATGTCTGTACGACTTCGCCTGGGTAGGCTGGCGGAGTTCAGCGAGGAGGCGGATGTGGTAAACTTTTACAACAGCAAGAAGACTGCGATCGTTCGCGGTTCGGCTGGGGACGATACCTTCTATGCATTCTCGACCAGCGGAGGGGCCCTGCTCAGCGACGCGATCGTGACAGACTTCGCCTGGACGACCTCGATCGCCCAATCCGCTGGAGCCATGTTCACCTACACGGCTCGTAACGTGAATATTTCCACGGATCTCCTGCGAGGCAGCAACGGCTACGACACGATCCGTGGCTCCGCACATGACGACGTGCTCGTCTACAACAACGGAATGCAGGGCGAGGGACTTGGCGGCTTCAGATCGATAGACGCATTCTACCTTGGCGACGGAAACGACTTCCTGGATCTTTCCGCGCATGGGCCCGGAGGGGTCGCCTACGATGTGGCGGCGGCTAGCGGAGAAAAGGGGAACGACACGCTGATCGGGGGTAGCGGGTTTGACACACTCGATGGAGGCAAGGGGAATGACCTGCTGATAGGCAACATCGGGCCGGACCTTCTCATCGGCGGAACGGGAGGCGACCACATCTACGCGGACCACATGGTGCCCGTTACGACAGTCGCACTTGGCACTGGAGACCAGATGTGGGGCGGCGACGGGCACGATCTCCTCGTCGGCGGCGCGGGTGGAGACTTCATGTTCGGTGGCAATGGCGAGGACATGATGTACGGCGGTCTCGGAAGCGACGTCATGCGCGGTACCTACGACAATGACCGCCTTTTCGGTGAAAGCGGTGATGACCTTCTCACCGGGGAGGAAGGCAATGACATGCTCCTCGGCGGCGCTGGCGACGACGCCCTCTGGGGCGAGGACCGCAAAGATGAGATCTACTGGTACAACCCCGGCAGCGACCTCCTACGAGGCGGCGCCGGCGACGACATGCTCGACGGCGCCGGCGGCGCCGATACGCTCGAAGGAGGGGCAGGATCGGACAGGATGAAGGGTGGGGACGATCAACTCCAGGATGTTTTCGTCTTTGATCCAACGGCGCTCAGCGGCGTCGACACGCTTGAGTTCGAGGATGGATTTGACGTCATCAAGTTCGTGGATTTGGGGATCACGCGCTATGAAGGCGGCGCTGCCTTGGGCACCCTCTTCGCGCGCGACGTTCCTGCTGCTCAGGGAGAATATTGGGACCACGTCGAACTGGATGTTGTCACCGGCACAGGCGATCGGTTCACGATCAAGGTGATGGGAGTCTGGCCGGTTGCCGTCACCGCATCGGATTTCACGGCAGCAGACTTCGTTTTTGGCTGAGCGGATCTGCGTTAGATTCTTCCGCTCTCGGCTAGCCGCCCTGCAACGTCTCCTCGCGACCAAACCCGGTCGTTCCCGCGCGACGCGCGGAACGGCCGCTTTTGACGGAACCGGTCATTCATCCGCGCGGATTTCAGCTTCTGCCCGAGAACCTGACGTTCGTGCGGGCAAGCACCGTTGAAGCCAGCTACAGCGTGAATCGACCCTTTGACGACATTCGCTATCTGGTGCAGCCTCTCCCGATGACGGAAGAAGAAAGACGATTGCTCGTCGTCAAGGTAGCCAGTCTCTGCCTCCGATCCTTCTAAGAGGCCATCGGCAACGGAGTCTGGGGCAATGGGTGATCGACGCTGAGGCCTTCTTCCTTCAGCGCGCGGCGCACGCTGGGCCGGCTCTCCACGCGCTCGTAATAGCCGAGCAGCTCGATCGGAGGTCGGATGCCGGCTCTGATAGCCCAGCGCAGCATCACGAAGAGGTAGGCGTCGGCGACGGTGAACCGCGGCCCGAAGAGGTAAAGCTCCCGAACCTGGCCGGCAAGGAGGTCGAGCCGCCCTGCAACGGCATAGCTTGCCTGAAGCTTCTCGACCTCGCTTCCGCCATGCCACAAGGGCCTGAAGGCGGCGTGCAGCTCGGTTGAGAGATAGGAGAGCATCTCGATCAAGCGGATCCTTCCGAGCGGATTGCCGGGCTCGAATACAGGCTCGAGGTCGGCGACGAGGGTGAGAATGGCGACATTCTCGGTGACCGCCTGACCATCGTCCAGAACAAGCATCGGAACCGAGCCCTTCGGATTGATCGCAACATAGTTTGCACCGCTCTCCGTCGCCTTGGTCTTGAGGTCGACGCGTTCGAACTTGGCCGCGAGGCCAGCTTCGTGAAGGGAAATTCGGGTGGCGAGGCTGCAAGCCCCCGGCGCATAATAGAGCTTCATCTTCTCTCTCCCAAGCTTCAGGCCCCATCGAAGGCAGGCAGCCGCAGAGTGACCGCCGTGCCGACACCGAGCTCGCTCTGGATGATCATCTCGCCGCCGATCTGGCGAACGAAGCCGTCGACCATCGGCAGACCGGCTCCTCCAAGGCCGCAGGTCTTGGTCGTGAAATACGGATCCACCGCACGCTGGACGGTCTCAGGCGACATCCCCACGCCGTCGTCCGCGACCGAGACCTCGACAGTCCGCAGGCCAAGCGCCCGGACGCGGATCCTGACGCAGCCGCTTCCCGGCAGCGCATCACGTGCATTGGAGGCGAGGTTGAGTAACGCGGTAAGCAGTGCGAAAGGATCACAGCCGATGCTCGGCACATCGGGATCTGCTTCGGTCTCAACCCGAATGGTTGGGCCGAGAAGCCTTTCGATATCTTTGAGACAACGCGATACGCTCGCCCTGTCGCCTGCGCTTGCCTCTTCGTGAACCGCGCCTGGCGACGAATTCTTCAGGAGACGGGAAAACGAGGCACGATCGTGGCCGCGGCGGAGCAGCATGTCGGTCGCCCCCTGCCCGGGCGCGGAGGGCGACGAATGTTCGTCGCCGTCAGCCGCAAGGCTGGGCGGCGTCTGCCATGAAGCCAGCCATTTCCGATTCTCGCTGATCTTCGCCGCTCTCATGGTCCTGCCCAATTGCCTCTCGCGCTTCGAAGATGACGCCTCGTGTTGCGACTTCGTCGGGCCAATGCCGCCTTAAGCTCGCCGTCGAAGAGTCCTGCACACCCGCCTTGCGTCAGGCCATCATGCTTGGCCGATCCTGCGATAAGCAAAATGCCGCCGAGCGGCCTCCGCGGCTACCGTCCGAACGGTTATTTCGACTGTGCGATCGGCAGTGGACCCTGGCTCTTGGCACAGGTCGACCCACCCTTTCCCTATCACAGCCGGAGCGAGGCCCACGCCAACCGCAACCAGCCTGGGGTGGGCCGATCGCCGTTCTTTCTCGGGTCGACCGACTTCCTGGCTGAACCATCGGCCGAGCGGCGTCCGTCGCTGTCACGGCCCGTGGATCGTCCGCGGCAGGGTGCTGCTCGCCCGGTCAACCATTTCGAATGGCGTTGCCGCCCGAGTAGCGCATGAGCCAAAGGTGGATGCTATCGGGCCTTCGCCGGTAGGCGGGTCGGCGGCTTTCAGGCTGAAAACGATGCGTGCGACCTCGTGGGCCCCGGCAGGCCGGCCCGGGGTGAACGGGGCGCCTGCGGGGAGATCGCCGCCGACGTAGCAGGTGCCTTGAACACGGACGTCACCGGGAACATCGCCCAGCGAGAGGTTGGAATTTTCCCTGGGACCGGATGCACTCGCAACCACCGGTCACCACGTAGACGGGCAAGGTAGCCTGATCGGTGTCCACACCAAGGTTCCGTTCCAGCATTTTGGCCAGGGAAAGCCGCTTTGGGGCAAGTGGCGATGGGCCGCATCAAACCGTCGGCGAAGGTGCCCCCTACCTGGTGGTATGCTCGCCTAGCGCATGGTTCGGTTGTTGGCGGCGCCCTCTCTCCAGCATAGTCGCGAGCGTGCCGTGACGGAGCGCCTATCCCCGTCCCGGCCGCCCCCCACACAGCAATCGGAGCAGCAGATGAAGATCGTCGTCATCGGAGGAACCGGCCTCATCGGGTCCAAAACGACATCCATCCTGCGGGATGGCGGTCACGAGGTGATCGTCGCAGCGCCCGAGACGGGCGTCAACACGATCACCGGCGAGGGCGTCGCCGATGCCCTGCGCGGGGCGGACGTGGTGATCGACCTGGCGAATACGCGCTCCTTGGAGCCTTCCGTCGTCCTCGAGTTCTTCGAGGCGCATGAAAGCAGCCTCCTCGCCGAGGAGCGGAAGGCCGGGGTGAAACATCATGTCGTACTCTCGATCGTCGGCGCGGACCGGTCGCCGGACAACGGCTACTTCCGCGCCAAGGTGGCACAGGAATCTTTGATCCGGGAGTCCGGCATCCCCTACACGATCGTTCGCTCCACGCAGTTCATGGAGTTTCTGCAGGCGATCGCAGATTCCGCCCAGCAGAACGGAGCGGTTCACATCGCGACGGGGCTGTTTCAGCCGATTGCGGCCGACGACGTGGCAGCAGTCGTGGCCGAAATCGCCGGTTCCCAGCCCCTCGATGGTACCATCGAGATCGCCGGGCCGGACCGGGCTCCGTTCAACCAGATCGTCGGCACCTATCTGGCCCGGAGGGGCGATGATCGCCCCGTGCTGCCGGACCCTGAGGCGACCTATTTCGGCGGTCGTGTCGAGCGCTACTCGCTCGTGCCGGTCGGCAATGCGCGCCTCGGCCGCATCAAGCTTGCCGACTGGATGGAGCGCACGCCGGCAAGGAGGACGGCATGAACAAGACCCATGCTGCAGCCTCGCTGCTCGCCCTGCTGGCCTTGGCTCAAACATCGGCCGAAGCGCAGACATCTCAGATTGCGGGAGCCCGCAACGCGAAGGTCACGCAGGTTTATGAGCATTCCCTCCCCGGACTCCCGGGCAAGAGCGTCAAGGGTGTCCTCGTCGAATATGGTCCCGGGGGCTCCTCTCCTTCGCACAGACATGCGAAGTCGGCGATCATCTACGCGACCGTACTTGAGGGCGCGGTACGTTGCCAGATCAACGGCGGGCCGGTGAAAACGTACGGCGTCGGCCAGAACTGGACGGAGCTGCCGGGCGATCACCATGGGATAAGCGCGAACGCGAGCGACTCGCAACCGGCTAAGGTGCTGGCTGTCTTCGTCGTGGACGACACAGATAGCGAGTTGACGATCCCCGACAGGAAATGAGCTCGGCACGGCTGGCGCATGCCTGGTGCGCGGGGAATGGCCGCTTCGCACCCTCAAGCTCGATGGCCGAACTCGGGACCACCGTCATGCGGGTCCGCATCATAGTCTACAAGGGAGTACTCGCTGCACCCAATGGCGCGCGGGCAAAGGGATCGGCACGGCCGCCGAGGGACGAGAAGGGGTAGGTCGCGGCAGCAGCGCCCCCAACCCACGACGTCCCGCCCAACCGGCAAGGGGAAGATGCGCCGCGCACCCCGTAGCTCGATGAATTCGGCCAAAGCTGCTTGCGATGCATCTTCACGATTGTCCGGCAGGATGGCTGAAGCTGCGGGCGCGCGTGCCGCTGCCGACGGGGCGGCATGGAGCCATCTCCGGCACGCAGCCCGGCGCGTGTCCGGACGGCGCCGCGGGAAACACCAGGCTCGCGGCAGCCAGCCGGCAAGGCTCCGACTAGGGATGCCGGCAGGACACCCCGGAAGAGGCGCTTGGAAAATGAGCCTCTCACGCGAGGAACCCACAGGCACGAACGACCCTTGCTTTCCACGGTACGGCCGCAGCCAACCAAAGTGGGCATCGGGCTTATTCCACTGGGTCATCCACCCTGCCCGAAACACGCCTGCCCTGTCGCGTCACCAATTTTCTCGAATTCAGAAGCCAGGTTTGGACATCATCTGTCGCCGCGGCAAGGATTGCCTGATCTAGCGCATCTTCAGGCCGTCGGCCGATTCCCACCCTCCCCCGAGAGCCTTGTAGACGGCTGCGAATTGCATGAGCTCCGCGACGTGCGCCTGGACACGTTGCCTGTCGGCGGAACTGAACGCCACCTGAGTCTGGAGGAGAGCCGTAAGATCCTCCTCGCCGGCCCCATACCTCCGCCGCGCCAGCTCGACCGCCTCGCCCGCCGCCGCGTGCGCCGCCTCGCGTTCGGACCGCGCTCGTCCCGCGGCCACGTACCGGTTGATCGCAGTTTCGCTGTCTGAAAGTGCCTCGAGCACCGTGCGCTCGTACCGGACGAGCGCAGCGTCGGAGCGTGCATCGGCGGCGCGGATCTGGGCACGTATGCGACCGCCCGAGAAGATGGGCCAGCGCAGCGAGGGCCCGACCTGGAAGCGCAGGCTGCTTCCCGAAACGAGGTCGCCGGAATTGCGAGCCTGCAGTCCGATCCCGCCCAGCAGCGAGATGCGCGGGAACAGCTCCGCCGTCGCGACTCCTATTTCTGCGGTGGAGGCGGCAAGCTCGCGCTCCGCCCTTCGGATGTCCGGCCGCCGCCGCAGCAGGTCAGAGCGCAGACCTGCGGCAATCTCCAGCCCGCCGGCAGGCAGACGGCCGGGCCGGCGGAGTCGATACTGCAGCGCCTCCGGCGGCCTGCCGAGGAGCAGCGCCAGCCGAAAGGCGGCCGCGGCTGCATCGGCATCGAGCAGCGGTACCGTCGCAGCCGTTGCGTGCGCCTGCGTCTCGGCACGGACGAGGTCTCCCCTGGAGGCAAGACCGACGCGAACGCGCTCCGAGACAAGGCGAGCGATGCCGTCCTGCGCCTTCGCGTCGGAGAGGGAAATCTCGCGAAGCTTTTGCGCGGCGCGCATGTCGAGATAGGAGCGCACGACTTCGCCGATCACCTGGATGAGGACGCCGCGCCGTGCTTCCTCGGCAGCTTGCGCACGGGCCTCGGCGCTTTCGATCCCGCGCTCCGTGCCGCCCCAAAGATCAAGCTCCCAGGACGCATCGAAGCCGCCGTCGAAGATCGCGAGGTCACGCCCGAGACCTGGCACCTTCCCGACCGGCAGCAAGCCGTTTTCGCTGAGCCGATTCTGCGTCACGACGGCGGATGCAGCGACCTGCGGCAATTCGCGGCCGTGCGCCGCGTCCCGATAAGCGCGTGCTTCCCGGAGCCTCGCGGCGGCTTCCTGCAGGTCCTTGTTGCCCGCGATCGCCTCCTCAACCAGCTCGGAGAGCAGCGGATCCTCGAGGCGCCTCCACCATGTCGCGTCGATCGCTCCGCCGGAGAACGGACCGAGCCAGGCCTCGTCGACTCTCAGCTCCGGCGGATGGTAATCGGGGCCGACCGTGCAGCCGGCGAGCGCGATCGCGACAAGAGGGCTCCAAAGCCCCCGAAGCCTGCCGGCCATCCGTGTCATGCCTCCTCTCCCGTCGTCCCGGGCCGCCGCCGCCGCGAAGCCGCGGCGCGCGAAAGGCCGATCTTGACTCCGATGATCACCGGGGCCGCGGCTACGAAGAGCAAGGCGACCGCATTGAAAGCGGTGTCGAACGCTATCACCGTAGCCTGCCCCATGGTCGCGCGGCCCAGCATTGCCCTTGCGGCAGTGGAGGCCGCTACGGCATCCATGCCGCGCGACACGAGCAGCGACGACGTTGCCGCGAGGCGTTCGGCGAGAGCGGGCGTGCCCGCGCTCAATCCGGCGCCGAGAACCACCGTGTTCGCAACGCTTTGCTGGGAGATCAGCGTCTGGAGCCCTGCCACTCCGATCAAGCCCCCCAGCTGCCGCCCGATGTTGAACAGCCCGATGCCCGACGCGAGGCTGGCCGGCTCGAGGCGACCGAACGCTATCAACGTAATCGACAGGAAGAGGAAGCCGAGACCAAGCCCCCGCAGCAGTAGAGCGGGCATCAAGTCTTCGGCACCGCTCTCGAGAGTCGAGCCGGAAAGGAGCCACATCGCTGCCATGATGAAGGCAATGCCGAAGGGCACCGTCGCGATCGGCGGGATGCGCCGCGCCTGCATCATGCCTCCGGCCAACAGCAGACTCGCGACGAAGAGGCCGCCGCTGGGCAGGAGAAGTTCCCCAGCCCCGCTCGCGGTAAACCCCAGGACGGACAAAGCAAAGGCGGGGATCAGAAATGCGCTGCCGAACAGGGCCGCGCCGGCCACAAAGCTGACGACGAAGGCGAAGGTGAAGTCGTCTACCTTGAACACGCGCGTGTCGAACACGGCGCGCTCTCGGTGTTGCCGAACAAGAAAAAAGCCGAAGCTGGTCGCGACGATCAGAATGGCCCAACGCATCCGACTCGCCTCGAACCAGTCCCAGCGGTTGCCCTGGCTCAGCAGATAGGTGGCGCCCGCCATCGCAATCGTCAGAGATGCGAAGGAGAGCCAGTCCATGCTGTGCTGCCGCGGAACAATTGTCGGCGGAGTATCGGCAATGAGCAGAAGCCCGGCTGCAAGGAGCGCGACGGGAAGGATTGCGAGAAAGATCCAATTCCACGAAGAGCTGTCGAGGAGCCACGCCTGAACTGCCGGGGCGAGAGCCGCCGGCGCGACCACGGCGCCGATCGCGAAGAGCGCCTGGACGAGTGGCTGGCGCGATGCCGGAAACAACCAGAAAAGGATCGCCTGGCCGCTCACGAGCAGGACCCCACCTGAAAGGCCTTGCACGAGGCGCAGCATAACCAGCGTGTCCAGCCCGCTCGCGCCTGCGGAAACCGCGCTCGACAGTCCCATCGTCAGCGTCGCGGCCAGCAGCAGCCTGACCGGATCGACACGTGTGACGAGCCAGGGGGCGAGTGCGAACCCCGCCAGCTTCGAGGCCGTGTAGGAGACGTCCAGCAACGCGAACTCGTCGGGGGTCGCGTGGATGTCCCCGCTAATGTCTCCCTTTGCCAGCGCCAGCACCGTGCCGGCGATTGCTTCCGTCAGGCTGGCGAGCAATATCCCGGCAATCAGCAACGCGCCGGACATCCCTGCCCTGTGCAGCGCCTGCGGCACCGCATTCGCCGCCCCACGGGTCACGGCACCGATCTCCGGTCGATCTCGACCCGTGCCGACAGCCCTGGCACCAGCCGGCCGGGAAGCGGGTTGCGAGTGAGCCGGATCTTGACGGGAACCCGTTGGACGACCCGAACAAAATTGCCTGTGGAATTGTCGGCGGGAATGAGGCTGAATGCGGACCCGCTGCCTGGTGCAAGGCTGTCGACACGGCCGTCGATGGCCGCGTCGGGATATCCGTCCACCTCAATCCGTACCGCCTGGCCTGGCCGGACATGCTGGAGCTGCGTTTCCTTGAAATTCGCGACCACGTACAGGGCGGCAACAGGCACGATGTCGAGAAGGGGTACGCCCGGCGCGACAAGCCTGCCAATTCGCACCTGACGATTGCCGACGACGCCTCCCACCGGCGCACGAACCACCGTATTCTCGAGATCGATGCGCGCCAGCTCCCGCGCCGCTTCGGCTTGCGCCAGCGCGGCAATCGCGGCCTCACGCTGGGTGCCGAGCACGCCGATCTTGCCGCGCTGCGCGTCGACGGTGGCCGAAGAGGCAGCAGCACCAGCTTCGGCGCGCATCCGTCCGGCGTCGCTCTCATCGACCTGTGCTTGACTGACAGCGCCGCTCTCGATGAGTTCCCGTCGCCTATCGCTCGATTTTCTCGCGAGCTCCAGGTCCGCAAGCACGGCACGCCGCTGCGCCTGCGCCTGGCGGATCAGAGCCCCCTGGAGCCGGGTTTCCTCTGCAACATTGGCGAGACGCGCGCGTGCCGCATCCACATTCGCTTCCGCCTGCTGCAGCCTTGCGCGAAAGTCTCGATCATCGATGCGGAAGAGGACATCGCCCGGGCGGACGACCTGATTGTCCTCGACCTCGACGCCGGTGACGTAGCCGCCGATCTTGGGGGCGAGGGATGTGATGTCGCCGCGCACATAGGCATTGTCGGTTGACGCTGACTCTCCGGCCGCCGCCCATGTCCAGCCAAGGACGAGCGCCAGGACGGCCGCGACGCAGAGAGCCGCACCGATCAGCTTTTTCTTGGCGACGCGCACTGTTCGACCTCCGGCGATGAGCCTTGCTGTGGCGCCGCTTCGTCAGCTGAAGATGCAAGCCCGCTCGAACGCTCCGTCGGGGTGGCGGACGCAGCTACATCGAGCGCCACCTGAACCGGGTCACGCCGCACGCCGCAAGGCTCGCCACGCGATGCACGGCGGATGGAAGCGGCGCGGGCGAGATACATCTTCTTCTCCGGAGCGGACGGCGTGTGCTGTCGGGAATGCACCGAGTGCGCCCGCGCTTCCATCCGGTCAAAGCATCCCTCGCCCGAGACCCTCGTCTAGAAAGAACCATACCAAGGAACAGGCGAACCTTCGGCGCCGCGGGCCGGGCCCGAGCTGGGGAGGAGGGCGCCCCGCCTCGCCCATCCCTGACGAAATCGGCAAGGAGCTCCGGGCGGGCGCGCCGGAAATCTCCCATGCCGAGGTCTAAGCCGGCCGCTTGGCACGAACCTCCAGCGGCAGCCTGTCCCAGGCCCGGATCAGCTCACCTACCGAACCCGACCGCATCTTCTTCATCACGTTGCTGCGATGGAGCTTCACGGTTATCTCACTGATCCCGAGATCGTGCGCGATCTGCTTGTTCAGACGCCCCTGCGCCACCTCTCCCATGACCTCGCACTCTCGCGGAGTAAGCGTCGCAAATCGTTCGAGATCCTCCTGGACCACGCGTGCGTTCGCGCGCTCGGCGGCGTTCCGCTCGATGGCGACGGAGACGGCATCGAGCAAAGTCTGATCCCGGAAGGGCTTGGTCAGGAAGTCGACCGCGCCGGCCTTCATCGCCTGGACCGACATCGGTATGTCGCCATAGCCGGTGAGGAACACGATCGGTGTTGCTATACCAGCCGTCGACAGGTGATGCTGCAGGTCCAGTCCGCTCAATCCCGGCATGCGGACGTCGAGCACGAGGCAGCCTGCACGATCGAGAAGCTGCGCCTCCATGAGCTCGCGCGTGGAGCCGTAGCAGATCGCCTCCATGCCGACGGACTGCATCAGCTCGCTGATGGCGAGCCGCACTCTCTCGTCATCGTCCACGACCAGAACGAGGGGTTTCTCGTGAGCAGCAACGTTGCCGGTCATATTCTGCGCTCCTCCCTGTTGTCGCACGCCGCGGGCATGTCGCGCACTCGTTGCGCCGCAGCGTTCCGCCGGAAGACTCGACCCAGGGCCTTTGGCAACGCCCCGGTGGAAGATGGGTGCTGGCCCTGCCAGCGGGACCCAGTTGCACAATATTGATCCAAATCGGACCGGACAAGGGTCCCGCAGGCCACCGAGGCCTTACCCGCTGCTCGCCGCGCGCACGCCCCCTGGGTTTGGGAGCATCTCTGGCCCAGGCCGGTCCGGAACACCGGCCCGCGCGGACTGGCAGCGGCGGCTCCCCGACCGACGCATCGATGCCGAGCCCGCTCGAACGATCATGCTCCGGACAACGAGGAGCAACGCAGGAACGCCCGGACCGACCTCTTTAACCGCTTCGCCGGAGCCTCCTGCACTTTCGTATGGGTCGCCCTCGCCTCGACAGCGGCGCGCCTGCGGACCAAATTTCAAGGAAATCCATGAGATGACGGGCACACGAGGTGAGGAAATGACTGCACCACGGGCACGGGCGGAACTCGCCGTTACGGTCGATCGATCGATCTCGACGCCGCTCGCCGTTCAGATTGCATCCAACCTGCGCACCGCGATCCTCGATGGCCGCCTGCGCGCGGGTGCCCGGCTGCCCTCGTGGATGGACCTCGCCGCACAGCTCGGGGTGGCTCGAGGGACGATCAAGGCCGCCTATGACGCACTGGCCGACGAGCAGCTCGTCGTGCCGTCCGGCGCCGCCGGGACGCGGGTCGCCCTGCGCGCCGCGCCTGGACCCATCGACGTCAGGCGTATCGAGATACTCTCCCCCCGCCGGGATCTTGATCGCGGAACCTCTCTTCGGCCGCTCCCTTTCCAGATGGGCGTGCCCGCCCAGGACGGCTTTCCCGCGAAACTCTGGGCCAGGCTCCGGACGCGCGCTGTCCGCGTGAACGCCGTCATGCCGGTGGGACCGCCGAACTCGCGCGGTGAGCCGGAGCTCCGCGCCGAGATTGCAGCCCATCTTGCGATCACGCGCCGCATCAGCTGCCACCCCGACCAGATCGTCCTGACAGGCGGCTACCGCAACGGCCTATGCCTTACGATGCTTGCGCTGCAAGCCGCCGGACGCTCAGCCTGGATCGAAGACCCTTGCTGCCCGGCCACGCGCATGGCGGTCAAGATGGCCGGCTTGTGCCCCGTTCCCATTCCAGTCGACGCCAAGGGTCTGCGCGTCGACCATGGCGTTCGGGCTGCGCCGCACGCGGCGGTCGCGATCGTCACTCCAGGCCAGCATGCGCCTACGGGCGCCACGCTCTCGGCGGAGCGCCGGGCCGCCTTGCTTGGCTGGGCAATCCGCGAGGATGCCTGGCTCGTCGAGGACGATACTCTTGGCGCACTCCAGCTCTCCTGCCGCGCCAGTCCGGCGCTGGCGGCTCAGGATCCGGAGGGACGGGTTATTCATGTCGGCTCCTTTGCGAGCACTGTCAGTCCGGCGATAGGCCTCGGCTACGTCGTCGCTCCACTGCAGCTCGCGCGGCGGTTCGCAGAGGTCGCGGACTGCCTCAACCCGGCTCCCAACGCCACAACGCAGCTCGCCCTTGCCGACTTCCTTCGCCAAGGTCACTTCCTGCGGCACCTGCGGCACATGAAACGCCTCTACAAGGAGCGGCGACAGGCAATGCTCGCTCGGCTCGACCCGGCCCTGCGAATCGAGGCCGCGGGCGGGCTCACCGCGATCGTCCGGCTGCCGCGGTGCGCCGACGACGTGGCGCTTGCTCATCGGGCGCCCGAACTTGGGATCGCGCCCTCCCCGCTTTCGATCTGGAGCAGCGACCCTGCCAAAGCGCGTCAGGGCTTTGTCCTATCCGTCACCAACCTGCACCGCGAGTTGCTCGACAGTGCGTGCGATGCCCTGCTCAGGCTGATCGAGAGCGCCCCATGCCAAGTCATGGAGGCACGTGCCGCATGAACGATGACTATGACTTGCAAAGATTTCTGGAGGCGCAGGCCGGAACTTACGAGGATGCGCTAGGAATGCTGCAGAGAGGTGCGATGTGCACGTCCCACATGGACTATATCTTTCCCAGAATGGCGCTGCCGGACGAGGCCAGAAGTATATACGCCCTCTCCTCCCTTGACGAGGCGAGCGCCTATCTGATCTTCCCGATGCTCGGCAATCGCTACCGGGAATGCGTGGAGACCCTGTTCACGCTGGTCAGCACTTCCGCTCTCGAGGTCTTCGGGCCCGCCGATGCCCGCAAGCTCCACCGATCCCTCACACTCTTCGCGGAGGCGACCAACGAGGTGCTGCTGCGGACGGTTTTGGCCGTCTGGTACGACAACATGGTTGACGAGGAGACGATCCTCCAGCTCCGACGGTACGGCTGAAGCCTGGCGCCATCCCTCAGGCGGAAGCGATCCATGCCCGCAGCCAATCGTCGAAGGAAGTTGACCCCGCCGGAGGTCGCCCGTGCGCCGTCAGCGGCTCGTTACGGCAAGTCGACCCGAAGTAGAGTGCGTCCGGATCCACCAGGACCCTGCGCTGGTCCTCGTTGGCGGTGAGGATCTCGAGGGCGAGGTCTGGCAGCATGTGGCGCTCGGGGCCGACGACCTCCAAGATACCGCTGGCCTCCCCGAGTGCCGCAATCCTCGCAAGCGAAGAGGCGGCATCGTCCGCGCCGATCGGCTGCATCTCGACAGGAGGAAGGCGCACGTCGTCGCCGTCGCCGCCCGAGTCCACGATATTGTAGATGAACTCGAAAAAAGGCGCAGACCGAACAATCGTGAACGCTATGCCTGCTTCCATGACGAGTGCCTCCTGCGCCTCCTTGGCGAGGAAATAACCGCTTCTCAGTCGTCCCACGCCGACTGCGGACATGGTGATATGGTGTGCGACGCCCGCCTTGCGTTCCGCCTCCAGCAAGAGGCGACCCGCCGCCGCGAAGAACTGCTCCATAGCAACTGGGGCGCCATAGCCCGAGTTCGAGACGTCGACGACAACGTCCGTCCCCTCCAGCGCCTTCGCAAGCCCGGTTCCGGTGACGATGTCGATCCCCGTCGAACGCGCCGCGACGACGACCTCATGGCCCTGCCTCCGCAGCTGGCCCACAACCCTCCGGCCGACCAGTCCGGTGCCGCCGATCACCGTGACTTTCATCTTACCTGCTCCTCATCCGGGCTATCGATCTTCGGTCTGCGCGACGAGGGTTCAACCGCCCGCTGGCTCTCGATCGTGATGCGCGAACGACCCGGACACCGGGCCGCTGCAGTCGCGCGACAGAAGGAGGCCCCACGCAGCCGCGCCTCAGGTGCTGCGCCGTCGCTGTGCCGGAATGGGCGCCGCCTTGAAGATGTTCATTCGGCGGGTCATCACCTTCTCTGCGGTCGCGCGTTTTAATGCCGCTCGTGGATTGCCCTGGCGGTGCCGGTCGTTTCCGGGCGAAGTATCCGGAATTGCCGGCCGGTTGCAGGCCCGAGACTTGTTAATCGAAATGTACCATGACCACTCCCGCGGCCTTGCCGCGGCCGCGCCGGGATCGGGCGCTGCAGCGCGCGACGACATGGTCCAGCTCGAATCGCGGATCTTGGTTCTTTCGGCGCAACGGGTGGCCTGCATATGATCGCTGCGGACCAAGCGCCGGGCGCGCAGTCCCAAGCCCCGGCGTTCGCCAAGGCCAGTCGGGACGGTGGCGCCATTTGTGGCTCGGCGAGGGAGAAGCCGTGTTGATCGGACTCGACAGCGATGATGAACGCAGGGCTTTTTCCGCTTTCACCCTGCGGCCGACGATAGGGTCGGCGAGCATCCCACCTGTCCGGCGCCTGCGTCTCGCACCGGGGTGGCGCAAGGTCTTGTGCGGCGCACCAGGCCGATCTCCGGACCTTTCTTGCCGCCGAGGGACCTTGCGACGCCAGTCGGCCCACTCCAGCCCCGGCGCTGTTGCGAACGGCCGATGGCGCCCGCCTCGGGCGCCACGGTCCGCCTCATGTAGGGAGGCCGGAGTGCCTCGTGCGCGGCGCCAGTGACCTTCGCTTCGGTGACTTACACGACTTTGTGGGCGCCGCTGCGCTCCCGAGTTTTTGCCGTGCTGTGGTGCGCAACGCTGATCGGCAATATCGGTGCCTGGATTCGCGAGGTCGGATCAGGGTGGCTGATGACGGAGCTTGCCCCCTCCCCGCTGATGGTGGCGCTGGTTCAGGCTGCCGGCACATTGCCACTCTTTCTCCTGTCTCTTCCTTCGGGCGCGCTCTCCGACCTGCTCGACCGCCGCAAGCTGCTCATCGCCGTTCAAGTGGCGATGCTCTCACTTGCGATCGGCATGGCAGCGGGGACGGTCATCGGTCTCATGACCCCCGCGATCCTTCTGCTGTGCGTCGTCGCTGCGGGGATCGGCTCGGCTGTCAGCGCCCCGGCGTGGCAGGCGCTGATTCCGGATCTGGTGAGAAAGGAAGAGCGCAAGGATGCCGTGGCACTCGGTTCGCTCGGCATCGCGCGGGCGATCGGCCCGGCACTTGGCGGAGCGCTGATCCTGATGTTCGGAGTCGCCGCGCCATTCTTCGCCTGTGCAGCGGCACAAGTCGCGGTGCTTGCCGCTCTCTTGTGGTGGAAGAGAAAGGACGCTCCCCCGACGCTTCCCCCTGAGCACCTCCTTCCGGCAATCGTCGCGGCGCGACGCTACGCCCAGGCCAGTCTGCCGCTCCGGCGGACGCTGGTGCGCACCGCAATCTTCTTCGGCTTCGGATCGGCACCCTGGGCATTGCTGCCGCTGTTCGTACGCACGGACCTGGGCGGCAGCGCCGGCTTCTACGGGACGATGTTCGCGGCGGTCGGCGCCGGTGCGATCGCCGGCGCGACCGCGCTGCCGCGCCTCCGCACCCGATACGCGACCGACCGGCTAGTCATCGCCGCCACGTTCCTTCTGTCGGCGGTGAGCCTCGCGCTCGCCCTCACCCGTCATCAGTTCCTGGCCCTGTCATTGATGCCGCTGCTCGGGGGGGCCTGGGTAACGGTGGTGACGGCGCTCAACATAACGACCCAGTCGATCCTGCCGGACTGGGTGCGCGGGCGGGGCCTCGCTCTCTATCTCACCGTATTCAACGGCGCGATCGCTGTTGGAAGCCTCGGATGGGGCCAGCTCGCCGATTATACGTCCACCCGGACCAGCCTCGCCGCCGCGGCCTTCCTGGGCGCCATGAGCGCAATTGTCGCCGCACGGATCCGACTGCCGGACGGAACCGAGGATCTCACGCCCTCCTTGCACTGGCCAGCGCCGGAGGGAGGCTTGCAGCCGTGCGATGCGGGCCCCGTCATGATCACTGTGGAATATCGCATTCCGCCCGAGCGCGCCGAGTTGTTCGCAGAAGCAATTGAGGCACTTGGCGCCAGCCGGCGCCGCAGCGGCGCCTATGCCTGGGGTACATTCCGCGACACGGCAGTGCCGGACAGATATCTCGAATATTTCCTCGTGGCGACCTGGGTCGAGCATTTGCGCCAGCACCGGCGTGTGTCTCACGCGGACGAGGCCATCCAGGCCTCGGTCCGCGCCTTGCACGCCGGCAACGACCCGCCGCGCGTGTCGCACTATCTCGAGATCGGGAGACGTGAATCGCGTACGCCTTCATGGCGCGCGTCACGAGCCTTGGACCAGCCCCGATGATGAACGCGGCCCGTCACGCTTACAGGCAATTCATCGCGCTCGCTCAGCCGGCGCTTACCCGCGCGGGCGGCGGCGTGTCGCCGTGGCAGCGGTTCGACGCGCGGCCGATCCCGCAAGCGTCCAGCGACGCCCGGTGCCGCGGTAAGCCACTTCCGCCGGTTCCGCCGAAGGTGAGGAATTGCCGCGGCCGCGCTCGGGATTGGCCGGTGACGGACGACAGATGCTGGAACTCCTGGCGATGAAGACGACCGTTCGCAATGGGCCGGGTCGCGGGCGTTCCGGTCGCCACATACTGCCTGCCCGGCTCGCCAAGGTGCTCCGGCCCGCAACGAAACAAATCTTCGCCCGCTCAGGGGATCCCCTGAGCGTGTCGACGAGCTACGTCATCCTGCGCAACGGGATCGGCGCTCTCGGGTTCGCATTCCCCCTCGTCCTCGTACTTGGCGGCGGCCTCGATCACGTCCAAGGCTCGCTCAGCGCCTACTACCATTTCTCACCGGGCCAGCCTGACAGATACGGCGCGGGTACGATGCGGGACGTCTTCGTAGGGATGCTCTGGGCGATCGGCGCATTCCTGTTCTTCTATCGAGGTCATTCCATCCAGGAGGATCTGGCGTTGAACGTCGCCGGAATTTCGGCCGTGCTCGTCGCCCTTCTTCCGATGGACTGGCCTGCGGACGAGTCGGGGCCCATGACGACAACCGGTACTTTGCATTCGGTGTCCGCCACCCTCTTCTTCGTCATGATCGCTTATGTCTGCGTGTTCCGGGCCCGGGACACGTTGTGCATGGTTCAGAGCGGCAGGCGGCGCAGGCGGTTCAAACGGCTTTATGTCGCCTTGGGCGCCATGATGCTGGCGACGCCATTGACGGTTTACGCTCTCCAGGCCGTCGCGCCCGCCGTCGGCAACGATCATGCGATCCTGATGGTGGAGGCTGCCGGAGTCTTCGTGTTTGCCGCGTTCTGGCTCGTGAAGAGCTG
The DNA here is from genome assembly GCF_004135585.1 of Sphingosinicella sp. BN140058. Taxonomy (NCBI): domain Bacteria; kingdom Pseudomonadati; phylum Pseudomonadota; class Alphaproteobacteria; order Sphingomonadales; family Sphingosinicellaceae; genus Sphingosinicella; species Sphingosinicella sp. BN140058. The sequence continues at coordinate 4,930,765 of NZ_CP035501.1, read as the reverse complement.
GGAGATCCGGGCATCGCTGCACGGCCGGGGGCGGTTGGCGCCACCGCCGGCGACCCGTTGACGGATTTGCTCCTGGTCGCGAGCACCGGAGGGAGCAGCAGGGCGACTGAGGCCGGCAGCACGTCAGGGGGTTGGGGGGAGAAGTTCTCCGGTCCTGCCGCCTCAGTGCCGCCGCGAACGGCGGTGGCGAAGCCTGCCGTCAATGATGCTGGATGCAAGTCCGACAAGCCAGATGGCGAGGATGAACTCGATCATCGCGGCGCTCGCGAGATCGCCCGTCACCTTCGCAATCGCTGGCAGCAGGAGCGCCGCAAGGGCCATGAGGAGTCCGGCGGAGACGAGCGTGCGTATGTCCATGCGACCAATCCAAGCTGTTCGGCCGACCAGCGCCGCCCTCGACCAGGCGAGGCGGCGCACGAGCCAGCTACGGTCGCCGCGCAACGATGTGCGGCACTGCGGACGCAATCGCTCCGACCTCGAGCGCGAAGAGAGATACAACACGGGTAGCGAGTTCGTACGCAGACACTTGGAGACCGAAACCGGGGGCCGCCGCCGTGGTGGCAAGGGCCGACAAGAGGATGATCCTCGCCAGGCCAACGATGACCCTAGTTTCTGCTCGCTCCTCGTTGCTCATCGAACCGGACTTCAGTTGACGACCCGCCTGGCTGTCGCCGGACGGCACCAGCCGGGGTCGGCGGCGGGCGGGCACGCGGGGAGAGTGCGCCCGCGCCGGCCTCCACGCCCGGGGCGCTCGAAGGACGGGCGGCGGCCTGCTCCAATTATTCGCGCTGTGGTCCATCCTTCAGCGCCGTTGCAGCGATGTGCGCGCGGCGTCGAGGCTGAAGGAGCCCGGGCCAGCGAAGACGAAGTATAAGAAAATGAAGCAGTATAGGATGGCCGCGTCGCCCATGTTGTTCACCGGCCAGAAGCCATGCGGAAGATGGCCGATGAAAAAGGCGCCGGCCATCGTTCCCGAAGCAAGGAATGCCGCTGGACGGGTGAAAAGGCCGAGAGCAATCAACGTGCCGGCGGTCAGCTCCACGATGCCCGCGACGGCGGCCGGATCGGCAAAAGCCCAGCCGGAGCCGGCCCTTTCGCCCGCCGGGAACCACAGGAACTTCTGCGTACCATGAGCAAGGAACAGCAATCCGCTCATAATCCTGATAAGCGCGAGCATCACCGGTGCTCGCTGGTCGAGCTGGTCGCGAAGCATTCAGTATCTCCTCCAGCAGGCGCCGCTGCATAGACCAGGGCCCCGAAACGCGGCGTTGGCGGCGCAACTCCGGGAATTGAGTGCGCGGCGTGCGCCGGCGGCCGCTGACGACATCCATTCCACTCCTCGTCGCTCGGCGAAATCATACTTTGGGGTAGCTGCGGCACATCGAAGATCACAGCAGCGTGCGCGTTGGTCTGAACGGCCCGAAAGGCCGCATCTGCAGACGGTTCGCCCGCGATCCGCCCTTCGTCGCAATGCGGCCGTGCAGAGCTGCGGGCGCGGAGGCCGAGCGGTGCAGTGGCCGCCCAGCGAATGCAGCGCCGCCCGGCGCCTGCCGCCCAAAAGGCGGCAGGCGAAACTCCCGTAATTCGCGCGTCGGCGCGCCCGCCCGAAGTCCGCTTCGATCAAAGCGTGGCATATTCAACCGGACAGGGAAGTCTGCGCCAAAGGCGGGGAAGCCTTCTCGAATCGGAAGCCCTCTGCTGGCCCTCCGCACAATGGCGAATTCGGCTCCGCGGCAGCAAGTTGTGGGCAGAAACGAGGCCCCGAAGCGCGTCATCGACCCTTGTAGCGCGCCCTACCAGCCGGGAGGTGGGCTACTTGGCGTCTGCAGCGACCGACCCGCAATCGGGACCACCAGGGCATAGGATGATCGGTGACTTGTGAAACCATGTCATTGGCGAAGGCCGGGCCTTTCGGGATGTCCCCCCCGCCCGCGGGCACATCGGACGAAGTTCACGAGTGGCCGCGGATCCGTCCCGGCAGGCGTTTCGCGCCGATCCGCGAGCCACCGGGCGAGTCTCGGCCCCTGAGATCCATGAAGACCCGATCGACCTCGTCCATCTCTCGACAGCGCACCACGTGAAGGAAGACCTCATCATGGCCTACATCACCAGCTTCGACGGCACTCAGATTTTCTACAAGGATTGGGGACCGAAAGACGCGCAGCCGATCGTGTTCCATCACGGGTGGCCGCTCAGCGCGGACGACTGGGACAACCAGATGCTGTTCTTCCTCGACAAGGGTTTCCGAGTCATCGCGCACGACCGCCGCGGTCACGGCCGCTCGGACCAGACCGACAACGGCAACGAGATGGATAGCTACGCAGCGGACGTTGCAACGCTGGCGCAAGCGCTTGATCTCAGGGCCGCTATCCATATCGGCCACTCGACCGGCGGCGGCGAAGTCGCACACTATTCGGCGCGCGCGGAGCCAGGCCGCGTGTCCAAAGCGGTCCTCATCGACGCCGTCACGCCCGTCATGGTTCAGAAGGAGTCCAATCCCGGCGGCACGCCGATCGAGGTCTTCGACGGTTATCGCGCAGCGCTCGCAGCAAATCGCGCCCAGCTCTACCTCGATGTGCCGAGCGGCCCCTTTTATGGTTTCAATCGCCCGGGCGCGCGCGTCTCCGAGGGGCTCATCCAAAACTGGTGGCGACAGGCGATGATGGGCAGCGTCAAGGCCGGCTATGAATGCATCAAGGCCTTCTCGGAAACTGACTTCACGGAAGACCTGAAGGCGATCGACGTGCCCGTGCTGGTGATCCACAGCGAGGATGACCAGATTGTTCCCTATGCGGATTCTGCACCGCTCGCGGTGAGGCTGCTGAAAAAAGCTACACTCCGGTCATACAAGGATCTTCCGCACGGCTGCTGCCAGACTCATCCCGAGTTCATCAATGCCGACCTGCTCGCGTTCATCCGCGGCGAGCCGCTGGGCGACGCCGCCGGCGAGGTTATCGTACCTGCGCAGCCGATGCCCGCGCAGTGATAAAGAGGACGCAGGGCCGGCGGCCGGCCCCGCGGCCTCGCCGCAGGCGAAGCAGGAGTGGCATTCGCGGCCGAGCCGCTCGAACAGGCCAACACTCGACGTCCCAGCGAACACGATTGGTATGCAGGCCGTCTCGATACGCATCGGGACAGGAGTGAGCCGCCTCCACGTCTCCATGGAAGCACGGCGCAGGCGCATTCGACGAAGTCGCGCTGGCGGAGACGCTCGAGGCTCGAGACCAGTGCGCCTCTGCCCACGCGCAAGCCCGCTTCTTCCGCCCGGCCAAGCAGCTTCGCAGGGCCTCTCCTCGCCAGCTTGGGGAGGGGAAGGCCGGCGCCGGCGCGCCCTGGAACCAGCCTCCCCTTTGCGGAGACCGATGGATTTCCATAGGGTGTTTCAGAGCTCCATGACCGGTATTCCTCGGTCGACGCGTCAAGCCCTGCGACTCGGCGCAAGGCTGCGGGATCGGACCGCGAGGCGGGCGAAGCATGGTGCATGCGCTCGAGGAGCAGCCTATGACGACCGTGTCGCGGATCCAAGGCCATCCCAGCAACGATCCAATCGCCGCAGCGCGGATCGTGGAGAATATTGTCGGATACGCCTGGGGGTGCGACGCCGCGGGCAGCTGCATCTACGTCACACCAGGAGCGGGCGCCGATCTCGCCACGATGCTGTCCGAGCTCAATGCGCCCCCCGGCACGGCGTTCACCTGCCGCCCGGTCATCCACCCTGAGGATTACCCAAGCACAGCGGCCCGGTGGCGCGAGTCCCAGCGCTCCGGAGAGCGGTACCAGGTCGAGCATCGCATGCTGCAGGCCACGGGGGTCTACGCCTGGGTGCGATGCTCGTCACAGCCGCTGCTGGATGAAAGCGGGCGGATAAGCGGCTGGTACGGCACGGTGATCGCCCTGGAGGCCTCAGCCGGACGGGAGGACCAGTTTCGGCAAATGGTCGATACCGTTCCGGCCCTGATCTGGTGCACCACCCCAGACGGAGCCCCTTCTTACATCAACAAGCAGCTTTCCGACGCGCTCGGCATGTCCCTCGACGATCTCGTCGGCCCAGGCCCTTCGCGATCCCTCGCCGACATTCACCCCGAGGACGTAGCGGATGTCGAGGAGGCGCTCAGCCGGTCCTTCACCACGGGATCGCCCTTCTGCAGGACTTATCGGCAGCGTCGCGCCGATGGCGGCTATCGATGGACCGAGGGCCGCGCCGAGCCCTTGCGGGGCGACGACGGTGCGATCATCCAGTGGTGCGGCGTCTGCGTGGATGTGCATGATCGCGTCGTGGCGCAGAAGGGTCTGCAGGATCGCGAACGGCAGCTGCGCCACCTTGTCGATACTGTTCCGAGCCTGACATGGTGCCTTTCGCCCGACGGGCAGCCTTCTTACTACAGCGAGCAGCTGGTCAGGTGGCTCGGCGTGCGCGTCGAGGACCTCGATGTCGGAGGTATGTCACGTCTGGCCTTCGCCGAGGCGCTGCTCGTCCACCCGGACGATGGCCGCGAGGCGCATGAAGAGCTGGCGCGCTGCGTACGGAGCGGCGACCCGTTCAAGCGCAAGTACCGGATTCGCCGGCACGACGGCATCTTCCGATGGATGGATGTGCGGGCTCAGGCGCTGCGCGACTCTCAAGGGGAGATCGTCCAGTGGTATGGAGTGCTCATCGACATAGAGGAACTCATGCGCGCCCAGGAAGAGCTGCGCAATCGCGAGGGCGAGCTCGCTCAGCTCGTCGACATGGTCCCGAGCCATATCTGGCGGCTCGACAGGGCGGGCGAGCCAACCTTCTTCAACAAGCGCATGGTCGACTTCCTGGGCATGGACGTCGCGGCTACGGATAGACCGGGTGCCAGCCGGCTCGAGGTCCTCGCCGAGGCAATCCATCCAGAGGATGCGTCGCAGTTCGAGGCCACGTTGCGCCACTGCATCGCCACCGGAGAGAGCTTCGCCATGCGATACCGTCTCCGCCGCGCCGATGGTGCGTATCGTTGGATGTCAGGTCGCGCCGAGCCAATCCGCGACGATCGCGGTCGGATCGCACAATGGTTCGGCCTCTGCCACGACGTCGACGAGCAGATGCGTCTGTACAACGAGATCGCGGAGCGAGAGGCGAAATTCAGGCGTCTGGTCGACTCCGACATCATCGGCATCGTCATCTGGGACCTGGACGGCACTCTCATAGACGCCAACGACGCGTTCCTCCGCATGATTCAATATGACCGCAAGGACGTCGCGGCCGGCCTCAACTGGCTCGGGATCACGCCGCCCGAGTGGCAAGAAGTGCATGCCCGAGAGGAGGCAGACGAGCTCGCCGCAACCGGAAAAATGCAGGCGCGCGAGAAGGAATATTACAGAAAGGACGGAAGCCGCGTTCCCGTCCTGATCGGCGCCGCGTGCTTCGACGGCCAGTCCCGGCAAGGCGTTGCCTACATCCTTGACCTTACCGAACGTAAGCGCGCGGAAGCAACGTTGCGCGATCGTGAACGCGAGCTCTCGCAGCTCGTCGACCTTGTCCCGATACCTCTCTGGCGCCTGAGCGCCGAGGGTAAGCCCGTCTTTTTCAATAAGCGGATGGCCGAGTTCGCCGGTGGAGAGGCGGGAAGCTTCGAAATCGAGGGCGCGGCCGATTTCGCGACCCTGACCGCGGCCGCCGCGCATCCCGACGACGCGATCACCGTAACGCGAACCATGGGCGAGGCCTTCGCGATCGGACAGCCCTTCTCGATGTCCTACCGGCTGCGCCGGGCGGATGGGGTTTTTCGCTGGGTTCTGTCCAATGCCGAACCGCTCCGCGACCAGGCGGGACGGGTCGTCGGCTGGTACGGCTTCTCGCACGATGTGGACGATCAGCTGCGGGTCGAGGAAGCATTGCGAGAGAGGGAGCGGTTCCTCTGGCAGATTGTCGAGACGCTGCCGGCGATGATCGACTGCGCCAACCCGGAAGGCGAGCCCGTCTACAGAAGTCATCAGCTTCGCCAGTTCCTTGGCTATGAGCTGGAGGCGCTGGACGGCCCCGGGAAAGGGCGCCTATCGGGCACGCTCGATGCCGGCGTCCACCCAGAGGACGTCGCCGGCGTGAAGGAGACGTATGCGCATTCGCTCGCGACCGGAGAGCCCTATGCGAGACGACACCGTCTGCGCCGCCACGATGGAGAGTATCGCTGGGTCGAGACACGCGCCGCCCCGATGCGGGATCTCGAAGGCAGGATCATCCAGTGGAATGTGATCTGTCTCGATGTTGACGCCGAAGTGCGTGCCCAGGAGGAGCTTCGCCTTGCGCAGGAGCGCCTCTCCCGCGCCAGCCAGGCTGCAAGCCTCGCGGAGCTTTCCGCCTCCATCGCACATGAGATAAACCAGCCTCTGGCGGCTGTCGTCACGAATTCGCATGCCTGCCAGCGCTGGCTTGCCGCCACTCCGCCAAACCTGGAGCGGGCTCAAAGGACGGTCGAGCGGATAGTCCGGGACGCGAATTCGGCAGCCGAGGTCATCAGCCGCATCCGCGCATTGTTCCGGCACAGCGGGGAGCCGAAGGGGCTCGCGCCACTTGGACAGGTCGTCCACGATGCAAGCCGGATGCTTTCCGATCTCGCGCGCGCCGCCCGCGTCCGAGTGGACGTCGACGTCAGTGAGGAGATCGAGGCGGTGGCATTCGATGGGGTACAGGTTCAGCAGGTGGTGCTTAACCTCATGCGCAACGCAGTCGAGGCCATGCAGGAGTGCGCATCCGAGCGGCTTCTATGCGTGCATGTCTTCCGGTCCGGCGACAAGGCGCAGCTCGAAATATCGGACAGCGGCCCGGGGATCGGCGACCCCGACAACGTGTTTGACGCGTTCTACACGACAAAGCGAAACGGAATGGGGATGGGACTGGCGATCTCACGCTCGATCGTCGAGACAATGGGAGGCAAGATCTGGTTACGGGACAATGAGATGGGTGGCGCGACATTTGCGTTCACATTGCCGATCGAAGCACAACCGGCTCCATGACCCAGCAGAGGCCAGTCATATTCATTGTGGACGATGACGAACGCATAAGGAGCGCCCTCTCCGACCTGCTGGAATCGCACGGTTTCCTTGCGGTGGCCTTTCCGTCCGCAGGCGAATACATAGATGCCCAGAAGCCGGACGGACCGGCGTGCCTCGTTCTCGACGTAAGCCTGCCCGACATCAACGGCCTTGACCTCCAGAATCAAATGGCCGGGCGAGACCACCCGCCGATCGTCTTCATCACCGGGCATGGCGACATCCCGTCGTCGGTTCGGGCGATCAAGCGCGGCGCGATAGATTTTCTCACAAAGCCGTTCAGCGAGGAGAACCTGATGGTCGCGATCGGCGCCGCGCTGGCGCAGGACCGCGGCGCGCGCGCCCAACGGGCGAAAGAGAGCGACCTCGTGCAACGCTATCGTCAGTTGACGCCCCGAGAGCGTCAAGTCTTGCCGCTCGTCGTCAGCGGGCTGCTCAACAAGCAGGCCGCTGCCGAACTGGGCATCAGCGAGATCACTCTTCAGGTACATCGCAGAAACGTCATGCAGAAGATGGGAGCCGCGTCCCTCGCCGATCTCGTCCGGATCTCCGAGAAGCTGCAGATTCCGGTTACGCACTCGCGCCGGCCGGGAAGGACCTGAAGATGGGCGAGCGACGACCCGTCGTGGCAGTCGTTGACGACGACGCGCGCCTGCTCGAGTCTCTCGAGGACCTTCTTGACTCCGCCGGCTACGCAACGCGCACCTTCTCCTCGGGGAATGCGTTCCTCGCGAGCGGGCTGTCAGGCGTGGACGTGCTCATCACCGATATTGGCATGCCTGGTATAGACGGTATCGAGCTTAGGGCACGCGTGCTGGACGCCGTCCCGACATTGCCGGTGTTCGTGATCACGGGGCGTCACGACCCGGCGGATGCTGAGCGACTCCAGGGGATCGGCAACGTGTTCCGTAAGCCCTTCGACGTGGAGACCCTGCTCAGGGCCGTCGACGAAGCCCTGAGTGCAAGGCGAAACGGCGGTTCGCATGCCAGCTGATCTCAGGACCCCGTGACCTCCACGCAGCTGAGGCACTACGAGATCCCGCTCAGTCTTAGCACCATGCCCTCGTTGACGCGGCACCTTGCCGCTTGATCGCTGCCGACCCGCGCCTGCTCGCGACCAATCCGAGCCGTGAACGGCAGGAACGCGATCGCTCGAAGGCAATAAAACCGGCCATTTGCCCTGAAGCGAGTCTTCGGTTGACAGCCTGGCGCCAGAGTTCTGACATTCTTGAACGTCGCATCGCAACCGCGCTGGCATAGGCTGCGGCGCCGCTCCCCGATGGCTCGGCGCCCCCCTTCGTCGCCGGCAGGCAGCACCACCTACTCTTCGCGCATGGTCTGAAGATGAGCGAGCTTGTCCGGGTTCCGGACGATGTAGATCTTCGCTATTCTTCCTTCGATAATTTCGAGTGCCGTCGTCTGCAACAGGCCACCGCGATCGATGCTGACGTAACCCGGGAGGCCATCAATGGTGGCTGTGCGCAGCAGGATAGGCGAGAAACGACCCTTGCGACGGAGCCCGGCAAACAGCCGCAGCGCGCGATCCATGCCGCGAACCACGTTCCTGAAGGCCAGCACCTTGCCGCCGCCATCCGCGTGAATCTCCACCTCGCTGGCCAGCAGCGTCGACAGCACCCTCGTATCGCCCTCGCGAGAAGCGGCGAAGAACGCGCGGCTGATCCGCTCGGCTTCTGCCGCTTCGACGTTATAGCGGGGGCGTGCGGCCTGGATATGCTTCCGCGCGCGGGCCGCGAGTTGGCGAACCGCAGGCGGTTCGCGGCCGAGCGTTGCGGCAACCTCCGTCAGCGTCACGTCGAACACGACGTGAAGGAGGAACGCTGCTCGTTCCAGGGGCGAGAGGCGCTCCATCGCCAACATCAGCGTCACGGTTAGGTCATCGGCAATTGTCTCCTCGGCCTCGACTGCTTCGATGAGCGGGTCGGGCAGCCATGGTCCGATGTAGGTCTCGCGCTGCGCGCGTGCCGATTTCAGCCGGTCGAGACACAGGCGGGTGACGATGCGGGTCAGGTAGGCGGCAGGCTGGTCGATCCCGCCTTCGACCCGGCTCCACCGAAGCCATGCATCCTGCACAACGTCCTCGGCGTCAGCGATGGATCCCAGCATCCGGTAGGCGAGGCGCACCAGGCGCTTGCGCTCGGTCTCGAAATCGTCGAGCCGCTGGCCGCGCGCTGACGCCGGTTCATTCGAGCGGCGACCCGGATTGCCTGTCGTCATGTGCGCCTCCTGCCTTGTGATGCCGACATGACGATGCGGCCCAGCCCGATGTGACACGGATCCGCGCGGGCAGGACAAAAATCTCGATGGTCGTGTCACACCCGCTGCCGCCGCCTCGTCATGCTGGTGAGCGTCAGGAACGGCGCCGCAAGCGAAAGGGACTTCATAATGAGCGAGAACAGGCGCCTTATCTGGAACGAGGTCGCCCCTCAGGGGGCCAAGGCCCTCTATGGCATTCACCACTATATCACGACCGGTACGAACCTGCCGGAAGAACTGATCCACCTGGTATTCCTGCGCGTATCGCAGATCAACGGATGCGCCCATTGCATCGACATGCACACCCGCGACCTTCTCAAGACCATGTCAATCGACAAGGTTACGCTGGTGCCCGTCTGGGCCGAAGTGCCCCATTTGTTTTCCGAGCAATACCGCGCAGCTCTGGCGTGGGCGGAGGAAGTAACGCTCGTCAGCGAAACGCACGCCTCTGACGAAGCCTACGCAGCCGCATCGGCGGTGTTCGAGCCGAAAGACCTTGTCGATCTGACCATCGTCATTGCCGCGATGAACGCCTTCAACCGTCTCGGCGCACCCTTCCGGTTGCCGGTCAAGGCGCAAGCTTAGCCCGAGCCGGCGCACTCCACCGAAGCAGGAAGCGGGCTGTCGCGACGGTGATACGACGAACGCTTGGCAGTTCTTCCAGTATCTCTCCTGGTCTGTGAGGTATATCGCGTTATGGTCCAACCGAAGCTTACAAATAATCATGCTCGGACATCTGACGGAACCGACCAACGCCGGATCGCCAGCGCATGCGATTGCTCCTGATCGAGGCAGCTCGACGGTGCTTAGCTGACCTTGAGGTCAGCTAAGCACAAAGCCCGTTCTCGATCCGCCCGCCCGGCAAGCACGGTCGGCACTGCCGAACCCGTCAATGCATATTTGATTATTGAAGGCGGCGCTCTCCTGCCAGGCTAACGCCGCTTTCCCGCTGGCCGAGATCGTCAACTTGAAGTCCGGTTTCATAGTCGGATATCGAATATCGGCAACTTCCGGGGTCAGAAGACTGTTGACGGATCGCTTGCCGGAAAGCTTTCATCCAGTGCTTCGTCGAGCTCTTGATCGAGCCTCATCGCTTGGGCTCCGACCACCGCCCGACCGGCCAGCCACAAGGCGAGGTTGCGGACGTAGCATCGGATCGAGCGCTGTGCCTCGGGCGAATGCTGCAGCGCGTTACCTGGAACTTCGGTCACGAAGCTGGGACAGCCCATCGCCGGATCCCAATTATAGTCGCAGAAATGGTGGAAGGTAGATTCTGCGATCGCCGGTCCCTCGCCTGCCGTAGGCTCGAATGCGACCGCGATGTTGAACGGCCTGCCGCTCGCCTTGCTGGTTCCCATTGCTATCACCCGGGCCACCGGATCGTCAGCGCGAGCGCCGACGGCACCTTCGTGCGGATGGGCGGGCAAATAACGGACGAGGCCGCCGGGGGAAACAGGGTCGCGAAGCACCGGATGCGGAGGATCGACCACGACGATCTCCTGATAATCTCCGTTTGCGCCCGAATGGTAGTTGGGCCACAGGATGGAACCGGTCTCTCGATCGTCCACGACATGGCGGCTTGTGTCTGGGTCGAGATGCCTGGTGTGGAAGAAATGGGCTGCGCCGATCCCGGCCAAGGTCGTGACCGAGCAGCCCAGGTCCATATGGTCGCGCGCGACCAGCAGGCCCCGGCCGCTGGCCCGAAAGCGCCCGATCGCCTCGCAGTCCAGCGGGTCCAACCCATCGCCGGTATCGACTGCGAACAGCCATAGCTGGTCATAGTCCGACCGGTCGATCGTTGAGAGTATCGGATCGGGAGCGCCCGGCCTGGTTCGATCTCGAGCGGCAACGTCGCAGAGCGGTGCGCCGGCCTCGTCGGTCAGGTCGGCGAGATAGTTGCGCAGCAAAGAGAAGCGCGAAATGTTCCAGTCGTCATCGATCGGGGAAATCGTCGTCTGGAGCAGAATGCGAATTGGCGATGACATCATTTTCTCCGAACACGATTGCTCTCGGAAAGGCCGGACAGGTTGGACGCTCGACTGCCGCTTCGTTGGCCGCAGGGTGAAATCGGAAAAACCCCTGCGTTCATCATCCCTGTCGCGTCCGATTAACACGGCCTTCGCGAGCGACTCCAGCGGCCGCCGGAGCACCCGGCGCTTGTGCTCGCGCCGGGCCGCCGGGGCAAATGGCCGAGGGTACGACTCCGCTCCCACCTTCGTGGATGTTCGCCCGTCGATACGGACAGGCATTCTCCTCCTCCGGCAGCAGGCAAGCCACCCATGCGGCCTGTCGACCAAGCCGAGATCATGTCGCTCTGCGATCTACCTCTACCCAGAGCAAGGATAGCCGCGACCAGCGCATGGGTCTTCCGCCGCTCCGGCGCTGGCTAAATCGGCGCAAGGAGCATTGGAGTGCAACACCATGGCATTGCTGACCGGCAAGACGGCGATGATCACCGGCGGAACCAGCGGGATCGGCTTCGCAATCGCACGGCTGTTCGTCGCCGAAGGTGCGCAGGTACTGGTCTCCGGCCGCCGCGTGGAGGTGGCGGAAGAGGCCGTGCGCCGGCTCGACACGGCCGCGACGCACCTGGTCGGCGACGTCGCCGATCCGGGTTTCCACGCGAGGGCGGCGGACGAGATCGAAGCCCGGTTCGGAGGTCTCGACATTTATGTCGCCAATGCCGGCATCAACACGATCCGGCATTCCGCAGAGGTTCCGGAGGCCGAGTATGACGCGCAATTCGCCGTCAATACGCGCGGTGTGTTTATCGGTGTGCAGACGATGGCGCGCCTCATGCGCAACAAGGGCGCGATCATTGTCACAGGTTCGCTCGCGAGCGACAAGGTGCTCGACGGTCATGCCGTCTACGCCGGTTCGAAGGCGGCGATCGGCGCCTTCGCACGCAGTTGGGCGCTCGAGTTCAAGGAGCGGGGCATCCGGGTCAATGTGCTGAGCCCAGGCCCAACCGATACGGAGATCCTCGGCAAGCTTGGCGTCGCGCCCGATCAGCGCGAGGCGTTCGAAGCGCAAATGGCGGCGGCGATTCCGCTCGGCCGGCTTGCGCGGCCGCAAGAAGTGGCAAGCGCGGCACTCTTCCTCGCGTCCGACCAGAGCAGCTTCGTCACCGGCGTGAACCTTCGCGTCGACGGCGGAATGGCATTGCTCTGACATCCTCCCGAGAAAGGATCCGAAGTGTCGAACTCTATCGTCGATCCGGCCATCGCCGGCTTGATCGCCGACGTCGTCCACATCGGCAGCGGCTATGATATGGACAACATGGACCGGCTCTACACCGCCGACGAGATCTTCCTCATCCTCACCGCCGAGGGAGAGGTTATCCGGCGCACGCGCGCTGTGTTCGACGAGTTTCGGGCTCATCCGGACGCCGGCGAGCCACTGGCGACCGAATATCGAGCGCTCCAGGTAGAGCAGCAGGGCGGGAACGCCGTCGCATTGCTGGATCGGCGGATGAGTCCCCAGGCGCCACCGGCGAGGCGCGCGTTGAGGCTGCGCCGCGGTCCCGATCGCTGGGCCGTTGCCGGCGAAATTGTGACGCCCTCGCCCGGCCGGGAAGGGGAAGGCGGCGCGTTCCCGCCCCTTCGCCGCCGCGCCTGATCCGTCCATCGGGTGCCGAGATGAGCTTTCCATGGGCTAAGCGCTACACGCCGAGACATCCTGTGATGCGCTGGATCGATGCGCGGCTGCCGCTGCCGCGGTTCGTGTTCAGTGTCACCGGCGGCGGCTACCCGGTGCCCCGAAACCTGAACTATTTTTGGAATTTCGGGGTGCTGAATGGTGCAGCCCTGGCGATCCAGATCATCACCGGCATCGTGCTTGCAATGCATTATGGGAACAGCGCGGACCATGCGTTCGAGAGTGTCGAGCGCATCATGCGCGACGTCAATTCGGGCTGGCTGATCCGCTATGTCCACATGAACGGTGCCTCACTTTTCTTCGTGTCGGTCTACATCCACATGTTCCGCGGCCTCTATTTCGGCTCGTACAAGGCGCCTCGCGAAATGGCCTGGCTGCTCGGCCTGGTGATCCTGCTGCTGCTGATGGCCACCGCATTCATGGGCTATGTCCTGCCCTGGGGTCAGATGAGCTTCTGGGGAGCGCAGGTGATCACCGGTCTTTTCGGGGCGATACCGGCCGTGGGCGAACCCATCCGCGTCTGGCTGGTCGGCGGCTACGCGCCCGATGCCGCGACACTGAACCGCTTCTTCTCGCTCCACTATCTGCTCCCGTTTGTAATCGCCGGCGTTGCCATCCTTCACGTCTGGGCGATCCACATTCCCGGATCGAGCAATCCGACCGGAGTCGAGGTCAAGGCGTCGCAGGACACGATCCCGTTCCACCCTTATTACACGGCTAAGGATGGTTTCAGTCTTGCGGTCGCTCTGACTTTGTTCTCGACGGTCGTGTTCTTCTACCCGAACGCATTCGGCCACCCCGACAATTACATTCCGGCGAATCCGCTTTCCACCCCGGCGCATATCGTTCCGGAATGGTACTTCTGGCCCTTCTACGCGATTCTGCGGGCGTTCACGTCGGACTTCATCCTGCCGGCAAAGCTGTGGGGTGTGATGGCGATGTTTGCCTCGATCTTTCTGCTGTTCTTCCTGCCGTGGATCGATCGATCACCGGTCCGCTCCGGCCATTATCGACCGCTGTTCCGCAAATTCTACTGGTTCGGGCTGATCCCATGCATCCTCGTGCTGGGATGGTGCGGCGGGGCACCGGCCGAGCCCGTTTATGTCATCGCATCGCAACTCGCGACCATCTACTACTTCGCCCATTTTCTGATCATATTGCCGATCATCGCATCGATCGAAAAGACGCTGCCGCTGCCGAGTTCAATCACGGCATCGGTGTTGGGAGATGCCGGTCCCTGAGCGCGTGTTCGGCATTGCCCACGCAAACTCGGACTGATACAGTCTGTGTTATGGCTCACCTCACCGTCAGTGTGGAATATGCGATCCACAGCCTCCTCTGGCTGGTGAATTCGGGCGGTACGCCAGTCAGCACCAGAGACCTCGCCGAGTTTCAGGGGCTCTCGCAGAGCTTCCTCGCTAAGATTTTCCCCAAGCTACAGAAGGCGGGGATCGTGAAGGCATGTGAAGGTGTGCGCGGCGGCTACGTGCTCGCTCGGCCGGCCGAGGAGATCAACTTTCTCCAGATCATCGATGCCGTCGACGGCAGGAAACCCCTGTTCGACTGCCAAGAGATACGGGGTCGCTGCGCAGTGTTCGGCGGCGCGCCACCAGAGTGGGCGACCGGCGGGGTTTGTGCGGTGCACGTCGTGATGCTGCAGGCCGAAAAGGCAATGCGGGACACGCTTGCCCGCCAGTCGCTTGGCACGCTTTCGCGGGCTTTGGCGGGCAAGGCGCCACCTGAGTTCGGTGCGGGCGTGCAGGCCTGGCTGGGTGCGCGCGTACAGGGCAGAACACGCCGGCCCGGCGATACGTTACCAACTGAGCGGGAGGTTGAATGATGACCTTTCAAACCATGGAGCAGGATCGTCCGCTGGTCGTCATCGTCGATGATGACGCCGCCGTCCGGGCCTCTCTCGAGGAATTGATGCTTTCAGTCGGGATCGACGCCGCCGGCTTCGGCTCGACACGCGAGTTGCTCGAGGCAGACCTGCCCGAACGTCCTGGCTGCCTCGTTCTGGACGTGCGCATGCCGGGCTCGAGCGGCCTCGACCTGCAGCAGCACCTTGCAGCGACCGGCAACGCGAAACCGATTGTCTTCCTGACCGGGCATGGCGACATTCCAATGACGGTGCAGGCAATGAAGGCGGGCGCTATTGATTTCCTCACCAAACCTTTCCGGGACCAGTCGTTGTTGGACGCCGTGGCAGCGGGTATCGAACGGGACCTCACCCAACGCGCCGATGCCGCGCTGGTAAAGGCGTGCACCGATCGTTTCGCGACCCTGACCACCCGCGAGCGGCAGGTGCTGCGCCTTGTGGCGGTAGGGCGCCTCAACAAGCAGATCGCCTTCGAGCTCGGCATCACCGAGGTCACGGTAAAGCTGCACCGCAGCGCCGTGATGAAGAAGATGTGTGCGACATCAATTGGCGAGCTGATTCGCGCATGGGATCTTCTGCCCGTGGAGCTGCGCGAACGCAGGACCTAGACCATGGTATGGTTACAAGCCCTCGTACTTTCAGCGACATCGGCACAGGCCGCACCGGCCTGATCATTGAGGGCTCTTTGTGTCGAATTCGCCCCTGATAGCGATTGTGGATGATGACGATGACGTACGGGAGGCGCTTTTCGACCTTCTCCAGGTCGAGGGTTTCTCCGCGCTCACCTTTGCCGATGGCGCAGCCCTTCTCGCGCATGCTGCGGCCCTGGATTTCGACTGCATCATCACCGACGTTCGGATGGCAGGCGTCGACGGACTGGAGCTTCAGCGGCAACTCCGCGGTCGCGGCTCGATCACGCCGGTGATCTTCATCACATCCTCGGTGGAGGATTTGACCCGCACCCAGGCACTTCAGGAAGGGGCCTGCGCCTGGTTCACGAAGCCCGTAGCCGACGAGGCGTTGCTCGAGGCCATGCGCATCGCGCTGGGTCGATCCGGCGGCGGCGCTCCTGGACGATGAGATGAGCGCGCACTCCCTCCATGCGATCGATGCCGGGCAAGTCGATGGTCCGGCGCGGTACGAGCGCCTGTTTCCAATCGCGGAGATCGCGGCGCGTTATCCGCCGACGACTGCATGCTGGGCGCTCGACATATCGAGGGCACGCCCTGTGATCGCCGCCATTGCTGCCGGGAACGGTCCCGCCGACTGGGTGACGGATTTGCTTGCCGGCGTGCGCATCGCAGACGTCGACGACAACAACCTCCATTTGCTCGGCCCGCTCGGCGGTCGCGGCAAACTGATCGGCCAGTTGTTCACGACCTTTTGCCCGCCGGAAAGCTGGCAAGTGGGCGCGGAGCTCGTACTTGCGGCCATTGCCAACTATCCGCCGGGTGCGGCGCGGCGGCGCTCGGTTACGGCGATCGCCTATCGTGATGCCTGGACCGAAGTCTCGACGCTGGAGTCCCATCCGGACATAGTCTTCGTGGCGGTCGGCGGCACGATTGCCGATGACCGGTCTCTCTGGGCGGTTCGCGCCAGCGAGGAGCGCTACCGAAACCTGTTCCACAATCTGCCTTGCGCGCTCCTGCAGGTAGACTCGCGGCCGATGCGTGCAATCTTCGACGATCTGCGCCGCAAGGGCGTTACCGACATCGGCCGCTATCTCGACGACCAACCCGCGCTGGCGCTGAAGGCGCGCGAGATTGTCCGGGTCACCGACGCCAACCTCAGTGCGGTGCAACTCCTCGGCGCCGGGGCCGGTGAACAGCTCTTTGGCGCGGTCGGCTTCATGTTCGCCGACGCCCCCGATACCGCGAAGCGAGTGATTAGCGCGCACTTCGACCTGAAGCGCAACTGGGTGGAAGTGATGAAGCTGCGGACGCTCGACGGCCGCATACGCGACGTCGAATTGTCGGTGACCTACCCAATACCGCCTGATCGGCTGGACATCACCATCCTCGGGCTGGTGGACATCACCGATCGGCTACGCACGGAGGCGCAGCTACGCCAGCTCCAGGCTGATTATTCGCGTGCGGCGCGCATCTCGATGCTTGGCGAGCTTGCCACCTCGATCGCGCATGAGATCAACCAGCCACTCTCCGCGATCGTCACCAATGCCGAGACGAGCCAGCGCTGGCTGACCCGCGACGAACCCAATCTCGCGAAGGTGCGCCAGCTCACCGCGCGAATTGCCGAGAGCGGTCGGCGGGCCAGCAACATCGTGCAGAGAATTCGCAGCATGGCGGCCCGCCGAGCGCCCGAACGCACATCCATCGACTTGAACGGGGTCGTCGAGGAGGCTTTGCTGTTCGTGCGCCACGAGATCGAGTCACGCGCGATCGCTCTCTCGATAGATTTGAAAAGCGGTCTTCCGCACGTCTCCGGCGATCGGGTGCAACTGCAGCAGGTGGTCGTCAATTTGCTCATCAATGCGGTCCAGGCGCAGGGCGGAGGTCCGGGTCGGATCGCAGTGAAAACGTCGACCGGCAACGATCGGCAGGCGATCTTCACGGTTCACGACGGCGGCCCGGGCATCGCTCCGGGAAATCTGGATCGAATATTCGGCAGCTTCTTCACCACCAAGGACGACGGCATCGGCATCGGCCTTGCCCTGTGCCAATCGATCATCGCGGCGCATCACGGTACGATCAGTGTCGCCAACCATCCGGACGGCGGTGCGGTTTTCACGGTATCATTGCCTTCAGGAACGTGATGTCCGGCGGCGCGCCCACCGCCGGACGATCCCGGCTCAGCCGCGCACGAACGCGAGCAGGTCGGCGTTGAAGCGGTCGGCATGCGTTGCGGTCAGCCCGTGCGGCAGGCCGGCATAGAAAAGCGTCTGCGCGCCCTCCACCAGCTTCGCCGACTTGTACGCCGAATCCGCAATGGGCACGATCTGGTCGTCATCGCCGTGCACGATCAGCGTCGGCACGTCGAATTTCTTCAGGTCATTGGTGAAGTCTGTCTCGCTGAACGCTTTGATGCAGTCATAGGCGTTTTTGAGGCCGGCCTGCATGCTGATCAGCCAGAACTCGTCGAGCAGGCTCTGCGGCACCTTTGCACCCTCGCGGTTGGCGCTATAGAACGGGATCGCGAAGCCCCGGTAGAATTCGGAGCGGTTTGCGAGGATGTCGCGGCGGAGCCCGTCGAATACGCCGATCGGCAGCCCGTCCGCATTGGTATCGCTCTGGACCATGATCGGCGGCACCGCGCCAAGCAGGACGGCTTTGGCAACGCGTGCCGTACCGTGGCGGCCGATATAGCGGGCTACTTCCCCGCCGCCCGTGGAATGTCCCACCATGGTGATCGCCCTGAGATCCAGCGCCTCGATCAGTTCGGCAAGATCGTCGGCATAGCCGTCCATGTCGTTGCCCGTGCTTGTCTGGGCAGACTTGCCATGCCCGCGCCGATCGTGCGCGATGCAGCGGAAGCCCTGGCTTGCGAGGAACTGCATCTGGATGCTCCAGGCGTCCGAGCTTAGCGGCCAGCCATGTGAGAAGGTGATGACCGGCCCGTCGCCCCAGTCCTTGTAGTAGATTTCGTGTCCGTCCCTGGTTGTAAATCTAGGCACCGGAAGGTCTCCTTTTCGCGCCTGCGACCCGGCCAGGCCGCCTCTGGCGAGGGAGCATTAGTTCGGCGCGACACCGCCAACGATTGCACCTTCGGGACGGTCGGACCTCGTACCCGGGCGTGACCATCCTGGCGATACGGTGAGGCTGCCCTGCCATTCAGTCTGCATCGCACATCGATGCGTCGAAGCGGCGTGGCGGACCTCACCTCAAGGAGTGGATAGACTGCTGAATGATGAGCCTTGTGCATCCCTTGGCACGATGGAGGCGACGCGGATGTTTCGCGATCTTCACCTCATCCTGATGGCCATTCCGGTGTCGGGGCGAGCGTGAGGTTAGCAATGCGAATAGTCGTTATTGGCGGCACGGGCCTGATCGGGTCCAAGACGGTCGCCTTGCTGGCGGAAGAAGGACACGATGTGTTCGCCGCAGCGCCGAATACGGGGGTCGACACCGTCACGGGCGACGGCCTCGCCGAGGCGCTCACGGGTGCACAGGTGGTGATCGACGTCTCGAACTCGCCAACACTCGATGGCGACGCGGCAATGGCGTTCTTCGAGGCTGCCGGCCGGAATATCACTGCGGCCGAAAAGGCTGCAGGCGTTCGCCACCATGTCGCGCTCTCCGTCGTGGGCACGGATCGTCTGCAGGACAGCGGGTATTTCAGGGCCAAGCTCGCGCAGGAGCGACAGATCGCCGGGGCCGGCATTCCCTACTCGCTGCTCCACGCGACCCAGTTCTTCGAATTCCTGCGCGGCATCGCCGGCTTCTCGGCACAGGGCGATGACGTTCGACTTCCTCCGGCGCACTTCCAGCCGATGGCAGCGCAAGACGTTGCAGCTGCAGTCGCACGCGCGGCGCTGGCCCAGCCGACCAACGCTATCGTCGAAGTCGCGGGGCCAGAGGCTTTCCGGATCGACGAGCTGGTCGCTCGCGTACTCGCCTTCGACGGAGATCCCCGTCGCGTCGTCGCCGATCCGAAGGCACCCTATTTCGGTGTCGCGATCGATGACGCCACGCTGATGCCCGGACCGCGAGCAGGTCTCGGGACCACCCGCTTCGACTGGTGGCTGGCCAATGTGCCACCGCCGGCGAAAAAGTGAAGCCTGCCATGGCCAGGCAGATCGCGCTCCTCTTCGCAGTGCTGTTGGGAGCAGGCGCGCTGGCGAACGGGAGCTTCATGCTCGCCTCGCCAGCGGGCTGGTACTTCGCCGTTCCCGGGGTGACCACGACCGGGCCGTTCAACCAGCATTTTCTTCGCGATATCGGCATCATCTTCCTGTTCATCGGCGCCGCGTTCCTGATCGGCGCACGCTGGGCGGAATATCGGGTGGTGCTCTGGGGTGCCGCGTCGCTCTGGCTGGCCTGCCACGCGTCATTCCATGTGTGGGAGGTGACCGTGGGCATTTGCGGCCCCTCCGCCCTCATCCGCGATTTTCCCGCCGTCTCGCTGCCCGCCCTGATCGGCGCCGCGCTGACCTTCTGGGCGGTCCGCGACCGCTCCTCCCACTGATCACCAACAGAAGGAGATTATCGATGACCCCCCGTATGAACATCTTCCAGGCTGCTCCCGAGGGCAGCAAGGCGATGCTGGCCGTCGAGGCCGCGACCGAAAAGAGCGGTCTCGAGCATGGCCTTATCGAGCTGGTCCGACTGCGCGCCTCTCAGATCAACGGCTGCGCCTATTGCATCTACATGCACGTGAAGGACGCGACCTCGAAGGGCGAGACCGACATGCGCATCCACCTGCTCGACGCCTGGCGCGAGTCGCCGCTGTTCACCGAGCGTGAGCGCGCAGCGCTCAACTGGACGGAATCGCTCACCCGCATCGCCAAGACGCATGCGCCCGATGCCGACTATGCGATGCTCCAGGCGCAGTTCAACGAAACCGAGATCGCCTACCTCACATTGCTGATCGGCTCGATCAACCTGTGGAATCGAGTGCAGGTCGCATTGCGCTGGACCCATCCGGTCGAGGCGCCGGCAATCGCCGCCTGAGCAACGGGCGGCGGGATCGGTTCTCAACGCCCATCCCGCCGCCGAACCTTCGAGGACATGCCCGTGGACACGATTCGCACCGAATCCATGCCGGTTCCCGAGATCCTGCCTCCGCTCCTCCATGCCGGGAACCGGGAGGGCGCGGTCGCGAGCGCGGGCATCCTGCACGATCTCGGCAACCTGATGCAGATCGCGTCATCCGCCATCAACATCCTTTTGCGTAGTCCGAGGATGCCGGCCGCTCACTCGGGCCCGATCCTGCGCCGGGCAAGATTATCACTGGAGCAGGCAGGCGCGATCATCCGCCAGACGATCGAACGCGAACGGCATGGCGCGTCTGCCCCCGAATTTGGCACGGACATCGGTGACTGCCTGGAAGACCTTGCCGCTCTGGTCGAAGTGATGGACGAACCGGACCTCCGGCTCGAAATCGAAGCAGAGCCCGGGCTCCGGCGAATGCATTGTGACCCGGTCGGCCTGCGGCGTGCGGTTCTGAACCTAGTCCTCAATGCCCGGGACGCGATGACCGGCAATGGCACCATCTTGATCCGGGTGCGCATGCAGGGATCCATGATCGAGCTGAGTGTAGCCGATCACGGGATCGGCATGTCTCCCGCCACGCTGGCGCGCGCCTTCGGCCCGTTCTTCACGACCAAGGCGTCGGGGTCGAGTGGCCTCGGGTTGCCGATGGTCGCGCGGCTGATGCGCGATGCCGGCGGCGAAGTGTCGATCGAAAGCGAACCCGGGATCGGCACGGTCGTCACCCTGCGCCTTCCGGCGATGGCCGGCGCGGAAACCCAACGCAAGGAGTCCCATCCATGAAGCTTTACTACGCGCCCGGCGCATGCAGTCTTTCCGGCCGCATCTCGCTGCACGAGGCGGGGCTACGCGCCGCCTTCGAAAAGGTCGACATCCAGACCAAGATCACGGAAGAGGGCTACGATTATCGCGCGATCAACCCCAAGGGCTACGTGCCCTTGCTGGTCCTCGACGATGGCCAGACGGTCACCGAAAATATCGCGATCCTGGAGCTGATCGCCGATCGCCAGCCCACTCTCGCCCCGGGTGGCCCGCTCGGTCGCACCCGCCTGATCGAAATGCTGTCTTGGCTCTCGACCGAGCTTCACGCCGCGTTCAAGCCCTTCTGGCACTCGCAGGACGAGACAGAGCGAGCGGAGGCCTCGGGAGCCGTCGCAGAACGCCTGGATCTGATTTCAGAGCACATCAACGAACTCTACCTGTTCGGGCCGCGCTTCACCGTGGCAGATGCCTATCTGTTCGTGATGCTTCGCTGGGCCATTGCCTTTGGTGTGCCGATGTCCCCGCAAATGCTTGGGTATTTCGAGCGCGTCGTCGAACGCGAGACCGTGCGTCGTGCACTCGCCGAAGAAGGGCTCGGCTTACCCCTGCCCCAGCTGACTGCGATCCCGGTCGAGGTGCTGCCGTGAAGGTCGTGGTGATCGGCAGCAGCGGCCGCGTCGGCGCGCGACTGGTCCGCAACCTGCGACAGGACGACTTGCGGGTGTTCGAGGCGTCGCGTGGTACCGGCGTCGATACGACCACCGGTACCGGGCTCGACCGGGCGCTGGACGGTGCTGACGTCGTCGTCGACGTATCGAATGCTTTGCCTGGGGATGGCTCGGCGCTGCGCTTCTTCGAGACGTCCAGCAGCAACCTGCTCGGCGCCGCCAGAAGGGCGGGTGTCCGGCACCATATCGTCCTGTCGGTCGTCGGCACCGACGGTCTCCTGGCGAGCGAATATTTCCGAGCAAAGAAGCTCCAAGAGGAGATGGCCGCCAGTTCGGGCATACCGTTCACGATCCTGCGCTCAACCCAGTTCTTCGAGTTGATAAGCGACCTCGTCCAGAACGGCACGGCGCGCGAGATCCGGGTCGCGCCGGCGCTGGTTCAACCGATTGCCGCAGAGGATCTTGCAGACGCGATCACCGACGTGGTGGCGAACGGGCCATTGGACGCGACCATCGAGATTGCGGGTCCCGACCGACTGCGCCTCGATGAGGTCGCGGCCGAGATCGCTACCGCACATGAGGACGGCCGAAGCGTCGTGACGGACGTCCATGCCCGCTACTTCGGCGTGAAGCTTGGAGCCGCTTCGCTGCTGCCGGGCCCCGATGCCCGCATCGCTACGCTGCGGTTCGAGGACTGGCTACGCGACAGCCTGCAACCGCTCCGCATTTTGAGTCCCGTCAACTGAACCTTCTCCAAGGATCCCACCATGCGCCTCTCTGCCTGTCTTCTAACCGCCGCGCTGCTTGCGAATTCAGCCTTTGCGCAGACCGCTCCCGCATCCGAGAAACCCGTGATCGTCCTCGTGCACGGCGCCTTCGCCGAATCTTCGAGCTGGGACCCGGTGATCGGCCGGTTGAAGCACGACGGCTATGATGTGATCGCCGCCGCCAACCCATTGCGTGGCGTCGCGAGCGATGGCGCGGCTATCTCCCGGATCGTTGATTCCATAAAGGGACCGGTGGTGCTGGTCGGTCATTCCTACGGAGGTCCGGTCATCACCGAAGCGGCAAACGGCAAGTCGAATGTGAAGGCGCTGGTGTTCGTCGCCGGTTTCGCACCCGAAGTGGGCGAATCGAGCCTCACGCTATCTTCCAGATTTCCCGGCAGTACGCTCGGTGAAAACCTCCGAGCGATCGCCTTGCCCGACGGCGACGAGGACCTCTACATTCGGCCCGACAAGTTCCACGCGCAATTTGCAGCGGATGTCCCGCCTGAGAAGGCTTTGATCATGGCAGCTACCCAGCGCCCGATCACGATGTCTGCCCTGGGCGAGCCCTCACGGACCGCGACATGGAAAAGGCTTTCTTCATACGTGATCTACGGCACCGCGGATCGCAACATCCCCGCCGCCGTGATGAAGTACATGGCCGATCGTGCCCACGCGCTGAAGACGATTGAGGTCAAGGACGCCTCGCATGCCGTGATGGTGTCTCATCCTCGCGAGGTCGCCGAACTGATTGAGGATGCCGCCACGGCAAGATGAAATAACGCGGGGAACACGCGCTCGCCCGGAGCGATCTCTCGCCACGGGGACAGGTACGGTCCCGGCATCGAAGGCGTGCCATTTCGCTACGAGGGGAAACGCTGCGGCGCAGTTTCCATGCCCTAAATTGCGATGTAGGAAACGAGTCAGGAACCGGCTGTTCGCGACCAATCCCGGTCGTTCCGATGCTGGCGATTGAACGGCTTCTTCTGACGAAAGCCGGCGTTTGCTTCCCGCAAAGCTCTCCGCTTCTTGGTGGGCCTGGACGAGCGCAACGGCGTCTGGACCTGCCCGAAGGCGAAGTCGACCCGCGGTGTTGTCAGCCGCTTTCCAGATTGTCAGGGCCTTCGATAACTTCGGGCGCCTTAGTCAGGCGATCGTCGCGGGTGGGACCGATCCGAGGACGGACGGGCGTCGCGTCGCGTAGTCACGGCCTTGTCGAGGCGGCGAACCTTGCGTCATGAACGCGCTGGAGCGATACTGGGCAAAGTCAGAGCGAGGGGTCGAGCAGATTGGGGAGACGTCGAGGCTCGCGCCGTCCTCGAGCCACGGCGGTTCAATGGCTGCTGAGCCTGGTCGCCGTTGTCGCAATAGCCCAGGCAGTAGGTGGCTGGGCCAATCTCGGCCTGATTGTCGTAGCGGTTGCCGGAATCCTGGCGGCCGGTATCGCGATGGTGTTCGGAGCTGCGAAGAAGCCGCAACCGAGGAAGTTCCGAGCGCAAGCGCGCGCTGCCTCGAGGTCGCTTCCAACGACGGCAGTCGTCCAAGAGGAGCTTGTGAGTAGTCCTACGGTGCATGGGAGTGAAGTCGATCCCGCGCGGTTCGTCGCCTTGATACCGGCGGAGCTCCACGATCGAAGCGGTGCCGTCTTCTATACCGGCCGCGGAGCGTTCCGCCGGGCCAGCAGGGTTTATCTTCTGGGGCTCAATCCAGGCGGATCGCCTGTTACCCAGGAAAGTGAGACGATCGGCCGCGACCTGACGAAATGGGCAAGATCGCCGGAGAGATGGTCGTCATACGTTGACGAAAGTTGGGCTGGCCGGCCGAAAGGCACCTACGGCATGCAGCCGAGGATCTCGCATCTACTAAATTCGGCGGGTTTGGACCCAAGGGACGTGCCGGCGAGCAATGTCATTTTCGTTCGCTCACGGACTGAGGCGATGTTGGCTACCGAGACATCCCGATTGCTGCGGGTGTGCTGGCCATTTCATGAGGCAGTAATCCGCGATCTCGCCGTCGACACGGTCCTATGCCTTGGGGGTACCGCTGGACAATGGGTCCGCGACGCCGTTGATGCGCACGAGCTCGTCGACGAGATGGTCGAGCAGAATGATCGTAGGTGGCGCAGCCAAGCGCATTCGGGCCGTCGGGGCGTCAGGGTGCTGACGCTGACGCATCCGGGCCGTGCGAATTGGCTGAACCCGAATAGCGACCCGTCGCCTCTCCTGCGCCGGGCGCTGCAGCTTGGCTGATCTCTTCTCTGCGGCTCTGGCGCCAACGCTGAGTGCAGGTCGGAACGAAGTTAGAAGATAGAGATGGCAGACGATAAGTCGAACGTCTGTGAACCCGACGGGAACCGCGTCGAAGGCCCAAAGCGTTGCGAGGTGAGCTATTTCGCCTCCAAGCACGAGATCAGCGCTGAGCAGGCTCGAGACCTGATCGACACGCATAGGAATGATGAGGCAACCTCGACCGCTAGGCTGAGAAGCTGAAGCAGGGTCAAGTCCGGACGCCTTCCGCGGTCGTGTCCCGGCTGGTGGTGTAGCTCGGCGGAGCGGAGCTGACCGGCCGCGCGCTTTCCCATAGCGCTGTAGCGGGCGGTCAGCTTCGCGGGGTGGCCATCGGCGATCTCAGGTAAGGTTGGGTTGCAGACTCAACTTACGGAGGCACCGATGACCGAGGACAAGATGGACCTGCAGGCGTTGCTGCAAAGAGCCCGGATGCTGATTTCCTGCGCGAGATGATCGGCTTTGCCGCGGAGCGGCTGATGGAGATCGAGGTCGGGACGATGACCGGCGCCGCTTATGGCGAGAAGAGCGCCGATCGGCTGGCGCAGCGCAACGGCTATCGCGATCGCGACTGGGAGACGCGCGCCAGCACCGTCGAGCTCAAGATCCCCAGGCTGAGGACCGGCTCCTACTTTCCATGCTTTCTCGAACCGCGCCGGCTTGCCGAGAAGGCGCTGACCGCCGTCATCCAGGAAGCCTATATCCAGGGCATATCGACCCGCTCGGTCGACGATCTGGTCAAGGCGATGGGCATGAGCGGCATCTCGAAGAGCCAGGTGAGCCGGCTCTGCAAGGAGATCGATGAACGCGTTGATGCGTTCCTCACCCGTCCGATCGAGGGCGATTGGCCGTACCTCTGGATCGACGCCACCTATGTGAAGGTGCGCCAAGCCTGCCGGATCGTGTCCGTCGCGGTGATCGTCGCCGTCGGGGCCAACAGCGACGGTCGGCGCGAAGTGCTCGGCATGGCGGTGGGGCCGTCCGAGGCCGAGACCTTCTGGACCGAGTTCCTGCGCAGCCTCGCACGCCGCGGCCTGCGCGGTCTCAAACTCGTCATCTCCGACTCGCACGAAGGCATCAAGGCGGCCGTCGCCAAGGTGTTCTGCGCCACCTGGCAGCGCTGCCGCGTCCACTTCATGCGGAATCTGCTCGCCCATTCCGGCAAAAGCGGACGCCGGGTCGTCTCCGCCTTCGTCGCCACCGCCTTCGCCCAGGAAAGCCGCGGCGGCGAACGTCCGATTGCGCGCGACAGGCCGACGTTCTCGCCTGCCCGACTGCGCCCGAGCTCCTACAGCCGCCTGCGACCCATTCCGGACATTCAGCCCAGTGCGGCCACGATGCACCCAAGCGCTAAACCAAGGCCTCCAACAGCAGCCAGATAGCTCCGATTACCCCATAAACTACCGCCATCGCTGGCTTCATTGTGACGGCTGCCACTGCTGCTGCTATCGCTGCTCCGAAGGAGGCAAAAGTAACAGCAGCCGTACCAGCGCCCCACCAAACGCCGAGCAGCAATTGTGTGAGGACAAAGGCGAGTGCGCCCGCCACCCCGGCGGCAATCAAGCTACGGCTCGGCGTGGGCTCGAGGGCGAGCGCTGCAACTTTATGGTATCTGGCTAAGCGATTGGCCACGTGGTCGTGTTACACCAAACGCTTCCACAAATGACGCATCTCCACCCTCCCGGCTGTTCCCGGCGCGATCGCCAGCCAACTCGGCCAAGGTCCGCTTCCGCGCGGCACCCTGCCATTCGCCGCTGGCGTGCGCCATGTGGGGACCTTGGCTTTGACCCGAAAAGGACGTTTCGCGCGGATCGGGATCGGCGGCAAGCGCCCGCAAGCGGTGATTGGAAGTTATAAACCATGAGCATCGAAGCTGCCCTCGGTGAGCGACGGCCACCGCGCGCAAGTCGGCAAAGCGCTCATGCTTGATGGCAGCGATCTCAAATCAACGTCGCGCTAGTCCCGGCAGACACAAGGGGAGCAATCCCAGCGTAGAAGAATGGGATGCTATCCTCAGGCCCGTTCACCGCACGTCCGTGGACCTTCGACATCACGCAGACCCCGACCTCAGCGGTTCCCTCGCCGATAACAAGCACGAAGGGGTTCTCCTTATCACCACGGAGATATCGCCCGCCGAACGCCCGACGCGCGACTTCAAAGATGTAGGCGGATGTCAGAAAGTGCAGATCTTCGGGAAGCGATGCTCCCAGGCGATAGAAGTCATCCAGCACCCGATCCACGAGTTCGAGGGATGCTTCGCTGTAATCAAGCTTGCTTCCGTCCACTGGGGAGCCTGCGGAGGAAAACGCCGTCACGAAATCTGCCGCCTGCCATTCCATTCCCTCCTCAATGCTCGTCGGCATGCCGTCCGGTACCGCTTCTAGCCTCTCGGATCGTCGCACTGGCGACACTTGTTCGGCTGCATCGTTCTTTCTGCCAAACAGCCTCTTGAAAATGCCGACCATCGCTTCGTTCTCCCACCCGATACAACCCATGCCCCTGCCCTACGGGAAAGGCGCGGTCACGAATTTTGACGTCAAAAGCGCA
Organism: Sphingosinicella sp. BN140058; assembly: GCF_004135585.1. NCBI lineage: Bacteria > Pseudomonadati > Pseudomonadota > Alphaproteobacteria > Sphingomonadales > Sphingosinicellaceae > Sphingosinicella > Sphingosinicella sp. BN140058. Next base: position 4,903,246 of record NZ_CP035501.1, on the reverse strand, counting down.
ATGTCGCAAATCACCCTGCCCCGTCGCTCCGACGGCGATCGCCAGGCGATCCCACGAAGGTCCGCTCTCGCGGGGCGGCCTGACGTTCGCCGCCAGCGTGCACCACGTGAGGACCTAGGACGTGCACCGACCCTGTCCGGCTGCTGGCGGCGCGATCGATGGCCTAGGCGATGAACGTCCGCTTGGACGTTGCCGACGCTCCGTGTGCGTCCTATCCTGGAGCCAGGTATATTGGGAACCGGAGCTATGTACGTAGCCGAAGCCGCAAACGTGCTCGCACCTGCCTACGCCGCGCTTGTGCAGAAGGGTTTCTCAATTCGCACTTCCGGGCCATACATGATCGCTGAGCGTGGAAGCGACCGCTTTGTTGCGGAAGATCCACTTCGTCTGCTGGGATTGGTCGCGCTCACCGAGTGTCGCGGATCTGACTGGCGCGTGACCGACGAAGAGGTAGAGGAGTTTACCGCGAAGTTCGGGTGAAGGACCCTTGGCTATGTCGCGTTTCCACCCGATACGGCTGTTCCGGCCTGGAGCAGGCGCCGGCCAAGGCCACGTGCGCTTTCGCCAGGCGGGCTGACGATCGCGCCGCCACCGACAGGATCACGGCGCTACAGCGCGGATCGACCCAAAGCCGACATCAGCGGCACCTCCATTGCGGGTGGCAGGCTCTCGCAGGGGCCTACGTCTGCTCACTTGCCGAGAGCGCATACCTAGCTACGCTCACCAAATGCGAGTCACCCGCTCCTTGCTACTCGTCGGACTCTTGGTTGCCTGCAAGGCCGATGTCACGCATCCAACCATCTGCGAGATGGGCAATCGCTTCCAAGGATGGCAGGGTACAAAGGTCGAGTTCGTCGCGATGTTCACGGGAGGGAGCATGCATTCGCCGCCCTTGGTCGTGGATACTCGCTGCTGGCGAGGAATCCCCGGCGCCACCTCCAATCTTCCCGCTGCCGTCAGGCAAGCTCTCGAGAATGCCGACATGTTCAATACGTTCGGCGTAGTGACCGGAAGGATCTATTACCGGGACGCGGACGATCGTTCTTGGCTCGATATCCTGGAAGTTCGGCGCATCAAGGTTGTTAAACCTTTGAGCACGGCCGATGAAGAGGCCTTGTTCGCCAAAATGGCTGGCGAGAAAAATGCCTATCACCCCGACGCGCAATGACAGCTTTCCACCCGATCCAGCTGTTCCCCAGGGGAAGCGGCGCCGGCGAGGGCTATGTCCGCTTCCGCGAGGCAGGCTGACGATCTCGCCGCTTCGTCCAAGCTCCGCCCGCTACAGCGCAGATCGACCCATTCAGGACGTTGCAGGCGGGCCTCAGCGACGGCAGAAATCGCTTCTGCCATGCGCATTGGCGGCCTTGGCCTCTAATCAGAGGTGCAAATGCCTGCCGACTATCGAGATCCCTTTCGCATCGCACGTATGGCAACGACGCACGTAAAGCAGGACGCGACAATCACGACGCCCTGCGCTGCGAGGAGCCAGTAGCCTTCCGGAGCGACTTCGATAGCGCCGCCAAGCACCGCGTGCTTGAAGAGCCACAGCTTCATCTGAATCAGGCCAACCCAGATTAGCACTGCCAGTGCGACCGAAGCAGAAAAGGCGGCAACAATTTTGTACCGCATCTTGCTCCCTTCAGGTTCATGAAGCCTCGAACAGTACGGAACTGATTGTTGCGAATCCACCAGTTTCCGCCACATCGTCATAGACCCGTTCCCACCCGAGTCAGCTGTCAGCCGGAAGCAGCCGCGCCGGCAACGGCTATGTCTGCTTCCGCGAGGTAGGCCGACCATGGCGCCGCCACCAGCGGGATCAGAGCGCTACAGCCGCCTGCGACCCATAGCGGTCATAGCTCGGCGACAGGCTGCAGCTTGATACCGGACATTCCTCCGGTCCTACTTCTCGGCGTAGTTCGGCCGACAGCGGACTGGCGGCCTCGGAGGAGCAAAGAAGGATAGCGGACATCTGGCCGCTCTTTCAAGGAGCGGCCCGGCGCGGAGAACGGTCGTTCGCTTCGAGGACGCACGCCCGAGGATGAGCGATACCGCAAGGCCGATCGCCCCCGGCCTTTCGTCGCTTTTCGGCCGCTGCAAAAAGCCGCTGCTCCTTGGGCTGCGACTCGGGCCTGCAAGGCGCCCTCGCGCGCCACCGATTGGTCGCTGCAGCTCAGTGCCCGTTGACGCTCATCCGAACCCTGGAGAAGTCCCGGGCGGCGAGGTCCTCGGGCGCGATCCAGAAGCCGATCTCCCCGCAGTCCCAGAACGACCAGCCGAGCGCACGATCGCTGGCGAGGTTCAGCAGGCAGACCTCGGTCCCGTCGGCAGGCGCAGCCTCCTGCGACGAGGTCGCGTGGCCGAGCATTTGACAGAAGTGGAAATGGTACCAGTCCTTCTCGCCACCGCGGCTTACGCGACTGGCGTGGAAGCGGCCAGCGACCGCTTCGTAGGCGGACGGCGGGATCGTGCCGGCCAGCCGGCGATTGCCCGCCCAGCTCCTGATCACCCAAAAAGCAGCCTCGGCAGCCCAGCCCGGCGCATCCGAGCCCGCCCGCGAGCGGGGATCCCTCCGGATGTTCGCTGCCCACGCGCGAAAGGCAGCGCGATCGGTCTCATCGACCGGCGATTCGAGCGGCAGTGCGCAGGATCGATCGAACCACGCCCGCGCCGCCCGATCGAGGCGCGCCTCGGCGTCTGCGATCGCGGCGGCGGCCGTGTCAGCGTCTGATGGGGGATCCCGGCGAGAGCGCCGCAGGGCGATCCGGGCGAAATAGTGGATGAAGATCCAGTGTGACGGGAACGACCCGTCTTCGAACACGCGCCGGTTCGCCTGCGCTTCAGCGGCATAACCCGGCTCCTCGTAGATCGGCGTGCCGGTCGCTGCCTCCAGCGCGGCCGCCCGGGCTGCCGGCAGCAATTCCCCATAGCGATCCCATACCGCCGCCTCTTCGGGGTCGTCGGGCGCGGTCGGGAAACGCCGGACGCTCGGATCCCTCTCGTGGAGCGACTTCCGTACCTGGTATTCGTGGCTCCACTGCTGCCACGCCCGCTCCGAATGAGCGATCAGCTCGGGCAACCCGCTCTGGTCGGGAAAGCTGTCCATCTCCAGCGGCTGGATGGGCCACGCGACGTGCAGCCGCTGGTGGGGCTCGCCATCGAGCTGGACCTCCCGGTAGGGACCTCGAGGGAAATCCCAGCCGATCGGCGGCAGATCGGCCGGAGCCTCGGTCGGACCGGCGGCGGCCTCGGGCGCATAGAGGATTCGAAAATCGTCGCCCGCTCGTCCGCTGCTCCTTTGCTGCGCGTCGTCGTCGCGGACGAACACAAGCAGAACCCCGTGGTCGGGAAGCGGCGTCGTCCAGTGCATGTCGGCAAAATCGACCTGGCAGAGAAAGTGGAGCGGCACACCGGCCGAGGTCCGCGGCCACTCCATGCCCACGGCGAACGCAGGGAGCCCGCCGAAATGGCTGTTGCCCGGTGGCCCTGCGTGCGGCGGATAGGGGCGGTGCAGGAGCACCGCGGGACGACGATAGCGCTCGAGCAGCGCGGCTGCGCCGGCGTCGACGGCCGGATCAGCGGCGGATTGCGCGTCGCCTCCGGTCGCCCGCGGTTCGGCCAGCCCGCCAGCGTCAAGCAGCGGGTCGGGATCGTCGGGCCCGATCCAGCCCTTCGCGCGCGCCACTGCCCCGAGCGCCGCACAGACGGCGAATACGAAGCTGAACCGCGCGAAATTCCCGTCCTCCCAATAGAGGTGAAGGATGCCGGACCCGGCGGCGAGCAGCGACAGCCCTGCCAGCAGCCACGCACTCACCTTGCGCGAGGGCGTGCGACGCTCGGGTGGAACCAGCCACATGAAAAGCAAAAACGGCAGCTGGAGCAGAAGCAGGAGGAGCAGGGTACGCATCGGACTACGCTAAAGGCCGAACGGTCCGGGCGCCAGCCATGCAGCCGTCCGAACCGCGACGTCCCGACGCTGTCGGGGCGCCGGGTTGCGCGGCGCGCCGGCATCGTCCTTGAAGGATGTTCATAATATGCTCGAAGCCGGGCAACTTTGGTGCGCGTCAGGCTCCCAGACAGGTGAAGACAGGATATCGGTCCCGGCGGCACGCGTCCGCGGCGGGTCTGGCGGGGGCCGGAAATCCGATGGTTTACACGCGCAGGGAGCCAACGGCCGCTTCTAGGAACTGACTTACCCAGTATGTACGACCGGTTTTTGGCGCTGAGCTGCCGGCGTGCCTCCCCGGTTCAATGTCCGGTTCTGCGGCGATGGGGCGACGCGTGGAATGTCTCGAATCCACCCCACCCCGGCTATTCCCGGCGTGATCCCCAGGCGCCCCTGCGAAGGTCTTGTGTGGATGGCTCCCGCGTTGCAAGTGGCGATTTGAAGTTTGGCGGCTGGTCGGGTGCAGTCTTGTGTCCGGCCTGTTGGTGCGGCCGTTTTCCTGACCGCTGGCCCTGATGGTATCCGCGAGCTGGGTGCCACTCTGCTTCGCAGGCTATGATGCCTCGGACTTTCGGCGGCGTGCCCCTGCTCCCGGTCTGACCGGTGCGCCATCACATCTCTTCGTCCTCGCAACCTCGTTGAGCTGGTCTCCTGGTTAGCGTCTCATGCCGCAGCCAAAGTCGGCCGCCGATACGTGCCTCCGCGGGTCATGATCGCCCACGCGACGCGCGCGGTCCGGTTGGCGGCGGCGACTGTGACGACGCGCGCCGGTCGACGCTGCAGCATGGCAGGGATGCGCGGATCCACTGATGCAGGCGCCGTCCTGGCGCGCCTGATCAGCGATGTCATGCCAACGACGAGCAGCCGGCGCAGGTAGCGATCTCCCATGCGCGAGATCCGGCCCATTCGCTGCTTTCCACCGCTGGAGTTTTGCAGCGGCGTCAGCCCCAGAGATGCAGCAAACTGACGACCCGATCGGAAGCGCTCGGGCTCCGTGACCGAAGCGGCGAGCGCGGTCGCCGAGATGATCCCGACGCCAGGGATCGTCGCAAGCCGCTGCGACAGCTCGTTGGACCGATGCCACGCGAGCAGTTCCTTCTCGAGTGCCGCCAGTTGCACCTGCAGATTGCCGATCTGCTGCGCCAAGCCGGTGACCACCCGCTGGGCCAGCTCCGGCACGTCGGGTGCGCGGCCGTCGACCAGCCGCTTCGCGAGCTCGAGCGCATGGTGCAGCCCTCGCGCCATCTCGATCCCGAACTCCGCGAGCAAACCACGGATCATATTGACGAGCTGCGTGCGCTGCTTGACCAGCAGATCGCGAGTTCGGTGCAGCGCCAGCGCCGCCTGCTGCTCAGGCGACTTCACTGGCACAAACCGCATCGTCGGCCGCGTCACCGCCTCGCAGATCGCCTCCGCATCATTGGCGTCGGTCTTGCCGCGCTTCACATACGGCTTCACGTAAGCCGGCGGCATCAGTCGCACGTCGTGGCCGAGCCTGGTCAGTTCTCGCGCCCAGTGATGCGATGTGCCGCATGCCTCGATCCCGACCCGGCACGGCGGCAGCTTTGTGAAGAACGGCAGCACTTGCGACCGCCGGAGCGCTTTCCGGACGACCGTCTCGCCAGCGGTGCTGATCGCGTGAACCTGAAAGATGCTCTTGGCCAGATCGAGGCCGATCGTGCTAATCTCCATCGCGGATGGCTCCTCTCGTGAGTGGACGCTTCGACAGCAACCACAATTTGGCACTCAGATGCCGGGAGCGGGAGCCATCCACCCCATCTGCTTCCGCGCGGCACCCCGACGTTCGTCGCAGCCATGCGCCAGATGACACGGTGGACCGGGTCCGACCCATAGACGACATTCATGTGAGGCGGCACACCCAAGCTATGAGCGACAACATCGAACGAGTGAACCAGGATGCTGAGACGCTTCTGACCGAGCATGAACTCGTCCAGCTTCTGCGATCCCGGAACGGAAACCCGACACTCCTGACGACATGGAACGGTGAACGGATGCGGATCCACGAGATAGAAGAGGCGCCGTGGCTGGATCCTGCGTTAGCCGAGTGGGCGCATTTCGCGGAGATGGGCGGAATTCCGATCTCAGCGGACGACCGTTATCACTTCTACTCGACTGAGATCATCCGGATTGAAGATGTGGCGAGCGGCGCCGCTCTCTTCACCCGCCTCTGAGCTCAAACAAGGTCCGCTCGCCACCCGATTAGGCTGTCACCGCTGGCGAAGAACGAGGCGGTCGCCAAGTTTCTACCAGCGAGATAGCGTCTCAATCCTACCCGAGCCGGCTGCCCGAGCCGGCGCAGGAGGCCGCGGCGGCGAACGTCCGATTTCGCGCCGTAGGCCGACGGTCGTGTTCCATCCCGATGGATCAGACTGCTACATCCGCCTGCGACCCATTGCAGTGATTGACTCAGCCAATCATCGATGTGCCATTCTGCGAGCTAATCTTCACCCTTCACCGCGCTTGGACACCCTTCAAAAGGCTACAAGCTGCGCAACCCGCCCTGAATTTCGATCAGGCTCGGCTGATCCTCGTTCCGGCGGGTGGACTGCCGATCGCCGTTGACCCGGCGCACGTGTTGGAATCTCGACACAAAGGAACCACAATGTGAGAAGGAAGCAATGAAGATGCGGTCTACATTTGCTGTATTGCTACTTTCGACGGCCGCTTGCTCCGAACCAGCTGCTCCCCGACTGCTGAGGAACGAAAAGACACGTGAAGCGGCGCGGGTCTGCGGCTTTTATAAGGACGCGGTCGCTATAGGTTCGATCGAATCCGAACACCGACCCACGATGGTTGTTCACGCGCCAGACGCTGAAAGCCGGCCTGAGTCGTGGCGCTGCCTACAAGAATGGGGAGTGAAAAACGGGTACGGGATCGCTTACCGAGTTGAGTTCAACTGAAAAGCAACGGGATCGCATGCCATCGATCCGAAACCTAATCGCGAGCGTCCTCTCTTGAGAAGCTCGCTGCCCTCGATCAACCGGCTTTCGCGCTGAGTTGCCGGCTAGGATTCGCAGCTGCATGTCCGCTTCTGCGATAATGCCGGGTTGAGCGCAATGTCGCGTTTCCACCCTCTCCGGCTGTTCCGGTCGGGAGTGGGCGCAGGTGAGGCCTACGTCCGCTTACGCGCGGCAGCCTTACTTCTCGCGGCGTCGTGCGCCACCTCGGGCTTGTCGACCGGCTGCAACCCTCAGTGGACACGTGGGGAGGCTAGACGAGGTCTACTCCACGCTCCTAGGCTGCCGCTATGATCGATTTCATCCTCTCTTCCGTCGCGGCCGTTGCATCTGCCGGGACTGGTCAGCAGATCGAGCATACCTCGGAAACACTGTTCTGCCGTCAAGAGGTGCGGGAGCGGCCAAACGGAGCTTGGTTCCTGGCAGCGTTGGAAGTGGATAAGTTGCACCGCCCGGTGCGCCGATCAATAACGTTACTTGGCGATCAATATCGCGCCAGCTGGGTCTACTCAGAAGAACAGTTCCGATCTGACCAGCCCATGGCAGCCCTGGAAATTGGCTCGATAGCGTTGCCGCGCAATGTGCGGTTTCCCGTAACCGCAACAATCCGCTTCGGCGGCACCATCGTGTGGACCAAGCAGATTTCACGTGCGACCCACACGGTCATAAAGAGGGATGCTCCGCTGGCCGGCTCTGCACGTATAGGACAACCCGGGATCGAGATCGACACGGGCACTGCGCAGATCCCATCTCTCTTCGGAGAGACCGATGCCCAGGTCATCGTAGTGGAAGCAGACGGTGCCGTGGGCGCGAGACAGGTGTTGGCTGTTCCGGACTGGGTGAGCAGCGAACGACGTCTTTCGGAGGCGTTTGTCGCGCTGGAAGGGGATCGGGCGGCCGGCAGATGCCGCGCCACCGTCACCGTCACGATCGTCGACTAAGCAAACTCAACGCCGACTGTCCCGCGTCGCGACCTGCTGCGGGCAGCGACGAACGTCCGCCTTCCACCCGAGTCTGCTGTTTCCACCCAGGAGCGGCGCCGGTAACGGCTACGTCCGCTTCCGCGAGGCAGCCTGACCTTCCGCGCCGGGGTGCCTCACGTCCGGACGGTGGACCGGGTCCGACCCAAGGCGGACATTAGGCGGATCGAGAACGAGGCCTAGTGATCGAACCGCTGCACGTAGGCCTTCTTCTCAACCGGACACCAATTGAGCGTGTACTCAGAGTAGACAGGCGGGTCCGCAAAAGGGTCGCCGCCGTACGTGGCTCCTCCCTCACACGCGCTCATAGGCCACCATTCCGGCACCGGCCATCCGCGCGCTTTCACGGTATGACCATCAAACTGGGACGGCTTCAACCCCTTCATGCCCATGATCCGCTCGACCGCCTGCGACGTCGTAGAAATGGCTACGTACGTTTGCGCGCTGTCCCCAAGGGCAATGTGCTCCGCATGCAGAACCTGCGCTTCGGTTTCGATTAGGCCGGGGACTACTCCAGCTCCCTCGAACTTGCTCAACTCCTCATGATGCGTTCCAAACATCTGCACACAGCCGTAAAGCATGATCAGCAGCCAGCTGACCGCGAATACCTTTGCCGCTCTCGCAGCTCTGGGAACGCTTTCCTGGGGCCCGGCCTCTGGGGCTTTGATGGGCAGCCAAGCGGCCACGGCAGCGATGACTCCCGAGAGAATGGTCGCGATGACTGCGTTGGTCATGAAGCCAAAGAGATAGGTCAACGATCCCATCGTGAAGTGAATTCCCAGCCCGGTGCGATCTTGGCATTTGCTAATTCATTGCCTGCCAGACTGTCAGCAGCCCGAGCACCAGAAAAAGTGGGCTGTAGAGCCGCGTATCGTACTTTGCCCACCGGGTGGTCCGCAGACCCTTGAAGAGGCCGACATAGCGATTGGGTATCACGGCTCTAGCCACGAACGCCGCGCCCACCGACAGCAACACGAAGCGAACCAGAGCTTGCGGCAGCGGCAGGTGCAGATGCCCGGCCCGCGTGAGTAGGAGCAACGCAAAGCAGACCAGGCATAGGGCGACACCGCCTGCGGCGGGGCGCCACCAAGGCAGGCGATGAGCCATGACAGGTGTGCCGTCGGGCAGCTGTGGCAGAGACACCGAGTACCCGAGATGCCCTCCCAGTGCCCAATGGACGTGGAAAGCAGCAGCGAATAAGACGATTGCGAGCGCGGCGGCGAGGATCATGGCGCATTCCTGCCTTCTCGGGGGCACTCCCCACAAGAGGCCTAGTCAAGCTTGTAAGGACTATGTCTTCTTTCCACCCGGTTCAGCTGTTCCGACGACGATCGACGCCGTAGCCGGCGAACGTCGGCTTTTGCGCTGCAGCGAGACGTGGACCGCAAATTCTGCGGATCCCGTGTAAAATCGCGTCTGGTATCGCGTTGCCCAATGGATCGAAGATCACTTATGCGGTGTCGGACCGCCTGCGCAAGAGTTGCCGCCATCTGCCCCGAGACTAAACGTCAACCTTCCACCCTCCGCGGCGGTTCCGAGGCGATCGCACCTCGCGGCGGCGAGAGTCCGATTGCGCGCGCTAGGCGACCATCGCGTGTCACCGAGGTTGTGCCGGCTCCTACGGCGAGCTGCGACCAATCCAACCCGTTCGTTGGTACCGGCCCGAACGTCCGCTGGCGACAAAGCCGGTCACTACGCGGCGAATGTCAGCTTCTGCTAGGGGAGCTGACGTTTGTGCTGAGATGCGCTCTCCATCCCTGCTACAGCGTGGTTCGACCCATCCCGGACATTGGGCGAACGGCTGAAATAGCCCGTTGACCCTCGTGCTTTCGGCCCCTCGTTTGCTCGCATGCCAGCAGCCGCGGCCGAGCATGAGCCGTCGCAATCCGTCCTGAATCTTTTGCGGACGTTTCGGAATTAGGCCCAAGATCTTTCGGGCGCCGGCCCATGCAACCTCCCTAACTGCCGGCCCTGATCGGCACCCCAGCGGAGCAGCGTGGTGGATGCCTTCACGTCCAGATCTCGCAGCTCTCGCTGAGCGTCGAGCCTGAGTCGGCGACTGTCGGGGTCCAATCCCGCGCGCAGGAGTTCCGTATCGAGGGACCTCCACGCCCGTTGCAGGGCAAGGCTGCGGCCGTCGGCATACTCCTCTGCTGCATGATGCAGGGCACGCTGGACGAAGGAGGAGTCGGGTGGCGCATTGTCAGGATAGTCTCGGTGGATGGCTGCGAGCCATCCCAGCGTCGATACCGCCGAGACCGGAGTTGTCGGAGGCCGTCGCTCGCCCTCATCCGACAGAATTTGGCTAGGCGGCAGACCCATCCGCTCGCGGAGATATGCGCAGGCCGCCCCGCAAAACACGATCCTCGTCTCCTCCTCCGAAAGTGCCGCGAGATAGTGATGCACCGTTCCGGTGGCAGAGAAACTGTCGGTGTAGGCGATATATCCCGTGCCGCGCCGCGGCCCAGCGTCGACCGGGTCAAACCGGCCGCTTTCCTCCCAGCGCAACGATTGCCTCGCCGGCAGAGCTGCTGGCTGCGACAAACGCCGGAACCGTGCGACCAGCCGCAGTAAGAACATCGCGCACAAACCCGCTGCTGCTACACCGAGCAGTGTTTGGAGCCTGCCTCCGGTCGTGTCGACGTAGCCGGCCCAAACGAGAAGAACTATGCCCAGCGATGTGGCCAGAACGCCCGTCGTGAATCGACTCAGAAGCAAATCCGTTAGGGTCATGTTGTACGCTATAGGCGCTACACGCGGTGAATGTTCGCTTTCCGCGCCCGGTTCAGCTGTTCACGCCAACGCCAGCTGCCGAGGCCGCGAATGGCCGGTCTTTCGCAGCAGCCTGACGTCGGCCCCGTTGCGGGCCCAGATCGGGACGGTCGACCAGCTCCGACCCAATGCGGACGTTCGCCTCCGACCAAGGCGAGCCGGCTGATAAGACTTTTCTCTATGGTCAACCGGGGAGGGCCAGATCGGCCGCGAAACAGGTGGACACGTCATCTTCGATCGCCGTGCGGTCTCCAATGCGCCATAGGCTGACAATCGCGTGTGGTCCGAAGCGTCCGCCGTCCTACAGCGCGCATCGACCCTACCCGGCTGTTCCCGGCGCGATCGCCAGGCGACCGGGCGAAGGTCCGCTTCCGCGGGGCGCCCTGACGTTCGCCCCCGGTCTGCGCCATGTGGGGACCTAGGACGCGCTCCGACCCATATCCGCCCCATTGCGAACTCCCAGCGCGCGCGGCAATCTGGAGCGATGATGCCGCTAGTCTTGCTATGGGTTGCATTTGACTGCTCCGGTCTAGGCTCGCAGCCGAGCGCCGCTCCTTCGAAGGAGGATGAGGCGTATGCTATAACGGAGGCCGCTCTGGATGATGCGGATGATGCGATCGCCGCGGATCTCGGTTATCGCTGGCACGTGGTTGCTCCTGACAGTAGCGTTCGCTTCGGCATAGCCGCGCCAAACGAGTTCGACATCCAAATCGCGTGCACGAACCGCGAGTTGGTCCTTATTTCTCCTGAACGCAGCGACGGCCGTGTCGGAGATGCGGTCACTGCGCTGCTGCCGGATGGCAGCAGACTTCGTGGAAGTGTCGAGCAGCTCCCCTTCGGCATCGGCAAAGTCGCGCGACTCTCAGCAGACGATGCGCGTGCGCGAACGCTCGCAAGCGATGGCCGTATTCGGATCGAGAGCGAGAGGACCGTGCACTCGGTCTCCACTCGTGGTGGCGCAGCTTTGGTGAACGCGCTCGTTGAGAACTGCCGCTAGACAGGAGGGCCGAAACCCTCCCCTGCTGTTCCCGGCGCAATCGCCAAGCAGCCTGCAAGGGTCCGCTTTCGCGCGACAGCGTGAACTTCGGGGTCGGGGTGCCTCACGTCGAAACGGTGGGCGGGTCCGACCCATTGCTGACTTTCGCCGGCCTGCAACCTGCCACCAAGTCATCAGCTTCATAGCGAGGGACAGGATCATCGCCTTCCTTCGGTTCACGACCGAAGGTCTGCTACCCACTGCACCATACTGAGAAGGGGCACAAAATGACCCTTGAGCCATCGCTTGTGCTGCCCAGTATCGTAGCCTGCAAGCCGCATTTGTATCTGCTCAGCCGCTTTGCAGAGCGGGTCTTCCTTCGAGTTCTTCGAGCTCCGCACCGCCGTGGTCATATTGTGAACGGCATCGATCCGAACGAACATTTTTACGCACGTCGGCCAATCATCCGTGAACTCGGCACCCGTCGCTGTGAATCGCGCGTCTCGCTGCTCGATCCGGGGAACGTGGACATAGCCGTCATCAACGAGCGCTGAGGCCATGACGCACGAACCGCGCTCTCTCCAGCACTCGATTTGGACAGCAGCAGGAACTAACGCCTCTCCCCCATCGGTGCGCTGCCACCTGCCCGATGCCGTTACGAGTGAGCCGTCGGGGCTTCGATACTGATTGGCCATGCTCACCGCTATTTTCGGAGGTCCGTTGGATGCCAAAACCGCCACTTCGCGTGCTGCCTCGAACGCGAACAGCGTGCCGAAAAAGGCTACCTTCCACCAGTTCATCTTACCCCCTGCCCTTGCGGCTCCGCTATTCTGGCACGCTGACCGGTCTGCGCAAGGAGCGTATGCGTGCAGATGTCCAGCGATGGGGACAGCCTTGGCGGCTAGAACACCGGCAATGAGGAAACCCATTCCCGCTCATTCCCGAACTCGGCATTCCAATTGAGTTTAATGTGAGCCGTGCCGGAATGACGTAGAGAAGCTCATGCCCGCTTCCAACACCTCATTTATCCCCCCCAACGAGGGCTTCTGTCGAGGCAGATGGCGTTTATGGCGGGCTCGTCACGGCCAAGCTCGAGGCTCGCTCTAGGTTCCCGTGAGCAGCCGAAGGCTTAACGGGCTAGGTCCGATATCCGCCCTGCCCTGCCATTCCCGCGGCGATCGCCAGGCGATCCGGCGAAGGTCCGATTGCACGCGGCAACCTGCCGTTCGTCGCCGCCTTGCGCCATGTGGGGACCTAGGACGTGCTCCGACCCGAAGCTGACATAGCGAACGCGGCGCGGACAGCAGGAAGCGCCCGACTAGCGGACATTCGGATGGTCACGTATCTGTGGGCAATGAGACCGCGCTGGACATGGATCGCAGCTCTTCTAACCAGCGCTTGTACGGGCGGCGAAGTTTCGACACCCGAACGCATCAACATCGAAGTTACCGGTTCACCAGAGTGCCTGTCGACAGCGTATGCCACCCTCGGCGATCACGGGGTTGGTGCTGCCACCGAGCCTGTTTGGGAGCGGGGCATAGGCAAGATGGAATTCGGGCCAATCGAGATCCACAGAGCGCCCGAAGTGCGGAGCTGGCTAAGCGCGGCGGCTTGTGTGCAAGCCGTACGCCAGCGCCCCTGCTCCACGCAGTTGACGGATGTAGATTTCTGCAACGCTCCCAAACGTTCCGGCTGATGTCCGCGTCGCACCAGCTCCCGCTATAGCCGCCAAGTCCGAGTTCCGCCCGATTTCGATGTTCCCGCCGGCGATCCAGGCCGCGCCCGCGAAGGTCCGCTCTCGCGCGGTGGCCAGCCATTGGCTCCGCCACGTGATCAGATCGGGACGTTGGACCGGATCGACCCTTTCACAACATTGCGCTGGGGTTTGGATTGTCTGGAGGCCCCAGAAACGTCGTTGTCGGTCATGCCGCATCAGACTAACCTGGTGATAAGGATCTTGATCGCAGTAGGGACTCTGATTGCGAAAGCTATCTGTAGAAGGGCTAGCCCTCACGGTGACGCTACTGGCCGCCAGCGAGGGCATGGCGACAGCTTCACGGAATAGCTGTGTTCGAGTTATTCAAGCGTGGCACGAAGCCATCGATTGCCAGGTCACGGAGCAGGTCGAGAGCCTGACCTGGTCAAACGGCTTCAGCAATCCGAAGAGATTGCCGTGGTCCGAGGTCCGCCTGAACGGAGCTTGTCCGAAGTACGTTTCAGAGCTTCGGGATTGGCGCGTCTCTCCTGAGCGCAACCGTCGTCAGGTCGTCCGCGTGCGGGTTCGTTCCTGGCATGTCGATGCTGATGGCCGGGCCACCGGCTTGGCCATGACCGAGCGGCCGAAATACACGTGTGAACGTCGTAGCGGGCAGTGGCGGATATTTTCCAAAGAGTAGGGTCGCGGCGCGAGATCAAGCCCTGCTTTGCGCCAACGGACGCCGCAACCGCTATGTCGTTTCTCCACCCGATTCAGCTCTTCCGGTTGGAAGCCGGCGCCAGCGCGAGCTACGTCCGGTTTTGCGACGTGCGCTGACGATCGTGCCGCCACGGGCACTATCAGTCACCACAGCGCGGCTCGACCCATTGCAAACGTGAGCGGCGGTATGCGAACGAGCTAGAATGCACACCATCGTAATCGACTGCACTGATGTCCGAAGCGCTGAGGAGTTTTGGCAGCGGTACCTTGACGCAGCAAAGCCCGAGGGAGCGGCATTCTTCGGGCGAAACCTGAATGCTTTCTGGGACGCGGTCGAGGGCGCCGGTCCGGGCTGGCCAGGCGACGCGAGGCTTGCCTTCACAAACACGACGCACCTTGAACCTGCTCTGTTGGAAGGTCTGCGAAGCATCGCCCACGAAGCAACGCACACGCGGATTGATGTGACTTAAGTCTGCTTTCCACCCGATTCAGCTGTTCTGGTTCGCAGCCGGAACCGGCCAAGGCTACGTCCGCTTTCGCCAGGCGGGCTGACGATCGCCAGGATCCGGAGCGTCCGGGCTGCTACAGCGCGGATCGACCCTTTCCAGACCTTCGATAATCGCCATAGAACCCGTCCGGGCTGAAGATGGGAGGCGACACAGTGACAGAGGGTACCGGAGTCGGGATCGATCGCTATCTCGGACCCGGAACAAAGGTGCGTCGCGATGCCTACTTCAACGACGACGCACATATGACGTCCGAGTTCGGGGTTGTCGTTCATTGCTGGCTTGATGACGAGATCGGCATGTACGATTGCTACGTCGCCTTCTTCGGTGACGAGCTGCCAACCGGAAAGCCAATCGAGACGCCGTACGTTCTCAGGTATGCGGCAGTTGGGCTGGCGGACCTCGATGAATGATCGCTTTTCTCAACGTCCGTCTCCCACCCTGCCCCGCTGTTGCCGGCGCGATCGCAGGCCGCGGCGGCGAACGTCCGGTTGCGCGCGACGGGCCGACGTTCGTGCCTAATCGGGATTGCCCGAGCTCCTACGGCCGCCCGCGACCCGTTGCGGACCTTCGCAGTGAAGCGGGAGAGTAGAACGCGT
The DNA here is from genome assembly GCF_004135585.1 of Sphingosinicella sp. BN140058. Classification (NCBI taxonomy): domain Bacteria; kingdom Pseudomonadati; phylum Pseudomonadota; class Alphaproteobacteria; order Sphingomonadales; family Sphingosinicellaceae; genus Sphingosinicella; species Sphingosinicella sp. BN140058. Next base: position 4,888,076 of record NZ_CP035501.1, on the reverse strand, counting down.
CCGATTGCGGGATGATCGGCGCTCTCCGCCGGTCCGCCTTACCGCCGTGCGTATGGGGAGACCGAACGGGAAAGAGGAACTGCGTCGGTCCCTGAATCTGAGTCGCCTCCGAAGCGACAGGCGCGTCTCTCCTGCTGATCCCTTCACCGCGCCATCGTCGGGACTTCGCACCATCCGCACGTCCCCAGCTCGTGAGGTGCGCCACCCGTCTTGCTCGCCGCCGGCGCGAGGTCGCTTTCACCCTCCTCTGCCATGGCCGTCTAACGGCCGGCTCGGCAACCAATGTACCGTCCCGCCCGAAAGCGTCACGTCGGCGCCGAGCTGGGTCAGTTTAATCACCAACCCAAGCACGCGCCGTTGCTGTTTGCAGAGGGCCGCAATAATGATTTTGTGATGTTGCAAGTGGCACTACTTCTCTTCGCCGCGGCGAGCTCTTCCCAACCTCCCTCGTCACAGGAGGTTCAAGATGGATCGCGCGCTTCGATGGACCGCCTCGACGAGTGCTTGATCGCGTCGGCCGAGAAACTCAGCTCTGCCGGGAGTGCGTGGGAGGAGAGGTACCAAGCTTATCTTGATAGTTGCGCGAACCAGCGGAGGCGTGCTGTCGCGCATGGGCTTCGCTATGCCTGGCAGGAGATCCAACCCCGGAACGAGGAAGAGCGGAGATCGGCCCTGCGCCGGGTGTTACACCGGGTGGACGACCGGTTTCACATCGTGGCAGTTAAGTATCTCGAGCCTGGCCCCTACCTCGATTGATGGCCGGACCCTGGCAAAGTCCGCATTCCATCCACTTCAGCTGCCCACGCCGGCGCGGGAGGCCGCGGCCGCGAACGTCCGCCTTCACCAGGCAGGCTGACGATCGCTCCGCTACGGGCGAAAGCTCGGCGCTACAGCGCGGATCGACCCGAAGCGGACCTACAGGCTATTTGCGCTTCCGCATAACGGTAAGCGCCTCATCGACTTGCCAGCGGCCGTCCTTCTTCACCAGCCGGGCAACCTGATAGGCATTGCGGCTCCAATAACGGACAGTGAACTTGCAAGTGACCGTCGGCAGATCGCCGGGAAGGGCGTCACCGCAGATCACGTCGCGAACGTCCTTGATGCGCTCGCTATGGACGAGCGTGACGCTGTTCGGGTCTTCTTCGGCGAATTGGGCGGAGGCTGCAGCAACGAATGCGTTGTCACGCTCCCGCAAGGCAGAGATTAGCGCGTCGTCACTGGGGCACAGGTCGGCAGATGCGCAACGTGACATACCAATCAAAAGCATGGCGAGCATCGGTCATCTCCGTAAAACTCCATCAGCAGATTGGCAGAGGCAATTTCCGCCTTCCACCCGAGTCAGCTGTCCCCCGGAAGCAGCCGCGCCGGCAACGGCTATGTCTGCTTCCGCGAGGTAGGCCGACCATGGCGCCGCCACCAGCGGGATCAGAGCGCTACAGCCGCCTGCGACCCGTTGCGGACATTGGCATCGAGCGTTTAGTTTAGACCGATGGGGTGGTGGGTTAAGCGGATCGCGTTGAGGACCGGCGAGGTTGTCAACGAGCATGAGCTGCGAGAAGACGAAAACCGATTTCCCGGACCTGTGCCAGTCGTAGGCGACATTACCGTATGCGACAGTGGCCACGCGCGAAGATGGGCGCTGCGGCTACGACTGGAATGGCGCAGGTGTTGAACTTGAAGGCATCGCCAGCTTAGCCAAAGAGTGGGACCGGGGTCACGAGGCTGCAATGCTATTCCGCTTCGATAATCCGCAGGAAACTTGCGTCAAGGCCGCCTACGCGGCGCTCAAGCGAGCAGGGTTCGTTCGGGTCTGGATTGTCTCCACTCCGACGCCCAAAGCGACCGATCCGGTTTTGATCCCTAGCGCTCGATGACTGCTGAATTTCGCCTTTCCACCCTGCCCGGCTGTTCCCGGTCCGATCGCGAGGCGCCCCTGCAAAGGTCCGCTTCCGCGCGGCACCCTGACGTTCGCCAGCGGCGTGCTCCATGTAGGTGCCTACGACGTGCTCCGCCCCTTAGCCGCCGCTGGCGTTCGAGCCCCTCCCTCTCGGGAGGCAGCCGGGCTTAAGCTCTTGTGAGCCAATGCGGCCCTAGGAGTAAGCAAGCTGCAGTGGGCACCGCGTCGCCGGGTAGAGTTGAGGAGTTGATCCGTGAACAGGGGCTTCGACTGTATGCAGGCTTCGCGAACGCGATCGCTTATCCTCACTGGCTTCCTCGTTGGCGCAGGTTGGCCAGCGATGGCGGCGGGGCTCGCAGGAGGGCCGCCCGGCTCTGATGACGTTCCACGTTCTGACGTTCTTCCAATCGCTGTCGGGACTGTCCACGAGAGCGCTCATCCCAAAGCCACCGTTCGGATCGAACAGGATTGTCCCGACTGTCCCCAGCTGTCGCGGATCGAGATACCAGAGAGCGTGGGCACGAGGGCGAGGGTCCTCACTGTCGGCAGGTTCGAGGTGACATGGAAGGAATATCTGAAGTCCGTTGATGACGCTTCCTGCCCCATTCCCTCGCTGCTCGACGGGACGAAGGTTGATCCGCGCGACCCCCGTCTGCGCGATCGCGTGGCCGTGACCGGCATGGGGTACAAGGGGGCCGAATGCTACGTGCAATGGCTGAGCAGGCGCACGGGAAAGGTCTATCGGCTTCCGACTGTAGAGGAATGGGAGTTTGCAGCCCGCGGCGGCGCCGCATCGCGCTACCCGTGGGGAGATGCCTTGGGCTTCAACAATGCCTTGGTCGGCACGGCGTTCGACATGCTCAGGTATCCGATGATCGACGTTTACGATCAGCGGATGCCCAGTAACATTCGCGTTACCGGTCTCCTCTCGCCGAACCGGTTCGGGCTCCACGACGTGGTCGGAAATGCGTTCGAGCTGACCTCGACCGCCGTGGTGCTCCCGGTCGAGGAGTGCTGGCCGGGAGAAACCCCTCCCTGCCATCGGTTGATCATTAAGAGCGGCCCACTCGAGGACGATGCCCCCCTCTCGCAAACCTTCTACATGAAAGCGACGATGGCCAACGCTAATACCGGATTTCGGGTCGTACGGGACGAAGCGAAGTGACTTAGCAAAGGTCCGCCAACCACCCTCTCCAGCCGATCGCCCTGACGCCAATCGGGCGTTGGATCCGCGGCAGGAAAGCCGACCTTCGCCAGTGCGGCCGCTGTTGGTCCGGCTCCGACCCATTCCAGACCTTCAACTATGCTACTAAGACCGATGAGCCGCGGCGAATTAGCGCTCGTCAGCTGGCGACGAACGACGGGAGATGGATGGACTCTCGCCCGAGAGCTTGCAGCGAGCAGTGAGCGTTCTTGCCTGCGCCGCACGCATGAGAATGCCCATTCCGCTCAGGGGATCGCTTCCCTTCATTGTGAGGTGAAGAGTCCCTTTGTGGACCGGAGCCGGCTCAACACCTTCGGGACAGTGCGGTGGCTCCGGACGGTAGGGGACCGGGTAGTCAATTGTCTCTGCAACTGAGAGTTCAAGCCGAACGCCTTTGACATACGCAGCCTTCGCCACGGCTTCGGCCAGATCCTTCCGGTCAGATCCAACGAACATGACTTGAAACCCGGCGAGGGTTGGCGGCAGCGCCTCAGCAGGCGCTGCTGCCAATCCTTTTGCGTGAGCTTCCAGCGCGGGCGCGTACAGGGGCGTCCCCTCATAGATCCACTGCATGGTGTACCGTGCGCTCCACAGCGCCTCCCGATCGGCCCTGCCAGCAGCGGAAGCAGCCGGCGCGGCGGTTAATATGTTCTCCGCTTGCCTGATCAGCGCCGTGCCTTCAGTAAGTCGGTCAGCGGCCAGCATCACCGCGCCCGCTTCCGAGTTCAGACGAGCCCTGTACCGCGGAGAGAGCGAAGTGTCTGGTCGCGTGAGCTGGAGGTCAGTCAGCCGCGCGGCGCAAACCACGTCGTCCTTCCAAACCGCTTCGAGCACCACGCTCTGAATGCGCCCCTCACGCAGGCTCTCGTCAGCGCCGAGAAGCGCGACCGCTTCGTCGCATTGAGCGACATGAACCAGGATCTCGCCCAAGGTCTGTGTCGCGACCACCCTGTCCTGGAGCGCTGCCTGATGATGAAGAGACCGCGCTTCTATGGCGATCCAAGCTGCTAAGTCCGGTTCCTGACCCGGAGACAATCCCAAGGTGGCTAGCGCCGCCACCACAAGAGCCACTTGCATTGGATTATTCCCGCGCTGCACCCACAGCAATTGCATGCCACGGATCGTCGACTGCCGCCAGCCAACTCGGACCAATGTGCGTCCATGTCCCAATGTTTGTCACACCGCCCCCGCACGTCAATGATCGCTGTCCACCCTGCCCGGCTGTTCCCGCCGGCAACTGACGCCCGTCCGCGAACGTCCGCTCTCGCGCGGCAGCCCGACGCTCGCCGCCGGCGCGCGCCGGTTCGGGACGTTGGACCGGGTCCGACCCATTGCTGACATTCGGGCGCTATGGCAGCAGAGTGAATGACCGAGACGTGTGCCGGTCATCGATAAGTGGATGGAGACGCCGTAGTGGGCCCGACGAGGTTCTTCCTGACGCTGTTGCTCGCCTGGCTGCTCTTCTATGTCGTCGTCCCATTCGTGCTGATCTGCAGAAGTCGGGTCCTGAGTGCGGGATTGGTGCAACTGATCGGCGCACTCTTGCCGGTCATCTGGCACGCAGTGTTCTGGGAAGACGAGACCGGTACGTTCGGCCTGCTCGTCATCACGCTGCTCCCCTTGCCGATCGGCGTCATCGCGTACGGAACGATTGCGGGCCTCTCACGCGCTTCCGCGCGCACGCTTCGCTTTTTCCGGGAGAGGCGCGGCCTATGACTCCGCCCGAACCAATGTCGCATTCCACCCGATTCAGCTGTTCCTGACCGTGATCGGCGCTGCCGCGGCGAAGGTCGGCTTGCGCGTCGCGACCTGACGTTGGCAGCGCCAAGGTGCTGGATGCAGTGGTGGAGGCCCTGCGCCGCTGAGCGGACATTGAGGAAGGGGCGATGCGCTGGCATGAAGCCGCTTGGGCAGGCTGCTGGGCAACCATGAGGAGAACGAGCTTTGAGGACGCAATTTCTAGGTCCAATGAGCGGTTTTCTTTGCCTCCTCGGATGCACTGGCTCGAGCCCTGTCATCCAGGCGAAAGCGGGAAGATTGACCCAGGCGCAGGCTGACGCGATCACCGTGAGATGTGGTGCCCCAAGGGATACAGCAAAGATCGAAGGCGGACGTCTGTTTATCCAACCGGCAAATGGCAATGCGACCACTGCCTGCGTGGTGAAAGCGTTGGCCGCAACCGGAGAAACTGACCTCAGCACCGTCGGGAACAAAGCGTACGTGACACCTGCCCAATCGGAGCTACCGGTCCGTCGGTTCAACTAAGCTGATCTACAAACACGTTGCGGGCACCCACGTCGTATCTTCCGCCGCCGGCACGGTCAGGTGCTCGCCAGCGGTGGAATGTCGCGTTTCCACCCGATTCAGCTGTTCCGGTCCGGAGCCGGCGCCGGCCCGGGCTACGTCCGCTTTCGCCAAGCGGGCTGACGATCGCGCCGCCACCGGCAGGATCACGGCGCTACAGCGCGGACCGACCCTTTCCTGACTCTTAACCTGCAGTCAGATACTCCCTTCTGACCGCAAAGGGACGCGAGCAAATGAACACCTACCTACTCGAGATTGCTTTGCGATCCGCGATGGCCATGGCGCTTGTGGGATGCTCACAACCAGGCCCTCAAAACAGCGCATCAATGACTGAGACCGTGCGGATTTTGGTGGGCCCGGACCCTGCTCGGACAAAGCGCCCGGACCGCCGCTTCAGGATGGAAGTGCCTCGTGCGTATCTGCCAAGGCAAATTCGCTCGAGCACTCCGGCGGCGGCGAAGATGACGCATCTTCCCTTTGTTGCGCGCACCACCGATTTCCAGCCCGCCAGCGACGGGAAGCGGACGCGCCAGGCGTGTCCTCAGGCACAGTCGGTTGGGCGCCCGCCGGGTTCGTTAGAAGTCGGGTGGATGGCCGGGTCCTGAATTCGTTCTCGCAATACTCACGTCTCGATGGACACCATCATGGGCTGGAAGTCCGGCGGGTCGACGCGGGTCAATGGGATCCGGGTAGGCTTTACGTATCACTCGCGCCCGACCTCGACGTCATGATCGAATGCAGGTCGATGTCTCAAGAAGAGGCCCGCTTCTGTCAGGCATGGATGCAGACGACAGACGGTCCACTCGTGCAACTGGAGATCCGCGAAACCGACTTGCCGCGATGGAAGGCCATCCTGAAAGGTGCCGAACGGCTCTTACAAAGCTGGGCTGTGTGAGCCATCTTTGATGGCGCAAGATTGGGAACGATCTTGAGTTGGAGCCCGTCTACGCGCAGCTGGTGAGGCTTGCAGGCGGCTGCTGAAGCAATGTCGCGTTTCCACCCCACCCGGCTGTTCCGGGCACGGTCAAATGTCGCGGCGCGAACGTCCGGTTTCGCCGACCAGGCTGACAATCCGACGCCGGGGCTGGGATCGTCGCTGCGACGCGCTCCGACCCTTGGATGCCGTGGGCTATAGCCGGATTTCCTGCACCGGTCCGCCGAGCTCGGCCTCCCATGTTTGCGCCATGTTCAGCACGTCTTCGAACGGTTCATCCGCGTGCGATGTCGTGCATAGAAATCGGTCTGGCTCAGATCCGTCATCGACGACAATCTCGTCCATGATGTCCTCAAGCCGGGGCGGCCGGGACCTGCGATCGCGAGCAAAGACACGCCGTCCCGGAGGCATCGCTCCACAAAGCCGTCCAGCAACGCCTCGTCGAACAGGGAGAATGGAGGATCAGCTTTCGAGCGAGCTTCATGGAAACGAGGCTATCCCCTTGAATGTCGCATTTCCACCCGAGTCTGCTGTTACCGGCTCGCTCGCGAGCCGCGGCGGCGAACGTCCGGTTGCGCGCGACAGGCCGACGTTCGCGCTTGGTCGCGACGGATCGGCCTCTACAGCCGCCTGCGACCCAAAGCTGACGTCCGGATTCTTCAGTCAACTGGCGGTTTGAAGCGGATCTGCCCAGTCGATGGTCCAGCCAGGAGAAGGCTCCACCTGAGTGAGGACATGGATTCTGCCGTCAATGTCGCCGATCGTGAAGTGCCGGTAGCTCTTCCGATCGCCGATCAACCTCTCCTCCGGGAATGATCGAAGCCAGCGTGACCCGCGAACCTCAAGGAGAGGGAAGACATACCCGCTCCACCGCTCGCTTTCGCACTGAGGCGCAGTAGCGTTGGGCAGGATGTTCCAGGGATCACGGAACTCCTCAAACGCCATAAACGCAGCGGCCGAGTGGAAGATGATAATCAAGTCCCGAGGCTCATTGCCATCGATCTTGGAGTATGCGGCTCGAACGGTGACAAGTCCGGGGCCACCAGAGAAGCTGAGGTCTCCGCAAGGGCTCTCCGGGATGTCCGGCAGAGGTTTCCATTTCTTCAGTACATCGCCAGGGGCATCGCTTCGCATCAGCGCTCCATGCTCCTGATCTCTGCGGAACGGAAGGGAGGCTAACCACCCACTCCTGTCGATTGCCCTCCATCCGGCATAACGACCGGTCCGCGGCCGAAAGTCGACCCTTCGCACCAGCATGCCGCCCAGTCCAGCTTCGACCCGTTGCAGTCCCTAGCCTCATCGTTCAGACTGGCCCGATGATAGTCATACCCCGCGACATGTCCGCCGAATTGGAAACCGGCCGCAGGCAGGCGCGCCGGGGCTTCTCCGCATCCTTCATGTCGAACACCAAATGGCGGGTCTTCTTCTCAGCCCTGCATTCAATTGATCCTCCGATCCGGCAGCTGGTGGTGAAGCTTATCGGCGCCGAAAAAGAGCAGCGGACTGGCCTCCCCCTGCTTTATCCGCCCCATCCCTTCGCGAGCTGTTTCGAGCTAGGCGGCCCCTTCCCGCTCATTGAGCTGGAGTGGGTCGAAGTGCCCGACATCGCCCTGGTTGAACGACCGAGCCATGTCCCAGCGAAGCGTCTACCGCAGGATGTCGACGCGGTCCGCGTCAAAGGGCGGGGCGGCGTGACTGCCGCCCGAGCCTTCAATAACCGATGCGGACGCAATTGCGCCCGCAAAAGCCACGCTCCGCACCCAGGGCCACAGCTACGGTGAAAGCCGTGTAAGTGCAATCGGGTGGAGAAAACGCTTCTGATAGCAGCACCCACAGAAACGCTGCTCCCCCGATGACGCCAAGCGCCTTTCTGCGGCCTTTGTGACCGGCCACGCGCTCCCAGTCAGCTAGCAAGTCCGCATACTCTTCCGTGGTAATGAGCTTACCACCGCTTTTGCAGGAAGGGTAAAAGAGAAAGCCACCATCCACCCGCGTGAACTGCTTTTCAAAAGCAGACTTAGAATCAAACATCTGTGTCATACCCCGCCCACCAGCATGACGAGATGAATGTCTCGAATCCACCCTGCCCTGCCATTCCCGCGGCGATCGCCAGGCGATCCGGCGAAGGTCCGATTGCACGCGGCAACCTGCCGTTCGTCGCCGCCTTGCGCCATGTGGGGACCTAGGACGTGCTCCGACCCATTTAGGACTTAGCAGCACCCCTGGATATCAGGCGCCCCACTACCGTGTTCGTCCTCGCGTACCAAGCCGGGCGCGTCGCTTCATTGTATGGGTGCAAAGTGGCCTACCGTGATCTGCTGGATCAGGAACCGCTGGCTTGGCTCCCACCCCATGATGACTTCCATCGGCGCGCGCTGAGCTCCCTGGGGTCTCTCTGCATTGCGCCATAGGTGCCCGCGTACGCGGACCCGATCCCAGCGCTCGCCATGATAGGTCTTTGGCATAAAACTGGTGCGAAGCGCGTTACGTTGTTCAAGCCAGAAAGGCGCGGCCGCTTCCCAATCTGCTTCCGTCACATTGCCTTGAATATCGAACCGGACACGATGGCCAAAGCCGGCGCGCGTCTCCGGACTAAGATCAGAGGCATTCGCAAAACCCATGGTCCGAAGCGCGTTCATGGCCTGTGCCGCGGCTATAAAATCTCCGGAAAGTGCGGTGCAGGCGGCGAGGATCGCAACGTCGTTCCGGTGCTGGTCCGGATTAAGAACCTTGCAGGGCGGGAGCAACTCGAGCGCGCGCCGGGCAATCTCAAGCGCGAACGTCTGAACCAGGCCGTCTTCGCACGCATTCTGCACCGCGCGCCTCACAACGGAGCCCCTCGGCCCGTCAGACACCTCGGCCGTGTACACCCAGCTGTGCATGCACAAGCCAGGCTCCACGTTCGAGCGTGGAACCAGCACACGATCAAAATGGCGCGCGGCGGCAGTCAATCGATTGCAATCCGGGAGCGGAACATCGGCAGTGAGCAGCTGCGCGTTCACCTCGGGCGAACGCGGAACCCTAACTTCTAGCCGGATGTCTCGCCCTGGAGCACGAACGAGGCTGACGAGCGCGAGGTCATTGCCATAACCGTCAACGTAGAAGACCCGCATGACCTGCTCGCCACGGCTAGCAAGCTCGTCGATCGACTCCACCTCGTACAACCCGCGCTGCCGCTCCTGTTGGTCCGTTGTGCAGCGGTCGACACCTCGGTCGTCTCGACAATTGCGGTCAACCTGAGGCTGCACAATTGACGCTGCGCCAAGCAGCCCAAGGATGATGGTTGGGAGCACCGAGCTTCTTCCTCCGACGACACACCCACGGGACCATCATCGGGACCCTTTGTCCATAGCTTGGGCACGCTCAGCCTGGGCTAAGCCCGGTTTACCGGAAACTGGGATCGGATTTGCGCAAGCGGCGGCAACCCACGTGTAGGCAGAACGGAATGTCGCGTATCCACCCCAACCAGCTGTTCCTGGTGCGATCGCCAGACGTGCCTGCGGAGGTCCGCTTCCGCGCGCCACCCTGCCTTTCGCCGCCGGCGTGCCGAAGGTGAGGGCCTAGGACGTGCTTCGACCCTTTCACGACATCATTGATGAGCTAAGTCGGTCAGATGAAAGATCGATACTGTGGGCTTCCTGTGCAGGTCGCCCTGCCCGTTTATGCGGGTCAGGTCCTTTTTGATTGGTCGACCGATGGTGCTGCGGATGCGCTCGGCAACTTTCCATTGCGTGCTGGATTGATCGTCGCGATTGCGCTTGCATGGTCGCTGGTTCGAAAGCGCCAGAAAGAAAAAAGCAGAGGCTCTACTGATTGGCGCGAGCCGCCTATGGCAGCTATCGACCGTCCCCGGCTGTTCCCGGCGCGATTGCGGTCACGGCAGCGAACGTTCGCTTTCGTCAAGGAGGCCGACGAGCGCTCTGTTCCGGACGAGGCCTTCGCGCTGAAGCGATCCCACCCTGCGCGGACCCTATACCGAGCGCCAATAGCGCATCAAACCGTACGCACCGCCGCCAATTAGAAGCAGGCCACCGCAGATCCTCAGCACGCCCCAAAGCTCGTCGAGTGAGCCGCTCCCGACTGCGAGTAGACCAAGACTCGCAGTGAGGAGAGCTATGACGCAAGCTGCATTGTGTCGTTGGAAGTCAGGGTCACCGCTATAAGCCATTCCGAACTGTAATCGGCCCAATGTCGTATTTCCACCCGATTCGGCTGTTGCCGGCGCGATCGCGAGCCGCGACGGCGAACGTCCGGTTGCGCGCGACAGGCCGACGTTCGCACCTGGCCGACATCGCCCGGGCTCCTACAGCCGCCTGCGACCCAAACCGGACATTCCAGAGCCGGCCCGGTCGTGCTCAAACGTAGATGATGCAGTGTCCTCGGATTGTATACGCCATTGTGGAAGCATTAGGATGATGGTCATGTTGATTGTATCGAGCTACGCGCTTGCGTTCGCCGCCATTCACCAGCACGGCTCTTCGGGGGTACTTCGAGATCAGAAGTTTGGTTGTGTCGAGCTTTCGGGCGCCTTCTGCATCAGGCAAATTGCGTCTGTAGGACCCGAGAGGGTTCTAGCGAACGGAGACATCGATGTTGAGCTCACGACGGACCGCTTGGGCTTGCCCGAGAACAGCCGGCTTCGATACAGCTCATCCTGCAGGTCCGGGAGAGCGAAAAGTCCTCATCTTACAGGATACAGCTCGTATGTGGTGATCGATGGGAAAGTGCATCAGGGAATCTCATTCAGCTTGAACGATGACCTGAAGTGCCGCCTCACGCTGACATCTCCGGTGGTAGGAAACACAAATCTGCCTTTAGCGCTCGCCACGGGCAGCATTTCAGTGTGCACCGACGACGGGTGCGGATTCCTGCTGAACGGCTACATACCGGATCGGCTGAATGACCTCCTTCATCCGTCAAGCGGCCCCGTTCGCAAACGCGAATAACTCGTCGGCCGCGGAATGTTGGTGATCGGTTGGGCGAATGCCGGCTCCCCGGTCCGATCGTGGGGCGGCGCCGAGAATGCCAGCGCTCTCGCGGCGGCTTGACTCTCCACCTCCGGGCTCGCCACGTCGTGACAGTCGGCCGGTCGCCACCCGGTTCGCTGTCGCCGGCGCGATCCCAGACCGCGGTGGCGAACGTCCGATTGCGCGCGACAGGCCGACGTTCGCGCCTGGTCCGGAGCGTCTGGCTTCCTACAGCGCGGATCGACCCTTTGCTGACGTAGCCTCACGCTGGCATGATGGTGCCATGCGCACGATTGTAGCAGCGTCCATACTACTCACGGCATGCACCGGAGAGACGCCGGAGCAAGCTCCGGAGGTCAGCCGTCTCGAACTGCGCGCTGCTGGATTGGACGTTTCAATCGACAATCAGGGTGAAGGCAAGTTCAACTCGGAGCCTCATCCGCGCCCCACGATAACGGGAACATTCCACGTAGGACGCGGCCACTTCGTCGGTCTTGTTCATTCGCTTTCCGAGTTTCGGCGTTTATCTAAACCCACTGAGCAGGCAGCGCAGGAATTTATCAACGGCTCTTGCCCCAAGGACCTGCCGCAGGTGACCGACGCCGGGATGATCTCGATACGGTGGATGGGCCCTGAGACGGATCAGCTTTACGCCGTTGATCTCGGCTGCGACCCGAAAGGCAACTCTACTCGCAACAACAAGCTACGCGCTGCGATTGATGCTCTGCCCGTACCTGACCCGGCTTCGCTGCCCTAGAAGTCCGCTCTCCCCCTCCTCGGCTGTTCCCGGTGCGATCGAGCGGCGCCGCGACGAAGGTCCGGTTACGAGCGCCAGGCCGACGTCCCCCGCCGCGAGCGCGATCACCGCGCTACAGCGCGGATCGACCCTAAGCAGACCTAGGCACGAGCTACCATCGAGGCGGGAAGAACCTTCTGGGGCCGAAGGGCGCGCCCATGACACGTTCGTAGATTGCCTCTTCACTGCCTTGTCGATAGCAGGCTTGGTAGCCGCCAAGATCATCTCGCTTCGGCCTCAGCTCCACGCAAGGCTGCCGGTACAGCTGCATCGTCATCGGAAAGGTGTTTCGCCGTATTTCGTCTTCCGTAGTCCGGAAGTGGATCGCCGCGGCCTTCGTGGCGCGGTGGACAAGCTGCTCGTCCCATTCGTAGTAGAGGGGTCGGCTCGCGTAAACGTACAGCACCGCTACTGTCGCGCATGTCCCCAAGAGGAACGCCCCCAGGAGCCCCGTAGCCAACCTTCGCCGCATCGATCGTTTTCCCCCGCGAGCAGCCCCGAAACAAGGAATGAAAAGGTGGGGGCACAATGTCGCTTTTCCACCGAGGGTTTGTGAAAACACCACTCCGCCTTGACGTGGTAGAAGATTTTTCCTGAGCGAACGCGGGACCAGCCCCATTGACGGGTTTGCCACCCGAATCCGCTGGTTTTCAATGCTTCGAAGCGGCTGTCGCAAGCGAAGCACTACGGCGAATAGAAGATTATTCTACAGCGCGGAGTGCGGAGCGAGTTTTCACACAGCCTGCACCCTGCCCCGTCATTTCCGCGCGGATCACCTGGGGGGCCCGCGAATATCGGGTTCCGCACGGTGGCCTGACGTTGGCCGCCGGCGTGCGCCAGGTCGTGCGCTACGACCGGTTCGACCCATCGCAGAAGTTCGCATCGCTCGCCCCGGCTGCCCCAGAACCGTCACTTGCGACGACCTGGACCCTCCGCTGCCGCTCCGACGGTCACCAGCCACCAGTCAGGGGGTGCGCTCAGGCGGACCGGGCTCGTTCCGGATCCGACACCCGCAGTGACGACGACGATCCGGTTCGTGTCACGCACCACGCCGCAGCGGTAGCGCGTGTCGTAGAGGGGCCTCCATCGTTGCCTCGGGCTGCGCGTCAGAACCGATCCCAGCCACGGCAGAACGACCTGGCCGCAATGAGTATGCCCGGCCAGCACGAGATGAACGTGATCCGAAAGCTTGTGCGCCAGATCGGGCGAATGCGTCAGAACGAGATGGATGCCGCCAATGGGCTTCCACGAAGCGCGGGTCGCGGCGACATCGTCATGGCCCGAAAAGGAGTCATCGACGCCAAGGATCGCCAATGGACCTGCTCGGAGGGCTTCGTTCCCGAGCACTCTGATGCCGGCTCGACCAAGCGCGTCACGAACGCCATCTGGCGAGGTCCAGTGATCATGATTGCCAAGAACCGCGACCACGCCAAGCGGCGCCTTCAAGTGCGACAAAGGCGCTTCCAGGCCAGCGGCGCGGCGCTCCGCACCAGCGGCGTCGTGGCCGACCACGAAATCTCCGGCCAGCAGGACTAGATCCGGCCGTGCAGCATTCACGTCGCCAACGATGCTGCGCAGCCGCCCGGCGTCCATCGCGTCGTTGCCGAGGTGAATGTCCGAGAGCAAAGCGATCTTGAGGGGCCTTGCGCCGGGTGGCCATCCGGACAGCCCAATCGTCAGTCGACGCTCGACCGGCTGGGAGACCGCTTCTCGTACGCCGACAATCAGGAACAGGCTCGCGAGCACCAGCAAAGCGATGGCAGCCCCGCTCAACCATTTGAGTGTCAGTCTCGCCGTCCCCGTCATTGCCCCAGCATAGGGTACAATCGACCTCCATGTGAGCCGCCTTGGGAGAATCCTTGAACCGGCACGAGGTCACAAGCAGACGACGAGGGTTCTGGCTCATGCCACGGCTCGCGATGAAGAGCCGACCTCATGAGCTGCTGCCGACAAGCGGCGTGTGCGCTGGCGACCAGAAGCAATTCATCCCAAACAAAGGCTGGATGTCCGCTTGCCACCCGATTCCGCTGTTCCGGTCCGGAGCCGGCGGCGCCCCGGGCTACGTCCGCTTTCGCCAGGCGGGCTGACGATCGCGCCGCCCCGGCAGGATCACGGCGCTACAGCGCGGATCGACCCTTAGCTGACGTACCCGTGGACAGCCACGCGCTCATCAGAGAGCCCCCTCGGACACTCGAATGATCCGAAACGTGAGCTCGTCATGGTCACCAAGGGTGACGTCCTCACCAGGAGCAGGACCGCTGACGTCTCCGCCTAAAACCCGTACCTCCACCAGCTTGCCTGTGATGACGAGCTTCAAATCGTCGGGTCGATAGATATACGCGAGGCTCGTAGATCGGGGGCAAGTCTGCAGTTTCACACGATCAATGCAGACCGTTGTTGCGCCATCGGTGGGTGTTCCGTCGAGCATCGGCTGAGCCAAGGTCACCCAGTAGCCTCCTTCAACAGCCTGATGCTGGTAGGCCTCCCAAGTACTGCACGAGACGAGCAGGCCTGCAAGGAGGGCGAGCGCGAGTGTGCGTTGAACGAGCGGCATGCTTCACCCTTCAGCTTAAAGCCTCACAACGATAGCGTGAGAGTGTGCAGGAGATGTGCAGACGGCGTCCGCTTTCCCACCCGGTTCGGCTTTGCCGGGGCGATCGCAGGACGCAGCGGCGATCGTCCGATTGCGCGCGATAGGCGGACCATCGCGCGTCATCGAGGTTGCCGGAGCTCCTACAGCCGGCTCCGACCCTTAGCGGACCTTTAAATTTTGTCGCTCTATCCGAATTACATGACTTGAGGAGGATCCCATGGAGGTACGGATGTGCACGGCGCTGGCCTTGGCGCTCGCGGTCACTCCCGCGGCCGAAGCTAAACAGGCTCCTCTAATCCGGTGCGTTGCCGCCGGTAGCTGGGTGTGCTCGCAAGGCGCGGCTGAAGAGAGCATCTGCATCGATGGGCCACGCCACAAGGGAGAGAGATACAAGATCGATTTTCGAAAGGGCAAGTTGCGACGCAAGAGCAACTCCTTGTCCTTCAAGCCAGCGAACTCCCCGAATACAGGCCGGTTCTGGGAACTATCTAATGGCGGTAGCCTTTCTTTGATCGATCCCTCAGTCTACATCCATCCCGAGCGGCGCAACCGAGCCATCTACTACCTCGAAAACCTGCGGGAGCGCGGTCGGCGCATCGAACTGTGGTGCGACCAGTGATCAGCGGGCTGTAGGTCGTTCCTCGACGTCGGTGCCGTTGTAAAAGGAACGGCGGCTGCTGCATCGGTGCGACCTACGGGACGATGCAGGAATGAGGCGTTTCTTGAGCGTCCGCTTTTGAAAAGTCAGAGCCGAGCCGAACGGCGGCTCAGCGGCGCGCCGACGGAGAAGAATATTCTAGCCGCGGAGCAGCGCGGCTCCGCCTATGAGCGAATGCTGCTCGTTTGTGGAAGGGCCTTCTGCGCTTTTGCCCTCGCTCACGAGGGAGATCCGTCACCGGAGTTTTTCGACACTATCCACCCGATTCAGCTGGCCGCCGGGAGCAGTCGCCCCGGCAACGGCTATGTCCGCTTTCGCGAGGTAGGCCGACTATGGCGCCGCCGCCAGCGGGATCAGGGCGATACGACCGCCTGCGACCCAAAGCGGACCTTCTCTCAAGCCGGGATCGATGGCCGAGTAGCGCGTTTCCTGCCGTTGGTGAAGCGTCGGTGGTGGGCGCGCATTGCTATCTGCAGTTCAAATGATGGCTCCCGTTTTTGTGTGCGCGATCGTTGCCAGCAACCCAGCTTTTCGAAAGTCGAATTTCACTGGATACTCCGCGCTGCCTTCGATCATATAGGCGTCGGCATCATTCATCCTCCTATCCGCGTTGCGGAGAATGAACTGACGATCGATCTCTGCAAGGGGCGACCCGAGCGGTTCACCCTGCATCACAGCCAGCATCAGATCGACGTAGCACGACACATATTTGTCCAAAAAGGCAAACTTGCCAAACTTCGGGGAATAATATCTTCCTGTACTTAGCGCATCATACACCTTGCTATACTCAGCCCAGAAGGCAGTGGAAAACAGAACGGGCTCGGTCGCAATCTGTGACAGGAACCGAGCACGCTCATGCTGGCCTAGCGCCGAACAGAAGTGTGAGAAGGCAATTAGCAGATAGTTACCACTCTGAAAATAGCGTGTCCATTCTGATCGCGGCTCTGCAATCACAAAATTGGAAATCCTAACAAACCCGTCCAATGCGATTTGTAGCGGCTGATTAGCAACCCAAGTCTTTACTGCATCCGCTGAATCACATTCAACAAGAGCTAGATGCATAAAGTCGTTGATAGCCGTCTCATACGCCATGTGTGCGCGGCAGAGATCCCCCTCCGCTTCCTTCTTTTCCCCGATCTCTAAGGCCCCAATGGCACCTTCTAGCCGCGTCGTCACCATCTGATGCTCACTGCCGCTCCGGATTCGTTCGCAGATTTCCATTGCTCGTAAGTGTGCTTGGGTCAGATTGGAAGAGGCAGCCCGTGGCAGTTGAGCTGATGATTGGCACACCGCCTCGCAGATCGAGGCGACGCACCTTTTGACTGACGCCTACCAAGTGGCGGGACAGGTTCCAGAAGGTAAGAAATGGGCGTTTGCACCGGGTACTGTTGTCCGATGCGAATGGAAGACGTTCAGCAGCGGCGGCGCAGGCCTGACGGCCATCGAGGTCGCAAGCTAGGTCCGGAACCCACCCTCTCCGGCTGTTCCCGGCGCGATCGCCGGGCGACCCGGCGAAGGTCCGCTTCGGCGCGGCACCCTGCCTTTCGCCGTCGGCCTGCGGCATGTGGGGACCGACGCCGACCCATTGCGGCCCTTCGGTGCGCCGAGCTACGGTGCGAGCATGAGACCTCTTTGGCAGATTGAACGTGCCGTGCTTGATACCTTGGGTTGTGCCCATTCCAGCCTGACAGAGCCATTACGGCTGCAATCTGCGAGTGCTCGGGTGACCAGGTTCGAGAACACCGGAACAGGCTTCTTTTCCTCAATCAACGTGACCGGGGACGCTCCGCCGCTCCCTGACGGATCCCCCCTCGACGACGCCTACGCAATGGTGGACGGGCTTGAACACGGCATGGGTTTTATCGCCCTCTTCGAAGGGCGCCGCTTGTCTGTAATTGAAGGTTACGCATTGGGGGACGCCGAGACCTATGACATCGACTTCGCGGAGACCAAGTTCGATGTGAAACCGTGGAAGGTGGCCCGGAGCACCTTTCAAAAGCACCCGTCGAAATGGGTCACCTGCGCGGCAGATTATCGGCTGAACGAGACTGTTGGCTTCGATCCAGGAATGACGATCCAGTTCGCGGAAGGGCGATGGCGGGACGGCATCGGAAAAGGCGTATCGGTCACCGACATTGCGTTCGACACGATCGAGCCGCTCCTAATCGCCACCTGTTCTGGATGGACGCCGTGGCACCGCCATGGCCCTTACGAGTTGAGCGCTGGGGCTTGCGCAGCGCTGGTTCAGGCTCTCAGACTCGAAGGCGATCGGCTGAGGGAGATCGAAGCGGCGGCCAAGGCCGAGTTGTGCCATGGCCTAGCTGAATGGCTCGCACCTCGTTGCGAGGCGCGGCAGCCGCTTAGCATCTTGGGATACTAGTCTCGCTCTGCACGCCTCTTCCTGTCCCGACGCGTTCGCGCTCCGCATAATGCTCAGCCCGTGTAGCGGGAGTTCCCAGGAAACGTCAGTGCCTCGCGAATGTCGCCTTTCCACCCGATTCAGCTGTTCCCGGCGCGATTGCGGACCGCGGCGGCGAACGTCCGGTTCCGCGCAATAGGCCGACCATCGCGCATCGCCGGGGTCGCGCCACCGCCGACAGCCGGGTCCGACCCATTCACGACATTCACTGGGCGGAATGGCAACCCGTTTCCGCTCACCGATACGGTCCGAATCTCGGCGCCTTTGAGGATTGAAGATCATGCCGCCGTTAGCGCGCCTCAGCGCATCGCCGAGCTGATTAAGATGCGCGCAGCCGAGCCCGCTGTGAATGTGACGGGAACGCACGCGCACGGCGTAGACGGAGCGGCGGTCACCCCCACCGCGGAAGATCGAGCATGAAAGTCGATCTCCCATTTTTCTGAGAATAGGAGGCGTCGCCACCGTGCGCGATCGCTATCGCTTTCACCACCGAGAGGCCAAGGCCGGAGCCAAGACGCTGGTTCGAAGCCTCGGCGCGTGCAAATTGGGCGAAAGCTATGGGGATGAAGTCTTTCGGCAAGCCCTTCCCCTCGTCCACGACCTCAAACCTCACCCTCGCCTCGCTCAGCCGAGACCGAATTAGCAACTTTCCTGGAGGAGCATGCACGCGGGCGTTCTCGATTAGAGCAAGCAAGGCTTGCCGTAAGCGGCTCGCATCGAGAAGCGCCTCGCCGCCATCGCCATCGGCGATGACCGTAAAGCCTGCGTCTGCTAGTCGCGGCTGAACGAGGTCAACCAGCGCCCTGACCTCTTGCGCCGGTTCGATGCGGCTTACACGAAGGTCAAGATGGCCGCTGTCGACGAGGCTGACGACCCGCAGATCCTCGACGAGGCGCTTCAGGTTTTCAACTTGCACCATCAAGTTAGCAATGAGGCGGTCATCGGGTTCGAACACACCGTCTATGACCCCTTGCAGCCTGCCCCCAAGAATGGTCAGGGGCGTCCGTAGTTCGTGCGCGATCTGCGCGTTCCAGATCGAGATGTTTTTGGATGCCTGTTCCAGGCGATCAGCCATGTTGTTGAAGTCGTCAATCAGCCCGGCGGCCTCAAGCGGTCCATGTTCATCTTGGAGAGCGCGCGCGGAGAGATCCCCTTGCGCGATGCATCGCAGCGCCTGCTCGACCGATCGCAGCGGCCGCAGAATACGCTTGGCTATCCTGACCGCGATAACCGACGCGATCATCAGTCCCACGATGATGGATCCAGCGAGGATCACAAAGTCGATGGGTTCGAAGTACAGCTCGTTCAGCGAGCTGATCCCCGGAAGGCCCAGCGCAAAGAACGCAAAATAGACGATCTCGAAGGCAGCAACCGAAAGTGCGATGCACACGACGACGACCGTCATCATCGCAATGACGAGCTGTGTGGTAAGGCTCCGGCGGAGTGTCACGACTGCATCAGCCGGTAACCGACACCTCGTACGCCTTGGGGCATGTCGGGGAGGCCGGCTTGCCCGAGCTTCCGCCGCAGTTTGCTGATGTGACTGTCGACGGTCCGGTCCAGCGCATCGCTCCCCGGCAAGCACGCGTCCACCAGCTCTCCGCGGCTGAAAACACGGTGCGGGTTCCTTGCGAGATGCACCAGCATGCGGAATTCCGTGAGAGTCAAAGAGAGACGGGCGGCCGTGCCGTCCGCCGCGATTTTCCGGACCTCATGGGCTTCCCGGTCTATCTCGAGCGGTCCGGCCCTGAGGACGACACCCCCGTGGTCGCCAGCCGCTCGTCGCAACACGGCCTTGGTCCGGGCGACGACTTCGACCGGATTGAACGGCTTTACGACGTAATCGTCGGCGCCAATTCGCAGCGCTTGCAGCTTGTCTATGTCCTGATCCAGCGCAGTCACCATTATGACAGGAGTCGTGGAGCGTTGCCGCACGGCGGACAGAACCTCCCAGCCGTCCATCCGGGGCATGGACACGTCGAGCAGGATCAGGTCGGGCTTCAATGCATGATGCAGATCGAGTGCGATCCTGCCGTCTCCAGCGTGCACCGTTCGGAACCCCTCCCGTTCGAGATAGGCGCGGATGATGTCCGCAATCTCGGGATCGTCTTCAGCGATAAGGATGAGCGCGTTCATTCATCTAGCCTCCACAGCAACGATACGGGCCAGGCCAGAGACGCGCTACGTCCTTCCACATAATCTCCACACAACGTCCACGTAACTCCGACAGTCCTAGGCGAACCGGTGATCGAACACGTTTCGGAGACCTGGAAATGCTTCTGCGCGGACGCGGAATGAGAACCCTCTGCATGCTCACAGCCGCCACCCTGGCGCTTGCCGCCTGCTCGGAGACGCCCCCGGAGGACGCAGCTGCCCAGCCGGTGGAGGTGCTGGTCATGAAGGTTCAGCCGCAGGATGTGGAGGTCACCGACGAACTGCCAGGCCGGGTTGTCGCTTTCCGAACCGCAGAGATCCGGCCGCAGGTCGGCGGCATCATCCAGCGCCGCTTCTTCGAGCAGGGGGCCTTCGTGCAGGCCGGACAACCGTTGTTTCAGATCAATCCAGCCCCATACCGTGCCGACGCAAACAGCGCTGCCGCTTCACTCGCCCGCGCTCGCGCATCGCTTCACCTTGCGTCAACGCAGGCTGGCCGATTGAAACCCCTGGTAGCAGCGGATGCGATCAGCCGGCAGAGCTATGACAATGCGGTGGCGCAACGTGCCCAGGCCGCTGCAGAGGTGGCACAGGCGGGCTCCGAGCTCGCTCGCCGTCGCCTCGACGTCGGCTTCGCGCGGGTGACCTCCCCCATTTCCGGCCAGATCGGCGCAACGCTGGTCACAGAAGGTGCGCTGGTCGCGGCCCAGGACTCCAACCCTCTCGCCGTCGTCCAGCAGATCGACAAGGTCTATGTCGATGTTCGTCAGCCCGCGGAGCGCTTCGAGGCGCTGCTGCAAGCCCGGGGAAGCGGGAAGGCGCCTGACGCGAACAGCGTCGAGATCCTGACCTCGTCCGGAATCTCCTATCCGGTGCGTGGCCGCATCCTGTTCTCAGGAGTGACGGTGGAGCCGGGCACCGGGAACGCCGTGGTTCGGGTGGAGGTGAACAATCCGCAGCACCGTTTGCTGCCGGGGATGTTCGTCCGCGCAAGGCTGCCCCGAATGACCGCACCTGCCGCGATCACCGTGCCGCAGGAGGCGGTGACGCGTGATGCAAAGGGGGTGGCGACGGTTGCCGTGGTCGATAGCCAGGGCCGGGTTCGGGACCGGCAGGTGAATGTCGGCGAAATCTACAACGGACGGTACATCCTGCTTTCCGGCATCCGCGCCGGGGAGACCATCATCGTCGTCGGCCGCGATCGTGTTCAGACCGGCGTACCGGTGAACCCGCGTCCGTGGCAGCCGGCCAAGCGCTGAGGGAGATCACAGCATGCCTCAGTTCTTCATAGACCGGCCGATCTTCGCATGGGTGATCGCGATCGGAATCATCCTGGCCGGGCTGATCGCCATTCCGCAGCTTCCCGTCGCGCGCTTTCCCTCGATCGCGCCGCCATCGGTGACGATCACGGCATCCTATCCCGGCGCCACGCCGCAGACGATGAATGACAGCGTCGTGGTGTTGATCGAACGCGAGCTTTCGAGCGTCAAGAACCTGCTCTACTTCGAAGCCACCACCGACTCCTCGGGCGTCGCTTCGATCACCGCTACGTTCCGGCCCGGCACCGACCCCGACCTCGCGCAGGTCGACGTGCAGAACCGCCTCAAGACCGTGGAGCCGCGGCTGCCCCAGGCCGTGCGGCAGCTCGGCGTCAACGTGGAGGCGGCGTCTTCAGGCTTTCTGATGATGGTCTCGCTCACGTCCGAGGACGGTCGCCTGGACGAGGTCGCGCTCGGCGATTATCTGAGCCGCAACATCACCGAAGAGCTCAAGCGCATCCCCGGAGTGGGTCGCGTGCAGAGCTTCGCGGCCGAGCGCGCGATGCGCATCTGGACCGATCCGGCTAAGCTCGTCTCGTACAACCTTGCAATCGGTGACGTGACGTCCGCGATCGCGGAGCAGAACGTTCAGCTGGCACCAGGCAGCCTTGGCGCCTCGCCGACGGTCAAGGGGCAGCGCGTTCTCGTTCCGCTCACCGCCGACGGTCAGCTCAGCACACCCGAGCAGTTCGCGGCGATCATTCTGAAGGCCAACCCGGACGGGTCGAAGGTCACGATCGGCGACGTCGCGCGCGTGGAACTGGGGCCCCAGAATTACGCGATGTCGACGCGGGAGAACGGCAAGGTTTCGGCAAGCGCCGCTGTCCAGCTTGCTCCGGGCGCGAACGCAGTCGCAGTCGCAAAGGCCGTCCAGGCGCGCATGACCGAGCTCGCCCGCTCCATGCCCGCGGGCATGAAGTGGTCCATCCCGTTCAACACCGCTCCGTTCGTCACCATCTCGATCGAGAAGGTGTTGCACACCCTCGTCGAGGCCATGGCGCTCGTCTTTCTGGTCATGTTCCTCTTTCTCCAGAAGGTCCGCTACACGCTCATTCCCGCGATCGTCGCCCCTATCGCCCTGCTCGGAACGCTGGCGATCATGCTGCTGGCCGGATTCTCGATCAACGTGCTGACCATGTTCGGCATGGTGCTTGCCATCGGCATCATCGTCGACGACGCGATCGTCGTGGTCGAGAATGTCGAGCGCATCATGCATGAGGAGAAACTGCCTCCCAAGGCGGCCACCAAGAAGGCGATGCGCGAGATCACCGGTGCCGTGATCGGTATCACCGCCGTGCTCACCGCCGTGTTCCTGCCGATGGCGCTCTCCAGCGGATCGGTGGGGGCAATTTACCGCCAGTTCACCCTGTCGATGGCGGTTTCCATCCTCTTCTCGGCCTTCCTCGCGCTCTCACTGACGCCGGCATTGTGCGCGACACTCCTCAAGCCGGTCACCGGCCACGAAAAGAAGAACCGCTTTTTCACGTGGTTCAACGACCGCTTCGACCGCATGACCTCGGGATATGAGCGCTGGGTCGTCGCGATCCTTAAGCGCACGGGCCGGGCAATGCTGGTATTCGCCGCCGTGCTGGGGCTGGTCGGAGTTGCCTTTGCGAATTGGCCGACTTCATTCCTTCCCGAGGAGGACCAGGGCTATTTCCTGACCAGCATACAGCTGCCGCCGGACGCCACCGCCGAGCGCACGGACGAGGCTCTACGCATCTATGAGCGCTACGTGGCGGATCGTCCCGGGATCAAGACGAACGTCAGCATCATGGGCTTCGGCTTTGCAGGCGCCGGTCCCAACGTTGCCACCGCTTTCACGGTGATGAAGGACTGGGACGAGCGGAACGGCGCCACCGTTCAGGATGAGATTGCCCGCGCGACCGAAGCGCTCAAAGCCATTCCGGAGGGCACCGTGATGAGCCTCGCGCCTCCCGCTATCGACGAGCTCGGCACCTCGGGCGGCTTCACGATGCGCCTCGAGGATCGCGCGGGTCTCGGCTATGAGGCGTTGATTGCGGCCCAGGACAAGCTGGTGGCGCTCGCATCCAAGAGCCAGGTGGTAACCTTCGTCTACCCCGACGGACTGCCCGCGGGTACCAATGTTCGGCTCTCGATTGACCGGGAAAAGGCGCAGGCGATGGGCGTGCCTTTCACCGCGATCAGCGATGCGCTTTCTGCCTCGATGGGTTCCGCCTACGTCAACGATTTCCCGAACGGCGGAGCCATGCAGCAGGTCATCGTGCAGGCAAACGCAACCGCGCGGATGCAGCTCGGGGACATTCTAAAGCTCAACGTTCGCAATGCGAACGGGAACATGGTACCGCTCGCCGAGGTGGTGCAACCCGTATGGGAGAAGGGAGCGCTGCAGCTGGTCCGCTACAACGGCTACCCGGCCGTCCGGATCGCAGGCTACCCCAACTTGGGTGTTTCCAGCGGCGCCGCCATGGCGGAAATGGAACGCCTCGCCAGCCAGCTTCCGAAAGGCTTCGCGGTCGAGTGGACGGGTGTTTCCCTGCAGGAACAGCAGGCCGGCTCTCAGACGACGATGCTGATGGCCTTCTCGATGCTTGTGGTGTTCCTGGTTCTGGCCGCCCTCTACGAAAGCTGGGCCATCCCCCTGTCGGTCATTCTCGTCGTTCCGCTAGGTTTGATCGGCGCCTTCGCGGCTATCATCCTCCGGCAGCTGGCAAGCGACGTGTTCTTCCAGGTGGGCCTCATCACCATCATCGGACTGAGCGCCAAGAATGCGATCCTGATCGTCGAATTCGCCAAGCAATATGTGGAGGAAGGCAAGGACGTGGTCGATGCTGCCGTCGCGGCGGCGAAAGTTCGCCTGCGCCCCATTCTCATGACCAGCCTCGCCTTCACCCTCGGCATCGTCCCGTTGATGATTGCGAGCGGCGCCAGTGCGGAGACCCAGCATGCGATCGGTACGGGCGTTTTCGGCGGAATGATCACGGGCACGGTTCTCGCAATCTTCCTGGTCCCCGCATTCTTCGTTGTCGTGGTTCGTCTCGCCACACGTCTTCGCCGCAAGCGAGGCGACCAGATGACAGCAACTCCAGTCGAGGCTTGACCGACATGGCTCCCAAACGTCCGCTCCGTTCGGCAACCCTTCTGCTCCTGCTTGCAGGCTGCTCGATGAATCCTCAGTTCGAGTTGCCACCTGCCCCGATCGCAGCAGCCTATCCCGGCGGCGCAGTCGGCACCGAGGCGCCCCCTGTCAACCTGCAGTGGCGGGAGATGTTCGGGGATCCTCGGCTGCAGCGTCTAATCGACATTGCGCTGGCAGAGAATCGCGACCTGCGCATCGCAACGCTGCAGGTACGTGAGGCGCAGGCGCAGTTCCGTGTTACGCGCGCCGCGAGATGGCCGACCGGCGAGGTCCAGGCCAGCTACACGCGGCAACGCCAGCCTTCGTCAATCGCCGGTGCCGGGGCTGGGCTCGATCCGGACCAGCGGCCGGGGGATGGCGTTGAATTCGGTCAGTTTGGCGCGCAGGCGGCGCTCACATCGTTCGAGATAGACCTTTTCGGGCGTATCCGGTCGCAGACGCAGGCCGCGTTCGAGCGTTACCTCGCCACGGATGAAGGCAGGCGCGCCGCGCGGATCGCCATCATCGCAACAGTCGCCGAGGCATATCTTAACGAGCGGTTGGCGGATGAGCAGTTAAGACTGACCGGAACTACCTTGGCCGACTGGCGTGTCTCACTCGATCTTACCCGCAGACTCCACGACGCCGGCCAGGTCGGCGGGCCCGAAGTTGCCCAGGCGGAGGGGCTGGTGCGGCAGGCGGAAGCAGACCAGCAGCTGCGCACGCGTGACCTTGCACAGGCCACCAACGCGCTGACGCTCGCCGTCGGAAGCCCTGCCCCGGCGGATCTCCCATCACCGGTCGGGCTGATGCAGCAGCCAATCCGAACTCAGCTTGCTCCCGGTCTTCCATCCGATCTTCTGCTGCGCCGCCCGGACATCTTACAGGCCGAGCACGAGCTCAGGGCCGCCAACTACGACGTAGGGGCAGCGCGTGCCGCTATGTTCCCCAGCCTCTCGCTGACCGGCGCATTCGGCTTCGCGAGCCTCGGTCTCACCCGTCTCTTCGAGGCAGCCAACCAGAGCTGGAATGTTTCTCCCCAGCTGACGGTGCCGATGTTGCAGCCTCAGGCGAAGGGCGCGCTTGCGGCCGCGAAAACCCGCACCGGCATCGCCGTCGCTACGTACGAGCGTGCCATCCAGACCGCGTTTCGTGAAGTCGCCGACGCACTCGCCGGCCGTGAGACCTACGAGAAGCAGCGGATCGCTCAGGAGGAGGCCGCTTCGGTGGCGCGCCGACGCGTCGTTCTGACGAACATGCGCTTCCGAGCGGGCCTTGAGAGCCGCCTGGACCTGCTTGACGCTCAGCGGACCGAATATTCAGCACGCCAGAGCGTACTTGAGGTGAAACGCGCTGAACTGGCCGGTGGCGTGTCGCTTTTCCGAGCACTCGGGGGAGGTGCAAGCGATCACGGAGATCCGGGATCCGATCCTGCGCGAGAGCGGACACAGGGCCTCTGAGGGTGAGGGACGATCCAACTGCGGGCGCGGCATCAGTGATCTCGTATCCCCACGGCGATCCAGGGCCGCGGTGGCGAACTCGCTATTGGGCCGTGTTCGTTGGACAAGCTTTGTCGCTGATCGGCTCTGCACTCACCCAATTCGTACTGATCTGGTGGATCACAGACACGACCGGCAGCGTGTCCGCGCTTGCGATCGCAGGGGTGGTCGCGCTGCTTCCCCAGGCGCTTCTGGGTCCCTTGGGCGGCACCTTGGCCGATCGCTGGAGCCGGCGCGCCATCATGATCGCCGCCGACCTGATCAGTGCTATTTGCATGACGGTGTTGATCGCACTCTTTCTCACCGACACTGTCGCGCTCTGGCATCTGTTCGTGATGATGTTCATCCGCAGCGCCATGCAAGCATTTCAGCAACCGGCCGCGAATGCTAGCACGGCCATGCTCGTGCCGAAGAGCTTCCTTCCACGTGCGGCGGGCCTGAACCAGACACTCACGGGGATCATGACCGTAGCCGCTGCACCCCTCGGTGCCTTGGCAATCAGTCTCATGCCGATCGGTTATGCGCTCGCTATCGACGTAACTACAGCTGTGCTTGGGATCGTGCCGTTGCTCGTTTATTCGATTCCGCAGACGAAGGAACCGAGCGGGCAGAGACCTAACCTCTGGCGCGAGTTTCGCGAGGGCTTCGATTTCGTATGGGGAAACCCGGGTCTGCGCCGCTTGTATTGTCTGCTGGGCGCGATCGTCCTCGTCGTCATGCCATCCTTCACTCTCGTTCCACTTTTGGTAAAGGAGCATTTCCACGGTGGTGCGAGCGAAGTGGCGCTCATCGAGAGTGTCGGTGGCGCAGGGATGATCGCGGGTGGCCTGCTCGTGGCGACCGTCGCCCCGAGGCGACACGTCATGTGGGTTCTCTGGGGCTTCGCAATTTCTTGCCTGAGCCTCGCCCTTACGGCCTTGTCTCCATCAGCGATGTTCCCGGCCGCGGTGGCTTGGTGGGCGCTCAGCGGGCTAACCTATATCGCAGGCAACGCCCCATTCACCGCGCTCCTGCAATCGATGGTGCCGAACCATCTGCAGGGTCGGGTTCTCTCGCTTCTTGCCACGCTCATGGGATTGGCGACGCCTGTCGGGCTCGGGCTTGCAACGCCGCTCGGCGAACTGATCGGGGTGCGCTGGCTGTTCGTCACCTTGGGCATTCTTGGTGCTGTCGTCACGCTACTCGGCTTCCTCTCGCCGCAGCTCCGCAACTTGCGGCTCTCGATGGGAGAGGCGCGCTAATCACTGCATATACCTGCCGCCATCTGCAGGTGGTTACCCTGAATGTGATCCTTCACGTCATGACGGCGTCAGGCCCTGAGCAGGTGGAGCTGATCTCTCAGGGATGTCCCGTTGCCACCCTCCCCTGTCATTCCCGCGTCGATCGCCGGCAGCTACCGCGAACGGCAGGTTTCGCGCGGCAGTCTGACGTTCGGCGCTGGCGCGCGGCCGATCGAGATGGTCGACCGGTGAGCTGCTGCCGGTTTCGTGGACACCGAGATAAGGTGTTTATGGAATCGGAGGGAATGGATGGAACGACGAAGACACAGCCGCGAGTTCAAGCTTGAGGCGGTGAAGCTGGTCCGCGAGCGTGGGGTGTCGGTGGCCCAGGCCGCGCGTGATCTGGATCTGCACGTGAACGTGTTGCGCAAATGGGTTCGGGAGTTCGAGACGGATGCCGGCTCGGCGTTTCCCGGCCACGGCAATCTGAAGCCCGAGCAGCAGGAGATTGAGCGGCTTCGCCGCGAGCTCGCCAGGATGAAGGCGGAGCGCGATATCTTAAACTGAGGCGGATCAGGAATGATCCGGGGGATCATTCCACGCCGAAGCAGCGGCCTACTTCGCGAAGGACTCGATATGAGGTTCGCCTTCGTTGCGAAGCACCGGGGGACCTGGCCGGTATCGTGGATCTGCGAGGCGCTCGGGGTCTCGCGCAGTGGCTTTCATGCCTGGCTTACGCGCGCGCCGAGTGCACGATCGAAGAGTGACGAGAAGCTTGGCGCCAAGGTACGTGCCAGCTTCGTTGCAAGCGACCGCACCTACGGTTCGCGCCGCGTGTGGCACGATCTCCTGGCCGAAGGCCTTTCATGCGGCCTTCACCGGGTCGAACGGCTGATGCGTCTCGAGGGCCTTCGTGCGAGGCCGCGGCGGCGCAGCCTGCCCAAGGACGACGGCACCCGTTCGCTCATCGCCGACAACGTGCTCGACCGGCAGTTCTCCGCCGACCGGCCGAACCAGAAATGGGTGGCCGACTTTACCTACATCTGGACCGCGCAAGGCTGGCTCTACGTCGCTGCCGTGATTGACCTGTTCTCGCGGCGGGTGGTTGGCTGGTCGATGCGCGAGACGATGACCGCGCAGCTCGTCACCGATGCGCTGATTATGGCGATCTGGCGTCGCGGAAAGCCGCACGCCCTGCTCCACCATTCGGACCAAGGCAGCCAATATACGAGCGAGCAGTTCCAGCGGCTGATGGCCGACAATGGCGTATCATGCTCGATGAGCCGCTCAGGCAACGTCTGGGATAACGCAGCAATGGAGAGCTTCTTCTCTTCGCTCAAGACCGAGCGCATCGCCAGGAAGGTCTATCGAACCCGCGACCAGGCCAAGGCCGACGTGTTCGACTATATCGAGCGCTTCTACAATCCGAGGCGCCGACACTCGACCTTGGGGTACCTCAGCCCCATCGACTTCGAGAAGCTGTCTGAGGTAGCGTAGCCTAACTCAGTGTCCATCAGACCGGCAGCAGCTCACTCAGGCGCAGTTCGACTCGTTGCCTGCGGAGAAGAAGGCCGGCATCCTGCGAGAGATCGAGGAGGCCATTAAGCGCGCAACGAAAGGGGTCGAGAGCGGCACCTCAGAACCTGGTTCGAACGTCAGCGTCCTCATCTAAACGACTCTCGGTTCGGCGCGACGCAGCTCTTGGCGTGAGCATCGCTCCGATGCGAAGGTCTGGAATCCACCCGATTCAGCTGTTCCGGCCCGGGTCCGCGGTCACTGCGGCGAACGTCGGCTTACGCGGAAGGCCGACGGGAAGGCCGGCGTGCGCCAGATCGAGAGGTCTACTGGCTCCGATGCAAGCCCGCCTTGGAACCGGTCAGTGCCGCGCGCGAGTGCATCCGTCACTTGCTCCATAGCCGGCATTCGCCGGACCGCGGCGCTAAGTCTGCTAAGATCCCCCAAAGCAGTCATTCGCAGGGCGCACCGCGAACGACGGCTTTGGGGTAGATAAGCGGTCATTCGCCGCCACCGTCGGGAACGGCGGCTTTGTCCCACCGCCGGCCATTTGCGGTCCCCTGCTCTCAAGGCGCAACGTTCCAATACCTGCTGGGCAGGCGCTGGTTTGTCGGGCCCGTTCTATCCGGATCCGCTTCCAAGTGGCACCGCTGCAGACTATCGTGCCCACGATGGCGAATGAACCCGCGGCTGTTGCCCAAAGAAGCGCAGAAATCTCGCGCGAGCTCATGAGCCTGGTTCGCGCATTTGTTGCACACGACGGGGACATCGGACCAGCTCTGATGGCCATCTCGGACTGCGCTGGGGCCTTGCTCGCTGCCGGCGCTAGCTCGGCGAGCCACCTGGAGGAAGGATTAGAGATGTTCGGCGGGATGACGGCTGAACAAGCTCGAGGTCATTATCTTGCGCAGCTGCACGAAGGACCCTCGGCTTAGCCGTCCCCGATGGCCGGCTGCGTATTGGTCGTCTGCTTCTACGCGGCACTGGCACGCCATCTTGGGCCGCTACTTCAGCTTAAATCAACTCGCAAGCAGCCATCTTTCACCCACACCTGCTCAACGAGCTTCGCTCTACCTTGCCGGTCTCATCGGCGGGCTGCCACCAGCACACCAGCGGAAAACTCTTTCCAGGTAAGGGCAACTTCTTTCCGGCGGCGAGCTTACCCAACGAGCGGCTGCGCCACAAAGATTCGACACGCCGAGCGCCCAGCGGCTTGGACTTTGCACCCTCTCCGAGTCCCGGCGAACGGGCGAATGGGCGCAGATAATCACTTAAAGCTAAGAGACGAAGCCGAGCTTTGGCGCTGAAGAGCATGCCACCAGATGACACCCGCGCGCGGCATTTTTGCCTCAGCCCAAAGTGATATCCGAACGCCGCCTCAGGTATATACGCCATACTCGATCCGTTGCAGGAAGAGCCTCACCTTAGTCAGGCCATCCGCATTGCGCACCAGATCAGTCGGGCATCTTCCATCCAGCCCCAAAGCTGGCGTGATCATCCACGTCTGCGCCGCCTCGCGGGATCCGAATACTCGAGTTGCCTCGGTCAGGACGGTCAAATAATCGGGAGAGCGGCGGTCCTGCTGAACTCCGTTCATAGCCCGTTTGAATTTCCTACTCACGTACCACACGCCTTTCCATGGCTCCCGAATTGTTCAGATGTCGATGACCAATTCTGGGTCGAAAGCGGCATTCTCCATCCGCAACCGACCGGAAACCGGACCACAACCTTTCGGATTGCAGAGCACTCGGCAGGAATTCGCCAAATAATCACATGAGCTGTGAGTGTGACCGTGGATCCAAAGATCCACTGTGCCGCCTTCCACGAGACTACTCAGATCCGAGCAGAACGCCGGTGTGAGGGGATCACCAACATATCGAGGATGTATCGAGCTTCTATGGGGTAGGTGATGCGTAACGACGACCGTCCTGCGAGCATCGGGGTGACGCTCTCCGAGACGCTCCGCCAGCCACGCGCGGGAATGCGCGTGCCAAGCACGAGTCTCGGTAGGTTCCAGCACCGAATGCACCCTGGAGTAGATCAAACTGTAGTCGTTCATCCATTGGCGGGCGAAGGTCATTGAACGAGCCGGATCACCGGTCAACTCGAAATCGGTCCAAAGCGGAGTTCCGAGAAACCGCACACCCTCAATAATTAGCTCCTGATTGTGTAAGAGATTCACCTGCGTTCCGCGAGCAAGCTCCCGTGCCTCAGCCAGCTCATCTTCGATGGTGAAGTCAGCTCTCGGGCTATACCATTCGTGATTACCGGTGATATACACGACAGGCTTAGCACCCGCACGATCGGACAGCCAACGTACCGCGGCCGTAGCCCGATGGATATCACCGGCAGCAACGAGTACATCGTACTCGGGACGCCTCTCGGGCAGATCCCAGGTGCTTTGCTCAAGATGCAGGTCTGAGAGTACCCATAGGCGCAAAGGTTGGTTCCGTTCTTCTTCTAAGTTGCTCGCTCACGATCGGCGACTATCGCTCGACTGGGACAAACCTGCCGTCGACAAATCTGTAAGCAGCTACGATGAGACTCTCCGCCAGCTTCCTCGTTCCCGGCTGAGAGTGTTCGTCACATAGCGTTTGCACCCACCCAGAGCTGGTGCGCAAGGATCCCTTCTTTCCACACTCCTCGCACGTCACCCGCGATTGTCGCGTAGCATCGTCGATAAGATGGAACGCCTCGACCGTGCCGGCCTCGAGGTAGACCCGAAGCTCACCGAATTTCTGCTTCACCTGGGTGATGCTAAAACCAGGCTGCACACGCTCCAACTCGATCACCAACGCGGCGAGTAACGGCCTCCAGCCCGGCGGGACGTCGTCTGCATAGTCTTCGTTTTGCAGGTGAGCCATGCTGCGTTGCTTTCCTTTCGCATCAGAGCACTCGAGCGTCAGCGTTGGAGTTCGGCCTCGAGGTATTCACGGGCTTTCGTTAGATATTCGGCGGACGAGAGGATGGCGGACAAAGCTGCTCGACCACACAGATAGCTGACGCTATTCGATGAACGCAGCAAGTGGGTAGGCCCGTCGCGTCGTGGGATTAGGATGGCGAGCGTCCAAGCGATGCGCATCAGATTATCTCTCCTCTCGTCCGCAACGGAACCATCTAACTCAATGATCCGATCCCACTGTTGGGAGCTGAGCCCCAAGATCGCCTGAGCGCCCCGTGTTGCATCCCCTTGGCCATCATGAACCCGCGGCTCACAGAGGCTCATCACTGCAGCTTTCTTGGAGTCGGACTCCGCGCGGAGCGTCTCGGGCGTCAAGCAGCACCTATCGATAACAATAGTGTTCGTCGGCCCCATATAGCGCCAGCTAATCTCCCAAACGATTTACCCGACCCAGATTTCCGCTTCATATCAAACGACATCGTTCACTAAGAAGTATTTCGATTGGGGACCTCCCGCCTGCAGCGGATACATACGGTCGACGAAAGCATGAACCGCACACCTCAAACCATGAGACCGCTGATTTGCCGACATTTCCAGCAACCATTGTTCAAGTGTGTCTGGCGAAACATGCGACAATCTAGCCATCAACTCCGATCGCTCCCAACTGGCCAACATCGCTTCTGATTTCTCCGGGATGAGCCAGTTGTCCAACCAGGTGACGACCCGCTGATGGGGCATCCCTGCGGCTTCCTCTCTCGCTACAGCCCTCAAGACCTGCTCTCCAAGTTCGCGACCCCATCTACGCTTCATAGATCCTCCCGTACTCCACGAAATTGCTGAGGTGTCAGCCCTAGGCTGGACCACGTGCGAAACGCCAACCTTGGTCTGCGGTCAGCGACGGGCGAGACAAGAATCGACACATCAGTCGCGGGTCGGAACCGGACCCGGAGCTCAGATCTAATCTGGAACCATGGATCCAGACGGATCCTGAGCTTCATACTGCAACCACCGTCAGCAGGCAACAAGAATGTTTCTTAAAGGCCGTGGCCTAACAGTCGGTGGACGCTGCGCGGCCGGCACTTCAGATACCTGCTGTGTCTAAAATCAGAGATAGCTCGGTACGCGACAAGGTCGCGGCAGCGATACGGCACCACAGGAAACTGAGCGGCCAGTCCCAGGAGAAAGTCGCACATCGCGCCCGCATCGACAGATCGTTCTACGGCCGGATCGAGCGCGGAACTCAGAACCTCGCTCTGGAGACGCTATGCCTCATTGCCCTGGCTCTTGAGATCCATCCGAGCGAGCTATTGAGGGACATTGAAAGCTCGGACTTATTGGAATTGAAGGGTAGCAGAGTGGGCCCGCTTGGCTGAGAATATTCGACCTGCTGCCGATCTGATGGACACTGAGACAGGCTGTTGGAGACTCTCAGTTGACACCTCCGGCCCTTGCTGAAGTTCGATCTTGATCACAGCACCCGCGCGACTAGCTACCCGTGTTTGTGCTCAGCGTCCGTGAGCTGTGCCTTGGTGGCATTGTCAACGCCGACTGGATTCTGACCCACCAGAGCACATGGCGCCGGATTAATTCTGACTGAACCGCCCCGGGTTCGCCGGAGGCTCTTTGGTTTGAGTTACGCGGCTATGCGTGTTTCGTCGAGCATGGCGTAGTAGCGTGCTTTGGCTTCGGCTGGTGGGATGTTCCCGATCGGCTCGAGCAGCCTGCGATTGTTGAACCAGTCGACCCATTCGAGCGTGGCATATTCGACGGCCTCGAACGATTTCCACGGACCACGACGGTGGATCACCTCGGCCTTGTAGAGGCCGTTTATCGTCTCGGCCAAGGCATTGTCGTAGCTGTCGCCGACGCTGCCGACCGAGGGTTCGATGCCGGCTTCGGCAAGCCGCTCGCTGTACGTGATGGACAGATATTTCAATCCGCGGTCGCTGTGGTGAACGAGGCCTCCGCGATGTACTGGCCTGCGATCGTGCACGGCTTGCTCCAGAGCATCGAGGACGAAGCTGGCATGCGCCGTCCTGCTGGCGCGCCAGCCGACGATCCGTCTGGCATAAGTGTCGATGACGAAGGCGACATAGACGAAGCCCGCCCAGGTCGACACGTAGGTGAAGTCGGACACCCAGAGCCGGTTCGGCGCTGCCGCCCGGAAGTTGCGATTGACGCGATCGAGCGGACACGGCGCGGCCTTGTCGCTGATCGTGGTCCGCACTTGCTTGCCGCGGACGACCCCCTTGAGACCGAGTTCGCGCATTAGCCGCTCCACCGTGCAGCGGGCGACCGAGACCTTCTCGCGGAGCAACTGACGCCAAACCTTGCGCGCGCCGTAGACGTTGAAATTGTCGGCATGCACACGCGCGATCTTCGCCTTGAGATCTTCATCACGCCGTGTCCGTGGAGACCGTCGGCATGGATCGTGCCGCTGCGCGACACGCTCGAAGTAAGTCGACGGGGCAATCGGCAGCACCCTGCAGATCGGCTCGTCCCCATAAACTTCTCGGTGATAGTCGATGAACGCGATCATCGCTTGAACGGGCGGTCGAGCTTCGCCTGGGCAAAATAGGCAGACGCCTTGCGCAGGATCTCATTCGCCTTCCGCAGCTCCCGGTTCTCACGCTCCAGCGCCCGGATACGATCGCGCTCCTCGCTCGTCACACCAGGCCGCGAGCCGCTGTCCCGCTCCGCCTGCCTCACCCAGCGGCGCAGCGTCTCCGCCGTGCAACCGATCTTCGAAGCAATCGAGACGATCGCCTCCCATTGCGACGCATGCTCCCCCTGATGCTCGAGAACCAGCCGCACCGCGCGATCGCGCACCTCAGCCGGATATTGTCCTGTCTGCTTTCCCATAACGGCTCCCACTTCTCACAAGTTGGAGCCTCCAGGAAACCCGGGGCGGTTCACTTCCCACTCAGTGGGCCATTCGATTGGCACCTGCAGAAGAGCATCAAAGCCTCGTCGAAAAGCTCCTGGATCTGGTCCGTAGGTCAGCATCAGGAAACGGTGGCAAAGAGCTTCTTTCATGAGAGCGATGGCCGGTTTGCCGTAGGCTAGAAGCTGCGCAAGCGGCGTGGGAGCAGGGAATTGCAACATCGTGCAATCGCTCCTCAGCCAATCGGCCACGGAGCGATCGCCCAACACGTCCTGCAAGTCCTTGTGGATCTCGTGAAGCGAAGTGATCCTCTCGTGCTCAGAGTGGGTGAGTCGAGCCTCCGGTAGGTCGATGAGCGTCATCACCCGCTCTTCAGCCACACCGAGTAACCCGAGAAGCTCGGCGTTCGTCAGACGCCACTTGTCACCGAGATAGCTCACATCTCCGAGAGCCCAGCTGGGCGTGAACGCGGGGGGGGGGGGGGGATTCAGCTATCGCTTTGGACTTGCTGGTCCGCAGTACCCGAACGCCTCTCGAAGGCAGGAAGTCGCGCCTGGACACGGGATCGATTCCGATGTGCTCAATCTCTTCATCCGTGCTTGGTAAGCGGAGCGCCGTCCCCACCTTGCGGGTCTGAAGCGTAGCGCCGAGCCTGCTCGTCCTGATTGGGCAGAGGACGTTGGTGCTATGACGATGTCATGTGATGATGCTGGCACCGGCGGCGTGCAGCGCTTCGAGGTGTTCACCGGTGCCGGGAGGCGACGAAACTGGCCGTCGGAGGTGAAGGCATCAATCGTCGCCGAGAGCTTTTCGGGCCGGGAGACGGTATGCGCGGTTGCGCGGCGGCACGCGCTGAGCCCTTCGCAGCTGTTCACCTGGCGTCGCGCGTTGCGCAAGCAGTTCGAACATCGGGGCGTGACGTTGCCGGCCGTGCCGGCGTTCGTGCCGGCCGTGGTAGAGGCACAACCTGCCGATGCGCCTGTGCAGACAGGCAAGCACTCGAAGAAGCGCCGACGTTCGAAGGGGCCTGCGATCGAGCTCGAGATCGCTGATGTGGTGGTGAAGATTGGTCGCGGCGCCGATACCGGCGTGATTGCCGCGGTGATCGAGGCGCTCAGGGCAACGCGATGATCGGCCCTGGCGCTGCTGCGCGGGTGATGGTGGCGACGCCGCTTAGAGCCTGGAGGATCAAAGGGTAATGGATTCGGCGCCTGTTATGCTTACGCTACTCTCAGTCCAAGTCTTGGAGCATCGCCTCGCGCAATCGGGCGACGTCTAGGTAGGACTTCAATGTCTTACGGTGGTTATGTCCAGCCAGCCGCGCAAGTTCACTCATCAAATCCTCTGGACTGAAGTTATTGCCGTATCTGCGCCTAGCCTCTTGCAGAAGATCAATCGCTTTCCTCGTGAGATAAGATGCGCGAAGGGCATGGCCACTTCCCCTCACTCCCGAAGCGACGAAGGCAACCTTCACCAAATCCTTGATAGTTCCTCGAGTCAGTGGCGCGGCGTCTGTGAACGAGAGAAACAGCCGTCCGTCGTGCCGGCGCCCTGCTCCGCGCCTGTTCCGTACGAGAGCGTACCGTCGCCCCCAAACATGGTCCAGCAACCTCTTTGCAAGGTCAATCGGCATCTCAACTTCGCGGCGCTTCCCTCCCTTCTCCACGACCACGGCCTCCATAACGGACCGCCCAGACCTAAGAAGCCTGCTCAATTCCATCCGAATGCGTATCTGCTCCGCCTTGTCCGACCCGAGGCGACCGACACTACCCCCCGATACCTGGATGCCTTCCGAAGCTAGCATAGCGTCA
Organism: Sphingosinicella sp. BN140058; assembly: GCF_004135585.1. Taxonomy (NCBI): domain Bacteria; kingdom Pseudomonadati; phylum Pseudomonadota; class Alphaproteobacteria; order Sphingomonadales; family Sphingosinicellaceae; genus Sphingosinicella; species Sphingosinicella sp. BN140058. The sequence goes on along the minus strand of NZ_CP035501.1, from coordinate 4,851,900 downwards.
AGAGTGGCAATGTTTAGACTCTCAGCTCCCATCGCTCGGAGACCGACTTTCGCTTCCACCTGTCCGATCAGGAAGTTCCGCTCTGCTAGGAAAGGGTTATCGTGCTCCCCTAGCTTATCAAGAACTCGCTCAACTTCTTCATCGGACGGCACGATCGGGTTTCTACGAGTCCCCCCTCCGCGGCGACGCAGTTTCATCGACCATTCTTCGACGCCACTGTCCGAGACACGAACATTCGAAATCTGACCAAAGAAGCCGGCCGTCGCTGCCCCGAGCTCAGAGTCGCTTCGAAGATGGTGGTAGAAGCTCCAAACCACCTGTTGCTTCCGGTGCTGCCGTGCGGGACCAAGCCTGCCGGCGCTTCGCGCAATGGCGTCCCACTTTAGGTAGTCAGAGGTTGCCGCCTCGGCTTTTTCCTTACCGAGACGAGCTAGCCAATTCAGCCAGTCTGCCAGTACGTAGCACTCCTGCACCACCGTGCTCATCTTCATGCCCTCAAAGAAGGCACGATCACGACAGTACCGGAAGACATCCTCGTCGATCCCAGCACGCATCCAACTCAGCACGGGGAAGCCGGCGGGCAGAGGTCCATCACTGGTGAGCGACCTTTTGATAAGGTGGACTCTGGCCCTTTGAACGTTTCTCAGGACTCTCATACTGTCTCACGCAGCGGCACTACCTTGCGTAAGCTAGCGCTCAGCTCACCGATCTTTTTCTTTTGAGAAGCAATGATTGTCCTCATGCTACGGACTTGGGACTCGGCCTCCTGAACACGCCCAAGGAGTTGGGCATTCTGCTGAAGTAGAGCATTTCGCTCCTCTCGGATCAGCCAATCACCAACCGACATCGTTCGTGGTGGCTTGGGCCCACGCTTTACCTTCCCGGACTGCAGCTTCACAAAGCTCGGAAGGACTCTATCCAGTCTCTCACGCAGGTCGGAGTTTAGGGCACCGGGGGCTGCCACGGAGAAGCTGCTCCAAGATGACATAGGCGGTGCGTTCCAGCATCGCACATCATCAAGCTTGAGGATTTTCGGCAATTCCTTTGGAACAATCCCTTCTTTCACGGCCTGCTCAAGCGCCTCAACCTTGAGGCGGAACGAACGACGTGCGGCACCTTCCCTCATAAACCGCGTTTCGCTTCGAAAAGATCTCGCTGCTTTCTCAGCGTCTGCAATCGGAGCGAGTAAAACTCACGGACTGTGGGAGAAATCGCACTTCGGAGGTCTTCCTCGAGATCTGACATGACAACATCCATAAAGGAGCGGTTTTCGCTAAAGCGCACCCCATGCGCACAATCCCCGCAGGTGGTATCCGAAGCAAATGCTGGGTCCGGTCCCGCGGTCAGTACGGCTCCCTCTTCAGCTTGCGCAATGTTTCGGCATTCTGCTTGTGCCAGGTCGTTCCTCGTTGAACCGCATTTGCAATAGGTATGCCCCTGCCCGTTTGGCTCGAGGGTCGTCGCCTCAACGACGGGCGCAATGGCCTCAATCAAGCTTTGCTCTTGCGCCTTGGAATCGCACACCTCAAGCCGATCTTCGATTTCTCCGACTCGTCGCCGCAATTCTTTTGTTAGATACTCGCCACCGAACCCTGTCATGACCTCGCGACCTTCAGCAACGTCTAGAAATCTCTCACGCCGAAACTCTTCGCCGCCTCTGTTGAAGTCTGCCAATCGCTCGGCCGCTGCCCGCCGCTCGCGTGCGCGCGCCTCGTCCTTTTCTTTGATAAACCCACCATTCGCCTGCTCCATGATATAGCGCCTCGTCACGTTTGGATCGAAGTGCCGATAGAAATAGGCAAGGGCAACCAGCTGGGGAAAACGATACCGATTGTAGTAGGTGACGCCGAACCATCGCCGAAACTGGTGCGGCTTGGGCTCCCATATCCTATCGTCACGCAGGACTGGAGTGCCTACGAATGCACTGAACTTCGCCAGAACCCTATAGAAATCGACCTGCCCCGAGCGGATGACCTCGCCCGGTTGATCGTCATCGAGCCCACATCGAACATCCAGCGCCTCATCAAATGCAACTATCCAAGGCTCTCCCGTTCGTTCACGTCGCTTCCTTGACAAGCTAAGCAATGTCTCCACCGCAGATTTTACTGAGGAGGGCACGGGTATTTCGTCAATATCGCGAATTGTCTTCTGAATATACGAACGCAGCAGGAGCTCCCCATCCTCATCAACCAGACAATCATCGCGGAGAGACACCAACTCCTCATGTCTTCGAGCAGCAAACGCTGCAACGACTATCACGCACGAAACGAGGAGATACTCAAAAAGAACGGTTCGCAGTGTCGGTCTGCGCACACCGCCCTTGCTGCCTTCGAAATAAGCGGGGTGTATCGGCCATGGGGATCCCACCACACCGGAGCCCTTACTCGGCCGGAACGTAGCGCATGTCTCCTGAATAGCCTTCTCATGCGGCCGCCAATGCTTACCTACCAGTTCGATTGACCGCTGCTCCACGTCCGCCAAGAATGAGAGAATGTCAGGGCCATAATCAACAACCCACGTAAGCGCTTGGTCGATAAGATGACACGCTTGAAGAGAAGGCACCGTGAACGTGCGGCTTGCCTCTCGCGTCGATATCGACTTGGCGACTGACTGCACAGATCGACCAGGAAATGGATCAAAAATGATACGGTCATGCTTCAAATACCGGGAGAAAGTATGCAGCATCTCGATTGGCTTCAGAAAGGCTGCAACACGATTTTCCGTAAGTACGGCCTCCTCCTCGCTGCCAATGGCCACCTGATCGCCGTCGACCGACAATTCTTGGGAACGCGCAAGCTCGCGTATCCTCCCGCGAAGAGCTGGTGGCACACTAGTCATATTGGCAACACCCAGAGATTGTATAAACTCGTTAGATGCTAGGAAGCGACGCCTGCCCTTCGTCCGCGACGGGAGGACCGCCTCCCCCTTCTCGACAGCAACTTTCGCGGCTTCGAACGCGGCTTCGATTGGCGGAAGTTCACTGATTCCACGCTCTCCGATGTCGGAAATTAGCAAGTCAATGGTGCTTGTATCCATCTCGGAGTTGCAATGTATTCCGATACCCAGCCGCCACCTGGCAAACTGTAAATAGTTTCGGACGAAAATCGACGCAACCCTTCCGCTTCCAATTACTCCGTCGGAAATAGCACGAATAAGAAGTACCTTAGCCGTGACAAGATCGTATTCTACGTCAAGGTCGGTGAACAGAATACCAGGGGCAGCCGGCACAGCAAAGTTAATAAAGACCTCGGCGTTTCTAAACTTGTTAGGATCCTCAAGGCGTACTTTCCAGCGATTGTCGATTAGGCGACCCTCCACAAGCCAGCTTGGCGTCGGATAAAGGCCCAAGATTGAATCATGCAGACTGGCAGCCTGCGCCGCGCTTTCGGCCGTCACCGGCCGCGTTAAGGCTCGCTGCATTTGTTCAGCGATCACCACGGTTTGAATGGGAGGATCACGCCCGCCTCCAGCTCGGCTTTTGTTGCGCCGACAACCTCTTGAAACGTCCGGCGCCTCGAGCCGCTCATCAGAGCGTCCCACACAGCGATCGACAAAGCGTGCAGGGGGAGCCAAACCTTTGCCCAGCGCTCCGGAGCCTTAACAGCGAATTCGTGGGCTGCTGCGTCCATTGAACATCGCAGCAGTGCCGCTGATCGCATCGCAGGCACAGTGTCGGAGTAGGCGATTGGCCCGCTGTCGACACCACAACTCGCCACCTCGAGTTCCGATGGAGAATCGAGATCGAGTTCGCTGTAAAAAGCCAAGCCTGCCGCCAGAGCTTGTTCGCGCAATAAGCTAAACACCGGTTCTGATAGCCCGAGCTTTGCCGGCCCAGCGGCCGCATCACGGACGACAGCGACTTGTAAAAGACTTTGGAAAGAGCGAATTTGTTCCGTTAGCTGCAACCGCATATAGGGGCGATTAAGGTAGTTCTGAAAAGTTGTGGCAGAGGTCTCGTGATTAGCAATTTGAGCTGCAAGCTCGGCATCGCCGTTCCTCCCCGCCGCACGGAGTTGAAGGATCGTCGGACGAATATGTTTACGACGAATCTCGAGTCCACCGATTACTGGATCTTCCACATGCTGTGCCAGCATGTCCTTCCACCAGTCACGGAAATTACCGGAAGATGCCTTGCGGATCTCGCCGCAATTTGACTGTCCAGTAGGCAATATCCAGAGCCAATCTTGAACCCGCGCGCCTCCCAGTCTCTCGGAGCGGGCTGCGTGGCGACCTGAAACACCCTCAGCTGGGCTCTGACTTTCGACATCGTCATCCGCGACAAAGGTCGCATCACATCTCGTCATGATTCTTTGATGGCTCTCCTCGACGGCCCGTTCCCGTATGGGAGCGGACATCTCAAGCCAGATGTCGATGGCGCCTTTGCCGGAGATCCGCTGATTTTTCGCGCTCAGATAGACGAAGCCGTCGCCAAAGATGCTTCTCACCGCTCTAGGGACGGGTCTATTCTTGGTGGATTGCAGTACCCGGAGCTCGATTCTCCCGCGATCGGGAACACCCACAAACGGGTCTGCGGCAAGGTCGTCACACGCCTGCACGTTGAAAGCCGAATCGATCGAAACCAGGCCGTATGCTGCGACCAACGCGCGATCACTGGCTTCTATCAATTCAGTGACAAATTGCGGCCCACCAAGCCACGTGACCAGATTACGCACTCCTTGTGTCGCCCAGCTCTTGCTGGCCCCGATCCTGCCCGCATGGTTCACGACAACGTGCTGCAAAAGCGACGCGAGGGAGAACTCTCTATCTTCCAGTGGGAAGCAGTGCCCGGCGAGGCCCGGTAGCGGTGAGCGCCGCCCCTCAAGGACCGTGGCGTCGGCCATATCGCGCTCCGCCTGCATCAGCTCTGCCGCTGTTGGACCATGCGATCGCGAAAGCAGGCGCTGTCCGCGCCGGAACCTTTCGTAGGATGCCAATAGCTCGTCTTCGCAAATGCTGCGGAGACGATCGAGTCGATCTCTGTTTCGTGCGACCGTCCGAGCGAACACCCCCTCGCCACTCTCGCTATGCCGGTCTGTTCGACCGGCTGGCAGGGACAACTCACCTAAAGAGGGCGTCGTACCGCGCTCAATGCGGCCGAGCTTGAACTTCAAGGGTCCGACATTGGGCCACCCCACCCCTGGCGCAAGCTGCTGCAGCGAGGAAGAAAGCGACTCAAGCAGGGGGCGCCGCGTTGCGACCTCGCCTGTGCTGCAGATTGATCTGTCCCCCGTGTCGCAAGCTCGGTCCACAAAGTCGCCGACTGCATCGGAGAACTCCTGAGGGCTGATACTTGAGAAAGCACAGGCACGTAGCTTGTCTCGTACTGTCCTTATAGCAGCTTCCGATGGAGCAGCCTCGGCACGTTCATTCAAGTCTGTGAGCCACCGTCGGAGGGCGTATGCTCTCTTACCGTTTGTGGTGGCGGGCCCCTCCCTCCAAGTCAGCGCGAATTCGTCCAGCAACTTCCCGGAGAACTGATCTCCATACCGCGCGCGAACCGGCCGCAGGTTCACCAACTCCCCGGCCAGGCGAACTGACTCAAATGGGATGCCGGGCGACTCCTTGGCAGCGATAGGACCTTGGGACAGGAGCACATGCGGCCGGTCTGATACACGTTCCAGCACCGTCGCCACGCTCAACCTCTCCGTTCAAGAGTAGGCTACTCCAGAATTATGCGCCCCACAAGCGCTAGCATTCAGAGCGTTTCGTCGCGTCGTAGTAGCTGGCGATCAGTCGAAAGCACGCCTTCCTTGGGCAAATCGGCCGGCGACAGATTGACCGTGATCCTGCGCGGCGGCAGCGAGAGCCCGATCGCGGCAAGGGCGGCATGCACCCGCTCGCGGCTCTCCGCCACCGCCTTGTCCGGTAGGCCGACGATCAGGAATTTGGGCAGCCCGCTCGAAATCTGCACCTGGACTTCGACGGCACGCGCCTCCAGCCCGAGAAACGCGACCGTCGCGACATGTGCCACCATCGTTAGACGCCCCCTCGCCCCCCAGGTCCGGCGAGTGTCGCAGGCTCGCACAGGGTCTGTCACGCGCTTTCTTGCGCGCCGGGCCGCCAACTTGCCGCCACGCCAACCGGCACCATGACACAGACCTGCGCGAATAAGATGAAGCCTCTGCCCGGCGGCCAGACAATCGACACGTTCCGCTTAGCAAATTATTAAGCATGGCCTCGCCGGTTCGTGGTGAAAGCCGTCATAGAACGGTACTTTGCCTTACGTATTTCTACGCAAATCAGGTCTGCGGGAAGTACCGGGTCTGCAAACAACGCTGCGGCAAAAGCGTTACGGTAGCGGGTTCCTCGAACTCTCGGGGGATTTCTTTACCATGTACGTCACTGCAAAAGGCGTCGAGCTGCGCTTGTCTGCTCGCCCCCTCAATTGGGTGGCCGCCGTCGGCACCAACGTGATCCGCGCCGGAACGGCAATGGCCGATGCTTTCCAGGGCATGACCGGAGACACTCTGGTCGGCGGCTTGGGCGACGACACCTATCATCTCTGGACCAACAGCGCGGCGGCGCTGGAAGCGGCGGCCCAGGGCATCGACACCGTCTATGCTTATTATTGGGGCAGTGCCTCGCTCGCTGCCAATGTCGAGAACCTCATCCTCAGCGGGAAGGGACTCACCGCCGCGACCGGCAACGCCCTCGACAACATCATCGTCGCGGGCAGCACGGCCGCAACGCTGAACGGGCTCGGCGGCGACGACGTCCTGGTCGGCGGCACCGGCGCGGACATCTTCGTCATCGCCGCCGGCAACGGCTCCGACGCCATTTACGGTTTCACGCCCGGCTACGACATCGTCCGGCTGAGCGGCTACGGCATGAACGATTTCGGCCAGATCGTCTCGCGGTCCGAGCAGGTCGGGGCCGATCTTGCGATCACGCTATCCAATGGCGAGCGCCTGGTCCTGCGCGACGTCGACCTGGGCGATCTCGATCCGACCGATTTCGGGCTCGCCCTTCCGAAGGCGAGCGTGCCGGCGGGCTATGCCCAGATGTACGGCGCCAGCCGCGGCTACAATGCCCATGGCTGGTACGTCATGACCAATGCCTGGAATCCCGGCACGCTCAAATACGGCACCGATTTCAGCATCGACGCCATTTACAACAAGAACGACATGACCGGCGGCACCACCTTCAACTGGTCGTTCCCCTATGTCACCGAAGTGGCGGCGCCAATCCGCGCCTATCCGAACATCATGTTCGGCATCGGACCGCATGGGGAGCAGGTCAATCCGACCGACACCAGCCATCTTTTCCCGGTCAAGGTCGGCAGTCTCGCCTCATTGACCGCGACCCTGGACGTCAGCTTGAAGGGCAATGTCGGCGGTTACAACGTCTCCTACGACATCTGGTTCACGACCGAGCCGGACGGCAGCGAGCCGACCATCACCAACGAAGTGATGATCTGGGTCCACCAGGGCGACGTCAAGCCGTTCGGCACCGCGGTGGGCACCTACCAGGACGGTGCCTTCACTGCGACCATCTATCGCGATGGCCACTACACCGCTCTCGTCGCCGATCAGGACATGCTGAGCGGTACGATCGACATCACCAAAGTCATTGCTTACCTCCAGACCCTCGGCATCCTCAGCGCCGAGGAATATCTCGCCTGCATCAACCTCGGCGCCGAAGTCATTTCCGGCAACGGATCGCTGACGATCAACGATTTCGAGCTCGATGCCATCACCTGGACGTCCGAGGGCGCGGTCAGCACGCATGTCACCGGATCCGGATCACAGGTGACCGACGTCGTCGATCCCGCGCCAGAGATCCCGCTTGGCTGGGGCGACAACATCCTCGACGGGACCGGCAACGCGGTGGCCGACACTCTGCAGGCGGGCCCAGGCAACGACATCTACCATGTCGATGCCGAGGATTTCGTCGTCGAAGCGACCGGCGAAGGCGTCGACGAGGTGCGCACCGCCGCCGGCGCCTACCAGCTCTCCGCGCATGTCGAGATCCTCACCGGCCTCTCCGCCACCGGCCAGCAGCTGACCGGTAATGACGGCGACAATCTGATCACCGGTGGCGCCGGCAACGATGTCCTGGACGGTGCCGGCGGCGTCGACACGCTGCGCGGCGGGCTTGGCAACGACCTCTATCTCCACCGAGACGGCGCGACGCTCGAGGAGGCGGCCAATGCCGGGGTCGACGAGGTGAGAACCGCAAGTGCCGCCTACACTCTGCCCGCGGAGTTCGAGATTCTGACCGGCTCGGGCGACGTCGCCCAGACCCTCACCGGCAACGACGCCGGCAATGTGATCGACGGCGGGGCCGGCGCCGATCGGATGATCGGTCTCGGCGGCAACGACATCTATCTGGTCGATGTGATGGGCGACGTCGTCGTCGAAGCGGCCGGCGGCGGCATCGACGAAGTTCGAACCGCACTCGGCAACCGGGCCGCCTCGAACCTCCTCTACGTGCTACCGGCGAACGTCGAAAATCTCGTCGGCACGTCGTCCGCGGCGCAGGGCGTCCGGCTGAACGCACTCGACAATATCGCGGTGCTTGGCGGCGGCGGCGATCTCGTCAACGCCCATGACGGCGGCAACGACCGCATCGTCGCCGGTGGCGGCAACGACACCGTCTATTTCGGCGGCGCCTTAACCAATGGCGATTCGGTCGACGGCGGCGCCGGCACCGACACCGTCAGCCTGGTCGGGGTCTACACGATCGCCTTCGACGCGGACGATCTGGTCTCGATCGAGAACCTCACCCTCTACGGCTTCGGCACGCCGACGGCGCCCGTCACCTACGATCTGACGATGAACGACGTTTCGGTGTCGGCCGGTCAGCAGATGCTGGTCCTCGGCGATTCCCTGCTCGCCAACGACGTGCTGAAGTTCAACGGTGCCGCCGAAGCCGAAGGTGGCTTCAACGTTCGCAGCGGCCGCGGCGCCGACACGCTGCGCGGCGGCGCCGGGGCGGATCGCCTCTGGGGAAATGAGGGCGCCGATACGCTCACCGGCGGCGCGGGCAAGGACGTGTTCGAATATGCATCGGCGGCCGAATCGACGAATGCGCAGCGTGACCTCATCCGCGACTTCGAGCGTGGCGACATGCTCTCGTTCGGCGCGATCGATGCCGACGGCACCGGCGTTGCGGGCAATGGCAGCTTCCTGTTCGTCGGCGCCGCCGCCTTCAGCGGCCGAGCCGGCGAGCTGCGCCTCCTTCAGGACGGAACCAACACCTGGCTGGTCGAGGGCGACACCAATGGCGACCGCATCGCCGACCTCTCGATCGCCGTTCTCACTCCCGGCGGCTACCAGATGAGTGCCGTCGACTTTCAGTTCTGATCCTGGCGCAGCGCGCCGGCGGCAGCCTGCTAGCCCGCCGGAGGAAATAACGCGCGGGCGGTGACGGCGCCGGCGGCGGCTCCGATCAGCTGGGCTGTTATGAATCCCGGCACATCCGCCGGCGAGATCCCGGCGAAGCTGTCGGAGAGGCTGCGCGCGATCGTGATCGCCGGATTGGCGAAGCTGGTGGACGAGGTGAACCAATAGGCTGCGGTGATGTAGAGGGCGACACTGGCCGCCACCGCGCTCTTGCGATGGCGCACGGTGCCGACGATCGTCAGCACCAGCCCCGCCGTCGCGATCGCTTCGCCCAGCCACTGGCCAAGGCCGGTCCGTGCCTTCACGGACAGCTGAAGCGCGGGCAGATCGAACATCAGGTGGGCGGCCCATGCGCCGGCGATTCCAAATGCAAGCTGCGCGGCGATGTAGAAGCCGGCATCGCGCCAGGGCAGCTCGCCGCGGGACGCGGCCACCAGGGTGACGGCCGGATTCATGTGGGCGCCGGAGACCGGGCCGAGCATGGTGATCAGCACGAACAGCATGGCGCCCGTTGCGATGGTGTTGCCGAGCAGCGCCACCGCTTCGTTCCCGTTCGCGAGATTTTCCGCCATGATCCCGGATCCGATCACCGTGGCGAACAGCAGGAACGATCCCACGGCTTCGGCCGCGATGCGGCGCCCTCTGACTTCCATTCCCGTCCCCCATGCAAGCGCCGTCGGCCGCCAAGGACATAAGGCAGCGGCGGGCAATGTCACAGCCCCGGCTGCGCACAGCCGGGAGCGGCGCCAGGAGGCGCATGCCACACGCCGCCTCGCATCGGTTTTTTGGACGAGGGCGCGTCCGGTGTCTTGCACTCCTCACACACTCGCCCCAGATGCTCGAGATGAGCATCCGTGAACGCTGGCACGCCTGCACCCAGATCCCGGCCGTCCGGACCAGCCTGGTCGTGCTCGGCTTCATGCTGATGATCGTCTCGCCGGCCGCAGGTATCCTGCCGGGCCCCGGCGGGATCTTCGTGTTCGGCGCCGGCCTGGCGCTCGCGCTCAAATATAGCGAGTGGGTGAAGCGGAAGTACGTCACCTTCAAGCGCGCGCATCCGAAGAAAGGCGCCTGGGCCGATTGGGGCCTCCGCCGGCAGAGCGCGCTGCGCCGTCAGGCGCGGGACAAGGAACTGGCCGCCGCAGCGGTCGCCGCCGAAACGGCGGGCGACGGACCTGTGGAGGGGCACGTGCAGGTCGAGTTCGCATCGATCATGATCCAGCGCGGCGTCGCCGACTCTGCGCAAGCGCCCGCCGCCCGCGATCGGACGCGCAGGAATGATTGACTTTGGCTGCCTTCTTGCCTATCCGCCCGGCCAACAGAGGCCGCCCGCTTTGGGTGGCCCTTTCAATTTAAGATCTAAGGGAAAGATCGATGAAGCGCACCTTCCAACCGAGCAATCTCGTGCGCAAGCGCCGTCACGGTTTCCGCGCCCGCAAGGCGACTGTCGGCGGCCGCAAGGTTCTGGCGGCGCGCCGCGCCCGCGGCCGCAAGTCGCTGTCGGCCTGAACGCTTCGATCGCCGGCGCTGGCACGATGTCCGGCACCGGCGATGCCGTCCGCAGGTCCGCGCTTTCGACGCTGAGCCGGCGGGCCGATTTCCTCGCCGCGAATTCCGCGCGGCGGGCGCCGATGCCCGGTTTCGTGCTGCTGGTTCGCCCGCGTGGCGATGGCGATCCCTCGATGCGCCTCGGCATCACCGTAACCAAGAAGATCGGCGGCGCCGTCGTCCGCAATCGGATGAAGCGGCGTTTCCGGGCGCTTGCGCGCGAGATCCTCGTGGGAGACGGCTTTGCCGGCGCCGATCACGTGCTGATCGGACGCGCCGGCGGGGTCGAGCGCGATTATGCCCTGCTGCGCGTGGAACTCACCCGCGCGCTCGCGAAACTCAGACGATGACGGGCGCACGCCGCCGCTCGCGGGCTCGCGCGGCATGATTGCGAAATTGCTGATCCTGATCGCACGAGGCTGGCAGATCGGTCCGTCGCGCGTGCTGCCGCCCAGCTGCCGCTTTCAACCCAGCTGCTCGGCCTATGCAATCACCGCGCTTCGGCGCTATGGGGCGCTGCGCGGCAGCTGGCTTGCCGCACGACGCCTTTCGAGATGCCACCCCTGGGGGGGCTCTGGCCACGATCCGGTTCCATGACCCAGTCCTGGAGCGGCACCATGAGGAAAACATTCGGTGGACGATAAGCGCAACATTGTCCTGTTCGTGCTGCTTTCGGCGTTGATCCTGGTCGGCTGGACCTTCGTCGCGGACCGCTGGTTCCCGTCGAATCCGCCGTCGACCAAGACGGTCAACGGCAAGCAGGTGCCGGTTGCCAGGCCGGGAACGGACCCGACCGCGGATACGCCCGCCGCCGTTCGCAGCCGCCAGACCGTGCTCGCCGAAACGCCGCGGATCGCGATCGAGACACCGCGCCTCAAGGGCTCGATCAACCTCAAGGGTGCGCAGATCGACGATCTGGTGCTGACCCAGCATACGGAAACGATCGAGAAGAACAGCCCGCCGGTGCGGCTGCTCTCGCCCGCGGGTGCACCCGAAAGCTATTTCGCCCGGTTCGGGTGGGGCGGCGAGGGTGTGAAGGCGCCCGATGCCAACACCGTCTGGACCGCGAGCGGCACGCGGCTTGCGCCGGGATCGCCGGTGCGGCTCAGCTGGGACAACGGCCAGGGCCAGACGTTCGAAATGACGATCTCGGTCGACGACGGCTACATGTTCACGGTCGACCAGCGCGTCGCCAATCGCGCCGCCGGCGCGGTGGCGGTCCGCCCCTATTCGCTCGTCAGCCGTGCCTCGGCCTCAAAGGATCCGACCGCCTGGACCAACCATGTTGGCCCGGTCGGCGTGTTCGACGGCAAGGCGAATTACGACTGGGACTATACGGATCTGACACCGGGGGCGCGCCAGCCTTTCGCCACCACCGGCGGCTGGCTCGGCTTCGGCGACAAATATTGGCTCACCGCCCTCGTCCCCGATCAGCGCGCGCCGGTCGAGACGGCCTTTACCCGTGGCCAGAGCGGCAGCTTCCAGGCCGATGTTCAGGGCCAGCCGACGATCGTCAATGCCGGCCGTGCGGTCGGCGTGCAGACCCGCTTCTTCGCCGGCGCGAAGGAAATCGAGCTGCTCGAACATTATCAGGACGATCTCGGCGTCGCCCGGTTCGAGAAGGCGATCGACTGGGGCTGGTTCGAATGGTTCATGCGGCCGATCTTCAAGCTGCTCCGCTGGCTCTACGCGACGATCGGCAATTTCGGTTTCGCGATCATCGGACTGACCATGATCGTTCGCGCGCTGATGTTCCCGATCGCCCAGAAACAGTTCAAGTCGATGGCGTCGATGCGCGTCCTGCAGCCGAAGATGAAGGCGCTCCAGGAACGCCACAAGGAGGACAAGCCGCGGCTGCAGCAGGAGATGCTGAAGCTCTACCAGGAGGAGAAGGTGAACCCGATGGCGGGCTGCCTGCCGATCCTGATCCAGATCCCGATCTTCTATGCGCTCTACAAGACGCTGACGGTGGCGGTCGAAATGCGCCACAAGCCGTTCGTTTTGTGGATCAAGGATCTGTCGGCGCCCGATCCGCTGACCCCGGTCAACCTGTTCGGCTTCCTCGATTTCACCCCGCCGCATTTCCTGGCGCTCGGCGTGCTGCCGATCCTGCTCGGGATCACGATGTGGCTGCAGTTCAAGCTCAATCCGCCGCAGGCCGACCCGGTCCAGCAGCAGGTGTTCGGCCTGATGCCCTGGGTGATGATGTTCATCATGGCGCCGTTCGCGGCGGGCCTCCAGCTCTACTGGACGGTCAACAACATCCTCACCATCCTGCAGCAGAAATGGCTGTACAGCCGTCACCCTGGCATGAAGGCGGCAGCGCCCGTCGCCGAGGCCAAGTGAACGACCACGCACCAGATCAGGCCGGAGCGGACGAATCCGGCTCGGCAGCGGCGGAGCCGGATTGGGACGAGATCGCCCGCAAGCTCTTCTCGGGGCCGATCGCCTTCTTGAAGTCGGCGCCGGCGCTCAAGTTCCTGCCCGATCCGGGGGTGTCGGAAGTCGCATTCGCCGGCCGCTCCAACGTCGGCAAGTCGTCGCTGATCAACCGGCTGACCAATCGCACCGGCCTTGCCCGCACCTCAAATACACCGGGGCGGACGCAGGAGCTCAATTTCTTCGACGTCGGCGAGCCGCTGCGATTTCGTCTCGTCGACATGCCCGGCTACGGCTTCGCTAAGGCGCCCAAGGACATCGTCCGGAAATGGCGTTTCCTGGTGAACGACTATTTGCGCGGCCGCGCCGTGCTGAAGCGCACCTACGTGCTGGTCGATAGCCGCCACGGCATCAAGGACGTCGATCGTGACATCATGAAGATGCTGGACGAGGCGGCGGTCAGCTACCAGCTGGTTCTCACCAAGGCCGACAAGGTCAAGGCCACCGAACTGGCCGAGGTGGAAGCCGCGACGTCGGCAGAAGCACGCAAGCACGTCGCCGCCTTCCCCGACGTCATCGCCACCTCGAGCGAAGGTGGCATGGGCATCGACCGCCTCCGCCGCGCGGTGCTGGAGAGCGTCGGCTAGAGCCACGCTCATGCTCCGCTCGCCCTTCGAATGGCTCCCTCGTTCACGCCGCCACTCCTCGTTATCCCAGCCTAGGCTGGGATCTCGTCGGGTGAAGACCACGGTGCCCGAAGCGACTTGAGATCCCAGCTTCCGCTGGGATGACGTTTAATCAACCGAACCGGTTTTCGCTCCCCTCCCGCCATCCCAGCGGAAGCCGGGATCCGTCGGCGTCCAATGCCCCGCGCCTCTCACCCGCCAAGATCCCAGTCTTCGCTGGGATGACGTTCAATGAACCCAGCCGGATTACGCCCCCCTCCCGTCATCCCAGCGCAAGCTGGGATCTCAAATCGCTACTGACGCGGCGCCTGTCACCCGACGAGATCCCGGCATTCGCTGGGATGACGTTCAATGAACCCAGCCGGATTACGCCCCCCTCCCGTCATCCCAGCGCAAGCTGGGATCTCAAGTCGCTACGGGCGGGGCGCCTTTCACCCGACGAGATCCCAGCTTACGCTGGGATGACGGATCCCCCGGATCCGTCAATACCCCATCAAGGCCAGCACTTCGCGGCGGCTGCGTTCGTCCTGGCGGAACACGCCCATCATCCGGCTGGTCGTCATCATCACGCCGGGTGTGTTGACGCCGCGTGCGGTCATGCAGGCGTGGCTCGCCTCAATCACCACCGCCACCCCCTGAGGCTTCAGATGATCCCAGACGCAATCGGCGACCTGGGCGGTCAGCCGCTCCTGGACCTGCAGCCGGCGGGCGAAGCCGTGCAGCACGCGTGCGAGCTTCGAGATGCCGACCACGCGCTCGTGCGGCAGATAGGCAATCGAGGCCTTGCCGATGATCGGCGCCATATGGTGCTCGCAATGCGACTGGAACGGGATGTCCTTGAGCAGCACGATCTCGTCATAGCCGCCCACCTCGTCGAAGGTACGGCTGAGGTGATGCGCCGGATCCTCCTCATAGCCCTTGGCATATTCCTTCCACGCCCGCGCGACCCGCAGCGGCGTGTCCAACAGACCTTCCCGGGCAGGGTCGTCCCCCGCCCAGCGGATCAGGGTGCGCACCGCCTCCTGAACGTCCGCCGGCACCTCGATCCTTGGCGCCGCGCGGACGAGATCGCCGTCGTTCAGATTGTCGCCACTCGCCAAAGCCGGTCTCCTTCGCCGCGCCTATAGCGGCCCGGGCCTCGCCCCTCCAGTGGCGTCGCGCCCGCCCATGCGCTGGCGCCAATCCGTGCATCCGAATCGCCTTATCCGTGCCGTCGCACGCTTGGCGGCGTGGGCCGGAACCCGCCCGTACGCGCTCAGGTTGACGCACGCCCACGCGGCCGTTGCCGGACGTGGGAAAGAAAGGGACCTGTTCGATGTTCAAGAAAGCCCTGGTTGGGGCCGCCGCAGCCTCGCTGGCGGTCAGCCCGGCAATTGCCCAATCCTCTTCGGTGGAAGACGGCTCCGGCAATCCGTTCGCAGCGTCCGGATCTCCGTTCGCACCGGTCCTGTTCGGCGGCGTGATCGTGTTCGGAGTCCTTCTCGCCACCGGCACCTGGCCATTCGACGAGGACGAGAATGAGGATCTTCCGATCACGCCGTGACCGGCTGATGGACGCCGCCCTCCGCGATCTCTTCCCGGCGATGGTGGTGACCCCGACAGGATTCGAACCTGTGGCCCTCAGATTAGGAATCTGATGCTCTATCCTGCTGAGCTACGGGGCCGTCCACCGTTCGCCGAGTTAGGCCCAGTCGCGGCCAGGGTCAATTCTCCTCGCCGGGCGTGATCACCGGAAATGGCAGGGGCGCGATCGGAATGCCCTCGTCGACCAATGCCGCCGCCTGCTCGGGCGTCGCCCGGCCGTGGATCGGCCGGGCGTCGGCATCGCCGAGGTGGATCGCGCGTGCCTCGTCGGCGAAGCGGTCACCGACGCTCTCGCTTTTCTCCAGCAGGCTCTTCTGGATCGCGGCGGCCGCCGCGAGCATCGCCTTCACCGCCTGCGGATCGGCCATCGCAAGGCCGGGAGCGTCGGCGCGCGCTGCAGGCGGAGCGGACGTCGGCGCCGGTTGGCGCGCGTTCGACTTGGCGGACACGGCGGGCGCCATCGGCGCCTTGCCGATCTCGCCCGATCCGCATAGCGGGCACGAGACCAGGCCACGCGCGCGCTGCTGCTCGTAATCGCCGGAGGAACCGAACCAGCCTTCGAAGACGTGTCCCTGCGGCGCGCATTTCAGGTCGAAGACGATCATCCCCTGATCCGCTCGACCGGCGGGATCGGGCGGCGATGACGGATTGCCGGCAGGCGGCTGCGTACCTCGGCGACATGGCCGAGGTCGATCTCGGCAAAGCCGACGCCCTCACCTTCGCCCATGTCGAGCAGGATCTCGCCCCACGGGTCGACGACGAGGCTGTGGCCGAAGGTCTCGCGCCCGTCCTCGTGGCGGCCGCCTTGTGCGGCAGCGACGACGAACACGCCGGCCTCGATCGCGCGCGCCCGCATCAGCACGTGCCAGTGGGCCGCCCCCGTCGGCACCGTGAAGGCCGCGGGTATGCCGAGGATTTCCGCGCCGGCGTCGGTGAGGCTGCGGAACAGGTCCGGGAAGCGCAGATCGTAGCAGATGGCGAGGCCGAGCGGCCCTGCCGGTGTGTCGACTACCAGTGCTCGCTCGCCCGGCGCGTAGCTTGCCGACTCGCGCCAGCTCTCGCCGGTCGCGAGATCAACGTCGAACAGGTGGAGCTTGTCGTAAGAGGCGCGGATCGCTCCGGCATCGTCGATCACGAACGCCCGATTGTTCAGCCGTCCATCCTCTCGCCTGACCGCAAGCGAGCCGAGGTGAACCCAGATGCCGGTCCGGGCGGCCGCATCGCGGACCGCCGCGAGCACGCCATCCTCGGCCTGCGAACGGTAGTTGGGCGCCGCCCGGGCGCGGTCGCGATCGAGCATCCCGCTCATTTCCGGCGTGAACAGGATGGCGGCGCCGCCCGCCGCAGCCTGTTCGACGGCCGCGACGAGCGCGTCGGCATTCCTCGCCGGATCGATCCCGGTTCGGGCCTGGTAGAGGGCGATCTTGGTCATGGCGCCGAGGTGCGGCGCGACAGACCCGCTGTCAATGCCGGCCGATTGCGATACCGCTTCAGCCCGCCTGCAGCAGGGGATCGAGCTCGCCCTGCCGATCGAGTTCGTGGAGGTCGTCGGAGCCGCCGATGTGACGGCCATCGATGAAGATCTGCGGCACGGTGTGGCGTCCATTGGAACGCTCGAGCATCTCGTCCCGCTTGCCCGGGATCTGGGTCACTTCATATTCTTCGTAGGTCACGCCCTTCTCGTCGAGCAGGCGCTTGGCGCGGAAGCAATAGGGGCAGGTGAACTTGGTGTAGATCTCGACGCGTGCCATGAAGATGTCTCGCTGCTGGATATGCGGGCGCAGTGCGGCGACACGCCCGCGCCTGTCAACATGAACACGCGCGGGCGGGAAAATGTCCATTGGGAGGCGCGCGCCCGCCGGAGCGGGCGCCCATGTTTACAAGACGAAGTCGGCGGCGCTGAGCTGATAGCCTGGCGTTGCGACGACCAGGATCGAAAGATCGCCGATGCCGTCGCCATTGACGTCGCCTTCGACCAGCCAGCCGTTCGGAATGCCTGTCGCGGCGCTGGCGCGAAGCTCGCCGGCGCTGTGGCTGAACGCCGCCGCGCCGATGAAGCGGAAAGCGCTGTCGCCATTGCCGGCAGCGCCGTCGGCATCGATCGCCTGAAGCAGGATCTGGTCGCCGGCGGCGAAGTCGCCGATCCGGTCGCGCGCAGCGGCGGTGGAGTCGCTCGCCGCGCGATAGTCGAACAGGTCCTTGCCGGCGCCGCCGGTGAGGAGATCGGCACCGCCATTGCCCCAGATCCGGTCGGCACCGGCGCCAGTGACGATCGTATCGCCGCCGCGGCCGCCCTGGACGCTGTAGCTGCCGTCGGTTTCGCCGGCACCGTTGAAGCTCAGCACCTCGCCGGCGAGCAGCGCCTCGGCCGCGACCACCAGCTGCTGGCCGGCGGCGACGTTGGCGTTGTTCATGACGATGGCATAGGTGTAGGGCGCCGCCGCATTGCCGGAGCTGTCGAGGATCAGCTTCTCGATCGAGACGAGATCGTCGGCCTGGAGGGTGAGCGCGTAAGTGCCGGTCAGCGACACCGTGTCGTTGCCGGCGCCGCCGTTCAGCGCATCGCCATTGCCGAACGCCGCCCCCATGTAGAGGAAGTCCGCGCCGCCGCCGGCATTGACCTGGTCGTTGCCGCCGTCGTCGAGCACGAGCAGGTCGTTGCCCATCAGCACCCGCACGACATTGTCACCAGCATTGAGGCGCACGCCCTGCCCCGTCGTCGAGGTGCCGGTGAAAGTCTCGACATTGGCGGCGAGCACGTAGAGCTGGCTGAAGTCGGTGCGGCTGCCGAGCGCGGTGCGGACTTCGTCCACACCCTCCCCGGCCGCTTCGACGACAACGTCGCCCAAATTGTCGATCAGATAGATGTCGTTGCCGCCGAGCCCGACCATCCGGTCGGCACCGAGGCCGCCGTCGATCAGATTGTTCGCCGTGTTGCCGGTCAGGACCTGGCCAGCGCTGCCGGTGCCGGTCACGTTCTCGAAATTGGCACCCAGGGTGAAGCTCGCCACCGCCACCCGGACCTCGTCGGTGCCGGCATTGGCCGCCTCGACCAGGCCGTCGCTGCCGTCGAAGAAATAGACGTCGTCGCCGAGCCCGCCCTGGAGGATGTCGCTGCCATTGCCGCCGTCCAGAAAGTCGTTGCCGCTGCCGCCCGTGATCGTGTTGGCGATGTAATTGCCAAGCAGGATCTGGCCGGTGGTGGCGGTGCCGACCAGTTCCTCGACATCGGCGGTGAGCGAATAGGACGCAAGCGCGGTGCGGACCCGGTCCGTGCCGTTGCCCGCAGCCTCGACGACGACATCGCCGGCGCCGACGATGTAGACGTCGTTGCCGCCATTGCCGCGCAAGGTGTCGCTGCCGCCGAGGCCGTTCAGGATGTCGTTGCCGGCACCGCCGTCGATCAAATTGCCGAGCTCGTTGCCGTTGAGCGTCTGCCCGGTCGCCGACGTCCCGGTCAGGATCTCGACGTTCGCGGCCCTGAGCGTGTACGCCGCGAGCGAGACGCGGACCTGGTCGGTGCCGGCATTCGCCGCCTCGACCACGATGTCCTCGGCATCGACCAGATAAATGTCGTTGCCAAGGCCGCCGCGCAAAGTGTCGGCGCCCGCACCGCCATCCAGCGTGTCGTTGCCGGTGCCGCCGGTGATGACGTTGGCGCCCGCATCTCCAGTCAGCGCCTGGCCAGCCGCCGACGTGCCGGTGAGGTTCTCGATGTTCGCGGCCGCCAGCGTATAAGCGGCGAACGACACGCGCACCTCGTCGGTGCCCGCATTCGCAGCTTCCAACAAAGCATCGCTGCCGTCGAAGAAATAGATATCGTCGCCGAGCCCGCCCTGCAGGATGTCGGCGCCGCCCGCGCCGTCGAGAATATCGTTGCCGCTGCCGCCGGTGATCGTGTTGGCCAGAGCGTTGCCGGACAGCCCCTGCCCGGTTGCCGCCGTGCCGACCAGTTCCTCGACATTGGCGGCGAGCGAATAGGAAGCAAGCGCGGTACGCACCCGATCGGTGCCGTTGCCCGCCGCCTCGACCACGACATCGCCGGCGCCGACGATGTAGACATCGTTGCCCGCATTGCCGCGCAACGTGTCGGCACCGCCAAGACCATTCATGATGTCATTGCCGGCACCGCCGTCGATCAGATTGCCCACTTCGCTGCCGTTTAGCGTTTGGCCGGTGGCCGACGTTCCAGTGAGAACTTCAACATTGGCTGCCAAGGTATAAACGGCAAGCGCAGTGCGAACCTCATCGGTCCCCGCGTTGGCGGCCTCGACGATCACGTCCCCCGAATTGTCTACGTAGTAGGTGTCGTTACCGCCGAGTCCGACCACTCGATCCGCTCCGGCGCCGCCATCGATGACGTTGTCACCTGCGTTTCCGGTAAGCACCTGTGCGCCGGTGCCGACACCCGTCAGCTTTTCGACATTTTCACTCAGGGTGAAGATTCCTGCAGCAGTACGAACCTCATCCGTTCCCGCGCCGGCAGCTTCCAATATGGAGTCGGCCTGATCGGCGACAAAAATGTCGTTGCCCGCCCCTCCTACAAGCGTGTCGGTACCTTCGCCCCCGTCAAGGATGTCGTCTCCCGCCCCGCCGAGCAGGCGATCGTCGCCGCCGAGCCCGTAGAGCGTGTCTCCGAAAGCGCCGCCACTTATCGTCTGCCCGCCTGCGGACCCCGTCCGGGTCACAGCTGCGGTCGGCATCAAGCCGTAAACCGCGTAGACAATCGATTTTGAACTATCCCTGGCCGCCGCCCCGATAAGGATGTCGGCAAAGCCATCTCCGTTGAGATCACCAGCTTTGGCGACCCTGTCTCCGGCCCACTTCTCGGCGCTCGCACCTTGGATGAAGAAGCCGGCACTATCGGGCAGGCTGGCGAGATCTACGGAGTTCGCAGCGGCCTTGCCAAATATGACATAGGCCCCCCCAGTGTCTTTCCCGGAGAGCCAGTTTTCCCTCGCACCGACAATCAGGTCGTCGAAGCCATCGCCGTTCACATCCCCCGCACCTGCTGCTTCGGTGATGTCACGATCAAGCGGCGAGTGAAGAGCAAACCCACCGGAACCAAGGTTTGAAGGATCGATAGAACCGCCGCCGCGTCTGCCAAACACGACATAAGCCTCATGCTCACTGTTCGTGGCGATCATATCCTTGATGCCGTCGCCGTTGACGTCACCCGCAGCGGCTATCCTGTAGCCATCGACGAAGTGAAAGCCTTGCGATGCGGCAAGTGCTTCGACACTAAGATTACTGAACGGCAACTGCTTTCCAAAGATGACATAATTGTTGAACGCGAAGTCGTCGATAGCGTCACCATTTACGTCCCCGACTGAAAGGAGCTCGGGACTTGCAGCCATATTTGGATCATTGTATCGGGATTCACCCGCAATCATGAAACCGTCTGTGGGCTGAAGCGCGTCGAGATCAACATCCTTTAGCGCACCTTCTTTGCCGTAGACGACCCAAGCACGGTTGAGGATGCTGCTTACCAGAACGTCGTCGTAGCCATCGTTGTTGATGTCGCCGGCCGAGGAAAGGCTCACGTTGAATATATAGGGCACCCCTGCCTTGACACTGCTGTCCATGACGATGCCGGCACCATGCGGAGCCGGAAGGCTCAACGTTCCAGAGTTGGATGGCGCACCGCGGATGAGGTAGGTGTCCCCCGCACTGCCGTTCAGCCATGCATCACCGATAAGCATGTCATCGTACCCGTCTCCGTCGAAGTCTCCGGCAGAAGCGACCTCCACAGAGAAAGAAGGCGATTGCATGAAAAATCCGTCTGTGGCAGCCAGATTGGCAAGGTCGATACCTGCCACCCCCCCCTCCCTGCCGAAAAGGAGGTAAGCGCCGGCAAGTTCGTTTGCTCCGGTATTGCCTTTGCCGGCGACAAGAACATCGCCGAAGCCGTCTCCATTCACGTCGCCAGCAGCAGCAAACGCGTAGTCGAGTTTATCATTGCGCAGAACGGCGCCGCCCGAGCCGAGGCTCGACAGGTAGATGGTCGTCACGAACCGGTTACTCCCCCGGATAGAGGGGCCAAGTAGCAGGAACGTCCACGCGGCGGACACGGTAAATGCCGCTCCGGCGCTGCTCTCGGCGCCAGACGTGCCAGAATTAGACTTCGTTCTCTCTGACGACCCGCGCCCAGCACAGCACCTCGACCTCCGCCGCTCCGGCTCGCTTCAAGGCCTGTGCGCACGCCCCGGCGGTGGCGCCGGTGGTGAAGACGTCGTCGACCAGGATGATGCGGCGCCCGGCGAGCGCAGCCTCGGCTCCGGGCGCAAGTGCGAACACGCCGCGCACCGCTTCGGCGCGCTCGCGGCGGCCGAGGCCGCGCAGCGGCGGCGTGTGGCGGGTGCGGCGGAGGAGGTCGTTGGCGGCGGCGATGCCGGTCCGCTTCGCCAGCGAGGCGGCGATCAGCGCCGACTGGTTGTAGCCGCGGCTCCAGATCCGCCAGCGGTGCAGCGGCACCGGCACGAGCAGCGTCTCCGATCTTTCCACGGACGGCCGGACGTGGCGGACCATCAACGCAGCAAGGGTACCGGCGATGCCTGGGCGGCCGCTATATTTGAGTTTCAGCGCCACCTTGCGTGCAATCTCGCCATAGGCCACGGCCGCGCGGAGGCGGTCGAAACGCGGCGGCTCGCCGAGACAGCCGGCGCATTCGGCGTCGCTTGCGACCGCGAAGGCGAAAGGAAGGCCGCAGCGTCGGCAGCACGGATCCCCGAGAAAGTGAAGCCCGCTCCAGCACTCCAGGCAGAAGCGATTGGGATCGGGAACGATCACGCCGCACGCCGGGCACCGCGGCGGCAGCGCGAAATCGAGCAGCCCTCGAGCGGCAATCGCAGCGCCGGTGCGGACGGCTCCCGAAATTGTCATGGAACCCTTGTCTCTCTGAAGCGCATTTGCCGCAAGCCCCCGATACAGCCTCGGTTCAGCCGAATTTGACCACCCCCGACCCCTCCGAACGAGAAGAACCCGAAAAGGTAGTCCCGCGTGAATTCTGATCTGTTTCTGCTTGCGATTGCTGCCGCCTCTCAGACCGTGTCCGGCCAGGACGCCCCGCCGGAACAGCCGTCGAGCGCGGAATCGCCGACCGTGGGCGTGACCGCTGCGCCGGAGAGCGGCACCGATGTCGGCGCGGCGGCCGCCCCCCAGGCAAGCGCGCCGCCGGCAGAGCCGGCGCCGCAGGAGCCGGATGCGGAGGAAGAAGAGGAGATCGTGGTCACCGGGACTCGGGCCCGCGGCACCGTGGACACCGACATTCCGGCAGAGGTGACCCTCGATCGCCGCGACATCAGGGCTTATGGCGCGAGCAACATCGGCGAGTTGCTGGAGGCGCTTGCGCCGCAGACGTCCAGCGGACGCGGACGGGACGGCGGCAGCCCGGTCGTGCTGCTGAACGGCCGGCGCATCTCCGGCTTCCGCGAGATCCGCAACATCCCCCCGGAAGCGATCACCAGGGTCGAGGTGTTCCCGGAGGAAGTCGCGCTGCGTTACGGCTATCGGGCAGACCAGCGCGTCGTCAATTTCGTGCTGCGTCGGCGTTTCCGCGCGGTCACGGCCGAGCTCGAGGCGGGAGTCGCGACCGAAGGCGGGCGGCCGAGCCATGAAGCCGACATCAACGTCCTGCAGCTGAACGACAATGGCCGCTGGACCGTCGATGCCGAATATTCGAAGCAATCGCCCTTGTTCGAGAGCGAGCGCGACATCGTCCAGGCGACGGCCGGCACGGGCGATCCCGCCGTGCCGAGCCTGGCGCCCTACCGCACCCTGCTCGGTGAGACGGAAAGCTGGGAAATGGCCGCGACGCTCAACCGGACGATCTTCGGCAACGTGTCGGCGACGCTCAACACCAGCCTCGACATCAACAGCAGCGAAAGCCGGTTCGGCCTTCCCTCGATCACGCTCGACGTTCCGGCGGGCAGCCCGTTTGCGCAGCCCGGCGCTGACACCGTTTTCCGCTACCTGCCGACCGCGGGCCCGCTGCGCCGGCTGAACGATAGTCGCGCATTCCACACCGGGCTCGCGCTCAACGGCGACGTCGACCGCTGGCGCTGGTCGTTCACCGGCAACTACGATCGCAACAGCAGCGACAACGTCACCAACCAGGGCATCCTGCCGACTCTGATCCAGGAACGGATCCTCGCAAACGATCCGAACGTCGATCCGCGCGGCGATCTCAGCGACACCCTGTTCCTGGCGCGGCCGAGCGACCGCACGCGCTCGCTCACCAACATCGGCTCCGCCGAGGCGGTGGCGAGCGGCCCGTTGTTCCTGCTGCCGGGCGGGGAGATCAATGCCAGCCTGCGCGTCGGCTTCGACACCCGCGATCTCGAGAGCGAGTCGCTCCGCGCCGGAATCGTCACCACCCGCGATCTCTCCCGCGACCGTACCCACGGCCAGGCCAATATCGACATCCCGATCGCCAGCCGGCGCGAGGGCTTCCTGGAGGCAATCGGAAACCTCTCCCTCAACGCCAATGCCGAGGTCGAGCATTTCTCCGATTTCGGCACCCTGCGCACGCTCGGTGCCGGGCTCAACTGGTCGCCGATCGACATGATCAGCCTGATCGCGTCGATGACCGACGAGGAAGGCCCGCCGAGCATCAGCCAACTGGGCGATCCGGTGCTGCTCACGCCCAACGTCCGCGTGTTCGATTTCGTGCGCGGTGAGACGGTCGACATCAGCCGGCTCGAAGGCGGCAACCCGCAGCTCGTCGCCGACAATCGACGGGTTTACAAACTGGGCGCGACGGTGCGGCCGTTCACCGGCCAGAAGGATCTGACCGTGTCGGCCAATTACACGGACACCAGGATCGACAATCCGATCGCATCCTTCCCGACGGCGACGGCCGAGATCGAGGCCGCGTTCCCGGACCGGTTCGTGCGCGACGCCGACGGCCGGCTGCTCCGCATCGACGCGAGGCCGCTCAATTTCGCCAGGTCCAAGCGCCGCGAGCTGCGCTGGGGATTGAACCTGTCGCTGCCGTTCGGGCCGCAGCCGCAGCCGCGGCAGGGCCGTCGCGGCAGCCGCGACGGCGGACCGCCCGCGGCGCCGGGGGCGGCACCGGCGCCGGGCACGCCGGCGACCGGCGGCACGCCGCCACCGCAAGGGCGCTCCGAGGGCGGGCCGCCGCAAAATGCGGGTCAGGGCCCAGGCGGCGGCCGCGGACCGGGTGGCCGTGGCGGGTTCCGGGGCGGTCGCGGCGGCTTCGGCGGAGGCCCAGGCGGCGGCCGCATCCAGCTAGGGCTGTTCCACACGTGGCGTTTCGAGGATTCGGTGCTGATCCGGCCCGGTGTTCCGGAACTGGATTTCCTCAATGGCTCGGCGGCCGGCAATCGCGGCGGCACGGCGCGGCACCAGATCGATCTCGATGCCGGCGTCTTCCGCAACGGCTTCGGCGCGCGCATCAATGGCAGCTGGCAGAGCGGCACCAATGTGCTCGGCGGCCCCGTCTCCGGCGGCGGCACCCGCAGCGACCTCGCTTTCTCCGATCTCGCGACGATCAACCTTCGCCTGTTCGCCGATCTCAGCCAGCAAAGATCGCTGGTTCGCAAGGTGCCGTTCTTCCGTGGCGCGCGGGTGTCGCTGTCGGTCGACAACGTCTTCAACAGCCGTCCGCGCGTCACCGACGCAAGCGGCACGACCCCGCTCAGCTATCAGCCGGATTATCTTGATCCGCTTGGCCGTTCGGTGCGTTTGAGTCTGCGCAAATTGTTCTTCTGATGGAGGCGAAGATGAAGCTGCTGCTGCCATGGCTCCCTCTCGGGCTCGCCCTCGTCGGCTGCGCCGGACAGGGGGATCCCGCGACCACGCGCGATCAGGAGGCGTTTGCGGGCGAGATCGCCGATCGCACCGCCGGCCCGCCGCAGAGCTGCATCCCGACGCGGCAGAGCCAGGGTCTGGCGATCGTCGATCGCCGCACCATCGTTCGCCGGGAAGGCCGCACCATCTGGGTCAACCGGCTGGAGGCGGACTGTCCGGGGCTGCGGCCGCTGAACACGCTGATCATCGAGGCGCATGGCAGCGAATATTGCCGCGGCGACCTGGTACGCGGCCTCGACCCCGGCACCAGCATCCCGGGCGCCGCCTGTCCGCTGCGCGAATGGGTACCCTACCGCGCCCAGGCCGACTGAGCGGAACTCGCTCCGCGGCAGAGTTCCGCGCGGCTGCAGGGACCGCATGCCCTGCATCGCGGATCACGTACAAATACGCACGTACATCTCCTAGCGTGTGGCCACAGGCGGTCCGCGCTATCCGCATCCCGGTACCAACGAGTGTTTGTTCGGTGCGAGTTGCGTAAGGGAAGCGGTGAGCGGTGCGGCGTATCGGCATCGCTTCTTGGCGGGCCAAGGTCGATCTCGCATCGGCGCGCCCGTGCCGCCTTCCCCCTTCCCTGCTCACGCGTCTGGCCGCCCTCCTTCGGCCTGGCCACGCCGGCAGCGCTCTTCCGCTCCGACCACCGGCGAGGACGAACGATGAAGTTGCTATGCGCGCTCGGCGGCCATGAAGCGGGCGAAATCCACGCCTACAGCGGCGGATATCATTTCAGCCAGTGCCGGCGCTGCGGCACCGCAATGATCCGTCTCGGTGCCGCCTGGCAGGACATTCCGGACGGCCATGCGGTAGTGTGGCGCTCCGGTGTCCGCGTCGAGCGACTTCGCGATGCGGTTGACGCAGATGCGAGCGTCGCCACGACCATCCCGGACCGCGACGGCACGCGCTCGAATGCGGCAAGGCACCCCGCGCCGCCGGCCACGGCGTCTCTTCCCGCCTTCGCGCTTGCAGTCGGCTCCGGCGTCGGGCGCCTGCTCGGCACCCACGGCGCGGCAGAGGTGAAGCCCGAGCAGCGGCTGAACCGTGGCTGACCACTCCATTCAGCCGGAACTCAACCGAATCGCAGGATAAGCAGGCATCGACGGCGGTCGATCTCCCCAGTTGCGTAGCGGGGGTGAGGCCGGTCTTCTCGCGGGAGGGCCGGCCTCTTCGCGTGCTTAGCCGGTTGGCGGAGCATGGCTTTCGCTGCCAACCCCCTCTAAGGCTGCGCGATGAGTCAGGACACGCCGTTCGATCGCCGGCTACGCAGACTTCGCCGCGATCGTGCCGCCGGCCGCTTTGCCGGCGCGGACTATCTTCATCGGCTGATCGGCGAGGATCTGCTCGATCGGCTGGACAGCGTCACCCGCAGCTTCGGACATGCGCTGGTGCTCGGCGCGGCCGACCCGGCGTTCGGTGACGGGCTGAGTGCCCGCGGACTCGCGGTGACTTTCGCGGATCCCTCTTTCGCCTTTGCGCGGGCCGTCGAAGGCGTGCAGTGCGACGAGGATCGTCTGCCTTTTGCCGACGGCGCCTTCGATCTCGTCGTGTCGATCGGTCTGCTCGACACGGTCAACGATCTTCCGGGCGCGCTTCTGCTGATCCGGCGGGCGCTCGTGCCGGACGGGCTGTTCCTCGCCGCCTTCGCGGGCGCCGGCACGCTTCCCAGGCTGCGTGCCGCGATGATGGCCGCCGATGAGGCTGATGGTGGGATTGCGGCGCGCGTTCATCCCCAGATCGACGTGCGCGCGGCGGGCGACCTGCTGAGCCGGGCCGGCTTCGCCCTTCCGGTGGTCGACAGTCACGGCGTAAACGTACGTTTCTCAGGCCTGATGCGGCTGATTGCCGATCTGCGTGCAATGGCCGCGACCAATGTCCTTGCCGCGCGGGCGGGCCGGCCGATCAGCCGCTATGGCCTGGCTGCCGCGATCGCTGATTTCGCGGCGCACGCGGAGGGCGACGGCAAGACGACCGAACGTTTCGAGATACTCCACCTGCTCGGCTGGGCACCGGCGCCGAGCCAGCCCAAGCCGGCGCGGCGGGGCAGCGCCACGACCTCGCTGGCCGCGGCGCTCAAGCCGCGCTGAGCGGCAGCAACGCCTTCAGGATCGGGATCAGGGGAATGTCCGCCGGCGGCATCGCCAGCGCGCGCATGTCGTCCGGCGATACCCAGTCGATCGCCGTCGCATCGAGCGCTTCGGGGGTGCCCCGCCAGCGGCGACAGACATAGAGCAGGAGCAGCATGTGCCGGCGATCATTGTCGGCGCTGGCGAAGGTCGCAGGCGCCAGATCCGCCGCATCGACCCGGATGCCGAGCTCTTCGCCGAGTTCCCGCACAAGCGCGGCCTCCGGCCGCTCGCCGGGCTCGACCTTGCCGCCGGGAAACTCCCACAGGCCGGCCATCGCCCGGCCCGGTGCGCGTTGCTGGAGCAGGATGCGGCCGTCGGCGCGCACAAGGGCGGCGGCAACTACCGTCATCGTCGGGATTTTTTCCGGCAAGCGTCGCCTTCCTAGGAAAGTGTTAACGTCGCTGTTCTATCCCGATACGCGAATGCATGCGCGCAAAAGGATGCCGACGTGAAGCGCTGGGTAGCAAAGCTGGTCCGGGACGAGAAGGCGGCAACAGCCATCGAATATGGCATGATCTGCGCCCTGATCGTCGTCGCCGGCATGGTGGCGATGGGCTCGGTCGGCGGCAGCACGATCAGGATGTGGAACACGGTGTCCAACAACGCCACCCAGAACATGTAGTCCGTGCAGGACCGGGGTTCGCGCTAACGTTTTCGAAACCTTCACTCCCTAAAAACGCAGCATGCCCACGTGATTACGGGTCGGGGGCATGGAAGTGTGGACTTCCGAGCGCTTTGGAACAGGAGACCGGACATGATGTTTATTCGTAAGCTGATCAAGAACAACAAGGGCGCGACCGCCATCGAGTACGGCCTCATCGCCGCCCTCATCGCCGTTGCCGCCATCACCGCGATGAAGAGCGTCGGTGGCAGCGTGACCAGCACGTTCAACAACGTGAACAACGGCCTCAAGAACACCTAATGGTGTCGGCGGCGGCGCGGCCGCCGCGGGGCAAAAGAGGGGGCGGCGAAACTTCGGTTTCGCCGCCCTTTCTCGTTGAAGCCTCGGTAGCGAGGATCGCCCAGCGTTGCGCGGTCAGCGCGTGCCGTAGACCACCAGTTTGACCTTCTGCCCCGGCGAGAGGCTGCTGTTAGCGGCGAGCCCGTTCAACACCCGAAAACGCTCGAGCTTGAGATCGTCATAGGCCATGCGATTGGCCAGGCTCTGGACGGTGTCGCCCGACGCTACCGTGACCACGTCGATCACTCTCGGCCGGATCGCCGCCGCTTCCGCCGCACTCAACCGGCCCACCGACTGGACCATCGCTTCGAATGGCCCGATCCCGGCCCCCGCAGGCGTGATCAGGGCAAAATGATAGGCGCTGTTCGCGCTCCATTGATAGGCGACGATGGTGAGGTCGACCTCGCCCGACTGTGTAGAGACGCGGGCCGTGGAATAGGCGGCCGGAATGCCTCCGATCGTGGTGGTGCGGGGTTGGCTGAAATTGACCCTTCCCTGCTGGCCGACGACCGACTGGAAGGCGGCGGCGACGTAATTGGCCATGCTGCCGTTGAACGCGCTGCCGGTGAACTGGGCCTGGCCGCCCTGGCCGACGATGCTGAGCGCATTGGTGCCGTTCTGCATGCCGTATCCGTCCGGCACGGTGAAGCGGAGCCGAAGATCGGGATGGCGGAAGGTGCGGCCATCGATCACGCCCTGCCGCGGATCGTCGTCGACCATGATGCCGTCGATCTGGGCGAGGAACTGGTCGCGGTTGCGCAGGCCCGTTGTGCGTCCGGTGGCGCGGGCCTTCTGTGTCGCGCGAGTCACCCGTTCCGAGCTCAACGGATGGGTTCGCGCCCAGCTCGGCGTCGAGCGTTCATCGTTGCGGCCGGAGGCGCGCGCCTCGAGCGAGGTCGCTGCCCCCAGCGAGCCCAGGAACTGGGCGGAGGCGAGCGGATCGTAGCCGGCGGCGGCGATATAGCGGACGCCGAGATCGTCCGCTTCGAGCTCCTGGCTGCGCGAATAGCTCAGCACCAGCCCCTGGCTCACCTGTCCGGCGAGCTGGCCGAGCTCGCTCGATCCGGTCAGCACCGCAGCGCCCACCGAAAGGATCTGGCTGAGGATGCTGGCGCGCTGGCGCTGCTTGCTGTGGCGCGCGGCGACGTGGCCGGCCTCGTGGCCGAGCACGGAGGCAAGCTCCGCCTCGTCGTTCATCAGCCCGATCAGCTGGCGGGTGACGTACAAATAGCCGCCGGGTACGGCGAACGCGTTCATCACGGGCGAATTGAGCGTGGTGATGCGGAAGGCGTTGCCGCCGCCCGTGATGTTGCTCTGTGCGGTCACCCGGGAGCCGACCGAGCGGACGTAAGCGGATCGCGCACTGGTGTCCTCACCGCCGAATTCGGCGACGATCTGTGGATGCTGCTGCGCCGCCTGCGCCGCGGAACTCTGCGAGATGCTCCGGGTGCGGCCCTGCGACTCGGCGCCGCTCGCGACCAGAGCCGTCACCGAGACAGCCGTCACCGACAGCGTCATCAGCGCCTTCACCTTCATCCTCTCCCTCCTCACGCATACCGACAATTCGTCGCAAACGAACGGGGCAGAGCAGGAGAAGGTTCCTTTCGCCGCCGGAAGGAGTCCGGGCTCAGCCGATTGCGAGATATTTGGCGCGGCGGTCGGCGAGCAACTGCTCCGGACTGAGCGCGCTGAGAGCGTCGAGTTCCTCGCCGAGCGCGCTGCCGAGCGCCGCGATCGCCTCGGCTGGGGCGCGGTGGGCACCGCCGAGCGGCTCGGCGACGATCCGGTCGATCACGCCCAGTTGCTTGAGATCGGCGGCGGTGACCCGCATCGCTTCGGCGGCATCCGGCGCCTTCTCGGCGGTGCGCCACAGGATCGATGCACAGCCTTCGGGCGAGATCACGGCATAAACGCTGTGCTCCAGCATCAGCACGCGGTTCGCGGCAGCGATGGCGATCGCGCCGCCCGACCCGCCTTCGCCGACGATCGCTGCGATGAGCGGCACCTTGAGCGACAGGCAGCGCTCGGTCGAACGGGCGATCGCCTCGGCCTGGCCGCGTTCCTCGGCCTGGACGCCGGGAAAGGCACCGGCGGTATCGACCAAGGTGATCACGGGCAGGCCGAAACGGTCAGCGAGTTCCATCAACCGGATCGCCTTGCGATAGCCCTCGGGCTTGGCCATGCCGAAATTGTGCTT